>PMTT01000822.1:1071-4012 GCA_003167275.1 Bryobacterales bacterium | reverse complement strand
TTTCACATTGCCAAGCAGCACTTCGGATTCGTGATGCTGTACAAGCATAAAGCGCGCGACCGCCAGGATTATCTTCTGGACCGCTGGTTCCTGCTGGCCTCGCTGATGCTTCCGTTCGCGCGCCTTATCGTGAACACCTACGTGAAGCTTTCGGCGGCGCCTCTGGTGAGAAACCTGGAGACCGTGGTGCTGGCGGCTTATGGCGTGCTGGCTTTGGGCTTCGTGGTGCGGCAGTTCCAGAAATGGAAAGACGGGATCCCGTTGAACGCTCCCAAGCTCATGCTATTTGCGGTAGTGGTCCCGCTGCAATGGCTGACCTTCGGATACGCCGCCACTACGGGCTCGGACGGCTTGATCCGGGCGGGGATTGTGCTCGGGCTGTTCCATAGCTTTCAATATCACCGGTTGATGTGGTTTCACAATCGAAACCATTACGCGGATCCGCGGTTCGGCGACAGCGCCGGCTTAGCGGCAACTTTGGCGCGGCGGTTTGTGTATTACTTTGCAGCGGCAGTGCTATTGAATCTGCTTCTGGATGTGGCGCCGACGTACTGGTCCGTGAATCCGTATGTGAAGGCGGCCTACTGGGGCATTCCGTTCACACACTATATTCTGGACTCGAAGATCTGGCGGGTGCGGGGCAATAAGGATCTAGCCGCAGCGCTACGGCTTTAAATCGTAGGGTATGCTTTAGCTTGCCCACCCTTGACGGAGCGAGGGCAAGCTAAAGCTTACCCCACCATCTTACGGTAACGCTCATAGGCACGCTCCCATTCGGCACTGGGATGGGGCTCCACGGCCACCGGCGCGAATGACTTGCGCACTACCGCGCGGACATCATCCAGGCCGCTTAGCTCGCCTGCGCCCATGGCTTGTACCAGGATATTGCCGATGGCCGTCGCCTCGCTCGGGCCGGCTACCACCCGGCGGCCTGTGCAATCGGCGACGAACTGGTTCAACAGGGCGTTGCGCGAGCCACCGCCCACGATGTGGATCACCTCGATCTTCCGGTCGCCGAGCGCCTCCAGGCTCTCGAGCACGTGGCGATAGCGCAGGGCGAGGCTTTCCAGGATGGTGCGAGCGTATTCGGCATGCGTCTCGGGTGGCTGCTGGGCCTTGTCGCGGCAATGGGCGGCGATCTTGCGGGGCATGTCTCCGGGCTCCAGGAAGGCATCGGGGTCGATCGCCGCGGCGAAGGGGCGCGCCTCAGCCGCCATCAGCGTCAGCTCCTCATAACTGTACTCGGAGCTCTCCAGGCTCCAGGCGCGGCGGCACTCCTGTAACAGCCACAGCCCTGCGATGTTCTTCAGCAGTCGGATCTTTCCGCCCGCGCCCACTTCGTTGGTAAAGTTCAGGGCGAGCGACTGGCTGTCGATCACGGGCCGATCGATTTCGAGGCCCATGAGCGACCACGTACCGGAGCTGATGTAGCACCAGTTGTCCCCGCCCTGGGCCGGGACCGCGGCGACAGCCGACGCCGTATCGTGCCCGGCCGTAGCGTAGACGGGAGTGTGGGGCGGCTCCAGCATCCTTCCCAGAAGGGTCCCGGGCGGAATCAAGGGGCAGAGAATTTCGCTCGGCAGGTCCAGGCGGTGCAATAGCTCCGGGGCCCAGTCCATGGCGGCGGGATTGAAGAACTGGGTGGTGCTGGCGATGGTGGTTTCCGATTTCGCGACCCCGGTGAGCCAGTAATTGAATAGGTCGGGGATATTGAGGAACTGTCGCGCGGCGGCCAACGCGGGAGAGCCAGCCAGTTTCATGGAGTACAACTGGTAGAGCGAATTGATCTGCATGAACTGAATGCCGGTGTATTGGAACACTTCCTCGCGCGGCACGCACTCGAAGACCTTCTCCACCATTCCATTGTTCCGGGAATCGCGATAATGACGGCACTTCTCGACGAGTTGGCCATCCGCGCCGAGCAGGCCAAAATCCACGCCCCAGGTGTCGACTCCGATGCCGTCGAGCGCCAGGTTCCGCTCGCGCACGGCCACGTCGAGGCCGCGGCGGATCTCCTGCCAGAGGCGATCGGTGTCCCAACACAAGGCATCGCCGTCGCGGACGGGCGTGTTGGGGAAGCGGTGCAGTTCGTCGACTGCCAGTTGTCCGTTGGAAAGCTCGCCTGCGATGGCGCGTCCGCTCTCGGCGCCCAGATCGAAGGCCAGATATTGACCCATGAAGGTATGATAATGGACGCGAGCCTCGTAGGGTATGCTTTAGCTTGCCCAGTACACAAGAAGAACACGGCAAGCTAAAGCATACCCTACGAAAATCACGCGGCTGACAGCTTCAACGCCTTGACGCGGTCGCGCAACTGGGCGGCCTTCTCAAACTCGAACTTCCGCGCGGCCTCGCGCATTCTCTCTTCCAGTTCGGCGATGAAGCGCACGCGCTGCTCGGGCGTGAACGCTTCCACTTCCTCGTCGGTCTCCAGGGAGACGGTCACGTAGTCGCCTTCGGCAACCGCCACGAGGCTCATATCGATGGGCCGCACGATGGATTGCGGCACAATCCCGTTCCGCTCGTTGTACTCCACCTGCGTCTGCCGCCGGCGCGATGTCTCGTCCAGGGCCTTCCGCATGCTGTCCGTCATCACGTCCGCGTACAGAATCGCGTGGCCCTCCACGTGGCGCGCGGCGCGCCCCATGGTCTGAATCAGCGAGCCCGACGACCGCAGGAAGCCCTCCTTGTCCGCGTCAAGAATCGCCACCAGCGAGACCTCCGGCAGATCGAGTCCCTCGCGCAGGAGGTTGATCCCCACCAGGACATCGAATTCCCCGCGCCTCAGATCGCGCAGAATCTTGATGCGGTCGAAGGTGGTTATTTCGGAATGCAGATACCGGCAGCGCACGCCGACTTCGGAATAGTACTCCGCCAGGTCTTCGGACATGCGCTTGGTGAGGGTGGTCACCAGCACGCGCTGATTTGCCGCCGTCCGCTT
>PMTT01000822.1:0-1022 GCA_003167275.1 Bryobacterales bacterium | reverse complement strand
ACCTGGTTGACGCGATGCTCGAACTCCTCGAAGGTCAGCGGGCGGTTGTCGAGCGCGCTGGGCATGCGGAAGCCGTGGCTTACCAGCACTTCCTTGCGTGAACGGTCGCCGTGATACATCCCATGCAACTGCGGAACGGTCTGATGGCTTTCATCCAGAAACATCAAGGCATCGTGCGGCAGATAGTCAAGCAGCGTGGGCGGCGCCTCTCCCGGCAGGCGGCCGGAGAAATGGCGCGAGTAGTTCTCGATCCCGTGGCAGTAGCCGATCTCCTTGATCATCTCCAGGTCGAACATGGTGCGCTGGTAGAGGCGCTGGGCCTCGATCAGTTTGCCTTGTTTCTCAAGCTCTTTGTGCCACCAGTCCAGTTCCACGCGGATGCTGTCCATGGCGCTAAGCTTGGACTGCTCCGACATCACGTAGTGCGTCTTGGGATAGATCGGCAGGCGCGTGTACGTCTGCTTCACCTGTCCCGTCAGCGGATCGATCTGCACCAGGCTCTCCACTTCGTCGCCCCACAGTTCGATGCGGTAGGCGTTATCGTCGTAGGTCGGATAGACCTCGATGGTGTCGCCACGCACGCGGAAGGTCCCTCGGCGGAAGTCGCTGTCGTTCCGGTCGTAGAGGATCTCGACCAACTTCGTGACGATCTGGTTGCGCGAAATCTTCTGGCCCTTCTCCAGCATGAGCAGCATGCCGTAGTAGGCTTCGGGCGACCCCAGTCCGTAGATGCAGCTCACGCTGGCCACAATCACGCAATCGCGCCGCTCGAACAGCGACTTGGTGGCGGCCAGGCGCAGTTTGTCGAGCTCATCGTTGATGGTGGCTTCTTTTTCGATGTAGACGTCGCTTGAAGGAATGTATGCTTCCGGCTGGTAGTAATCGTAATAGCTGACGAAGTACTCCACCGCGTTATCGGGGAAGAAGGATTTGAACTCGTGGTAGAGTTGCGCCGCCAGCGTCTTGTTGTGAGCCAGAATGAGCGCGGGGCGGCCGATGGCCTCGATCACCTTGGCCATGGT
>PMTT01000520.1 GCA_003167275.1 Bryobacterales bacterium | reverse complement strand
GCGGCCCACGAGTTGGGGCTGATCTCGGAAGTCCTGGGACGGCTGGAGAAGGAGCGCTTCCACACGCCCACGCTGGCGAGCCTGCATGCGTCGCTCGCCTCCGAGGGTGAGCCGCCTTCCCGGCGCATCGCGCGGCTGAACCGCGTCATGGAACTGCTGGACTCGCGCGACAACGTGTTTCTCCGCGTATTGGAGATCTTCATCCTGTGGACCCCGCGGCACGCGCTGGCGGTGGAGGAGTGGCGGCGCCACTCGGGCCAGGCCGTGCGGCGCTGGCTGACGGCGGCGGGAGAGATCGAGGCGCTCTGCTCACTGGCAAGCCACGCCTTCGAGCATCCGGACGACCCGTTTCCGGAATTCAGCGCGGACCGCGGGCTGCTGGAGGCTGAGGCCATCGGGCATCCGCTGATCCCGGAAGGCCGGGTGGTGCGCAACGACCTGCGCATCGGCGGCACGGAACCCGTGGGACCGCGCGTGCTGGTGGTGAGCGGTTCGAACATGTCCGGCAAGAGCACCATGTTGCGGACCCTGGGGATCAACGCCATTCTGGCGCAGGCGGGCGCGCCGGTGAGGGCGAAGCGGCTGCGGATGTCGCCCCTGGCGGTGGGCGCGTCGATCCGGCTGACGGACTCGTTGCAGGGCGGCGTTTCGCGGTTCTACGCGGAAATCCTACGGTTGCGGCAGATTCTGGACCTGACCGCGCAGCCGCTGCCGGTGCTGTTTCTGATCGACGAGTTTCTGCACGGAACGAACTCGCACGACCGGCGGATTGGCGCGGAGGCGCTGGTCCGCGGGCTGGTGGAGCGCGGCGCCATCGGGCTGATCACCACGCACGACCTGGCGCTCGCGGATATCGCGGATGTGCTGGGAGAGCGGGCGGCCAACGTGCATTTCGAGGATCAGATTGCCGACGGCCAGATCCGGTTCGATTACCACATGCGGCCCGGGGTGGTGCGGAAGAGCAACGCAATCGAGCTGATGCGGTCGGTGGGGCTGGAGATTTGACGGGAGACGACGTTCGGGAGCTGGCGCGGGCCTGCGGCTTCGAACTGGCGGGAGTGGCGCGGGCGGAGCCGGTGGCGGAACGCGCCTGGTATCACGAATGGGTAGAGGCCGGATATGCCGGGGAGATGCGGTACCTGACAGACAGCCGGGCGGACGTGCGGGACGACCCACGGAATCTGCTTCCCTCGGCAAAGACGGTGGTGTGTGTCGGGAAGCTGTACAACACACCCCATGCCGCCGCCACGGGGCGGGATTCGCTCGAGAGCGCATGGATTTCACGCTACGCCTGGGGCGACGATTACCACCTGGAAATGCGGCGCGGGCTGGAACGGCTGGAGGGGCTGGTGCGGCAGCAGGTGGGTGAGCCTCTGGAGTCGAGGATTTGCGTGGATACGGCGCCGCTGCTGGAGAGGTCCTATGCACGCGCGGCGGGGTTGGGTTGGATCGGCAAGAACACGTGCCTGATCAACCAGCAGAGCGGGTCCTGGTTCTTTCTGGGGGAGTTGCTGGTGTCGATCGAGATCGAGCCGGACGCTCCGCGGCCGGATCGCTGCGGGACTTGCACGCGGTGCATCGACGCGTGCCCGACAGAGGCGATTGTGCCGATTCCTGCACAGATCGTGGGGCAGAGCCCCTGGTCTGCGGCCGACCCCCTGGTCGGTCCGTTGCAATCGGGCGACATGGATCGCGTCGGCGAACAGCGGGTCCAGGGGGACGCGCGCAGACCAGGGGGTCTGCCCCACGGGGCCCACACCGTAGATTCCCGTCTGTGCATTTCGTACTTCACGATCGAATTGCGGGGGGCGGTGCCGGAGGAACTCCGCGAGGGGATCGGGAAGCACGTCTTCGGGTGCGACATCTGCCAGGACGTTTGCCCTTGGAACCGCCGAGCGCCCGTTACCAGGGAACCGGCATACCAACCGCGGCACTACGCTCCACCGCTGGAGAAGCTTGCGAGCTTAACCGAGGAGGAGTTCCGTGCCCTGTTCCGGGGGACGCCGGTCACGCGGGCGCGGTACTCGGGTTTCCTTCGCAATGTGGCCATCGCCATGGGCAATGCCAGGCTAGAGTGCTTTCGCCGGCCGCTCGAGAAGTTGGCGGCGTCATCGAATTCTCTGGTGGCGGGGCATGCGCGGTGGGGGTTGGGGCGATTGGCGCTGGGGGCCCCCGACGTCATTTGCCAAACGGAGCAGCCTCCATACAAGTGAAGGGCGTCGTCATCGAGACCGCGCATCTTCGATCCTCCTTCAGACAACGATGCAGCGCCGATGATTGCTCGCATAGAATAGAACTAGTATGCGGAGGCGATCAGCTTGATTGGCGGATACCGGGGTACAGCGGCGCCCTCGCGCAGGCCTGAAGTTGGACCGGTATTCTGTGGATGACGACAGTGTCGATGTGCTGTTCTCGCGAGCTGGTCAAAGATCTCCTCATCTCTCGGTGCAGCTCAAATGCTCTTCAGACATCGATCTGAGGCCAGACGACTTCTCCTTCCGCATCAAGTTGAAGAACTATGATGATCTTCGCCGGAAAACACTGGTTCCCCGGATACTCGTCGTACTGCACGTGCCAGAGATCCTCGATACCTGGCTGGTCGAAGGCCCCGATCACGTTCTTCTCCGGCATCGCGCATATTGGGTGAGTCTCCTGGGCGAGGTCGAGATCAAAGCAACCAGGCACGAGGATTGGCAGAAAAAAAGGATTACCGTGCGATTTCCGCGAGCCAACTTACTCAGTCCTGTGAGCCTCGCCCTGATGATGGACAATATTGAAAGGACCGATGCGATATGAAGCTGGCGATCACCGATAAAGAGTCCTTTGCGGTTCTGAATCCGCTGGAGGTGAAAGCGTACCTTCTTGACACCGGTTGGAACGAAGTTCGCGTCCTCCCCGGTCGCGGGTCATTTTGGCGCCATCCAAGCAACGCGTGTTGCGAACTGCCCCTGCCTTACGACCGGTCAATCGGGGACTTCCCGGACCGCATGAGGGATGCAGTGGACGTGCTCTCACAAGTGGAAGAGCGCTCGCCTTTGGAAGTCCTGAACGACCTGCAACGAGCGGGCCAGGATGTGATTCGTGTTCGACTCGTCAGCGCCGGGATTGAGGATGGTAGCGTTCCCCTGGAGCGAGGAGTTGAGTTCTTAGCGGCGGCAAGGAATGCCGTTTACGCATCGGCTTTGGCCGCCTCGTCTGACCATCGCCGGGCTTACTACTACTCGCGCCCTCCCAAGATCGTCTCGGATTTTATGGAAGGTGTGAGGTTAGGGCAGACCGAGAGAGGCAGCTATGTGGTCGCCATTGAGACCCCAGTCGCACCGGAGTTGCAGGAACAGACCGAACAAACGCGAGAACCTTTTGGCCGTCAGGTTACCCGCACACTCACGAGCGCTCTCAAAGTGCTGCTTGAGGCAGCGAACCGGGGGAATGCAAAGGATATCGAGCGATCCGTCAGTGCTGGCGTAAGTGCGAATCTCTGTAGCGCCCTGGCGGACGCACTCCGCCTTTCCGGATCCCAGGGTGAAGTAGAGGTCCGCGTCAGTTGGGCGCGGACGCGCAGAATTCCCGACTTCGCGCCCGGGAAGATTTCCTTTCCAAGCTATTTGGGAGGCGTAATCGGCGAGGCAGCAGGAATGCTACGGTCCATCTCCGAGATCGAAGGCTTCGAGTTGGAGGGTACCGTCTATCAACTGCGGCAAGACACAGAAGCGATCATCCTGGGCTTGGTTGATGGACGGTATCGAAAAGTACGGCTCACGTTTCCGCCAGAATTCCGGGAAGAACTGATCAGATGCTACAAGGAGCGATCCATTTTGCGGTGTTTTGGTGAACTTCGCCAAGTCGGGAAGACTAGCGAACTGTTCCATGCCCGTTCGTTCTCAATCGAAGAGACAGACGAGTAGGACCCAGCCTACTCGTACCTCAACACTTCCGCCGGCGCGATCCGCGTGGCGTTTCGGGCGGGGTACAGGGTCGCCAGGAAGCTCACCGCGATGGCTAGCGCCGCGATCCAGATGCCATCCACCCAACGGGGCTCGAAGGGCACGAAGGGCAGCGCGTATACCGCCTCGGGGAGACGAATCCACTGGTACTTGTTGGCGAAGTAGCAGAGCGTGTAGCCGACCGTCAGACCAATTACGCTGCCTACGATACCGATCAGCACGCCCTGCATCATGAAGATCCGGCGGATCTGGCTGTGACGCGCGCCCATCGACATCAGCACCGCGATGTCGCGGTATTTCTCCATCACCATCATGACCAGCGTGATGAAGATGTTGAGGGCGGCCACGATCTCGATCAGCCCGATCGTGATGAAGGTGACCACGCGCTCCATGTTCAGCGCGCTCATCAGTTGCTGATTCTGTTCCTGCCAGGTGGTGGTGGTGGTCTCCGGCCCCGTGATGGCTTCCACCTCCTTGGCGTACTGCTGGGTGAGATTCAGATTGTCTACGTTTAGCTCGATCCGGTTCACCGAATCGGGAATCGAGAGCATCTTTTGCTCGGCCTGGATCGACGTGAAGGCCCATTTGTCATCCACTTCGTAAAAGCCGGATTCGAAGATCCCCACGATCTTGACCGTGGGGAACGAAGGAAGAGGGCCGAACGGCGTGAGCGTGCCGCTCTGAGGGCTGGTGAGTTTAATCACCCCGCCGACCTTGAGGCCAGTGTCCTCCGCTAGCCGGGCCCCCAGGATGATCCCCGGTGGATTAGCTTTGGGATCGCGCAGCCGGTCGAGCGAGCCTGCCGTCAAATGACGGAGCGCATCGCTGATGGACAGCTCCCGGTCCACATCGATGCCCTTGAGCAGGGCGCCGGTGGACTGGAGCGGCCCGGTGATGCCGAACCCGCTATAGATCGCCGGTGACACCGCCGTCACATGGGGCAGCTTGCGCAGCCGGTCGGACAGTTCCCGCCAGTTGTCGATCCTGTCTGCGGGCGGCCGTGGCTGCACTCCGATGTGCGCCATGGCTCCCAGCAGATTGCGCTGGAGCGTGCTGCGAAAGCCGTTGTTCACGCCCAGCGCGATCACCAGCGCCATCACCCCGGCGGCCACTCCGAGTATGGAGATCACGGTGATCACCGAGACCACCGCCTCCTTGCGGCGGGCCCGCAGATAGCGGCCGGCGATGAACAGCTCGAAACGCGAGTTCACAGCTTGTCGAGCTCGCGCAACTGTTTCGCCAGGCCGATGGGGCCTTCCGGCCGCAACAGCGGAAACAGGATCACGTCGCGGATGGACCGCGAGCCGGTCAGGATCATGGTGAGGCGGTCGATGCCGATTCCCTCGCCGCCGGTGGGCGGCATGCCGTAGGACAGCGCACGGACGTAGTCTTCGTCCATCTGGTGCGCTTCTTCGTCGCCGCGCTCGCGCATGGCGAGCTGCATCTCGAAGCGGCGGCGCTGTTCCTGAGGATCGTTGAGCTCGGTGTAGGCGTTGCCGATCTCCATGCCGGCGGCGTAGATCTCGAAGCGATCGACAAAGGCCGGGTCCTCGGGTTTGTTCTTGGAAAGCGGCGAGGTCTCCACTGGGTAATCGTAGATCATGGCCGGCTGGATCAGCTTCTCTTCCACGCGTCGCTCGAAGATATCGGCGAGCGCCTCGCCGGGGTTGGATTTGCCGGAGTGGCTGAGGAGCCACTCGGGACTCGATACCTGGTCCATGGTGGGGCATCCCTCGCCCTCCCAGAAGCGGATGATGGCTTCGCGCATGGTGTATCGCTCGATGCGGCTGAAGTCGAGCTTGTAGCCCTCGTACTCGACTTCGGCGGAGCCGGTGGCATCGCGCGCTGCCTGCTCCAAGAGCTCGGCGGAAAAGTCCATCAGGCCGCGGTAGTCGGTATAGGCCTGGTAGAACTCCAGCATGGTGAATTCGGGATTGTGATGAGTGGAGAGGCCCTCGTTGCGGAAGTTGCGGTTGATTTCATACACGCGTTCCAAGCCGCCCACGATCAGCCGCTTCAGGTAAAGCTCCGGCGCGATGCGGAGGTAGAGATCCATGTCGAGCGTGTTGTGATGGGTGACGAAGGGGCGGGCCGTGGCGCCGCCGTAGAGCGGCTGCATCATGGGGGTTTCCACTTCGATGAAGCCGCGCGCCTCAAGCTGGCGGCGCAACGAGGCGATGATGCGCGCGCGCGTCACGAAGACCTTGCGGACCTCGGGGTTCGCGATGAGGTCGAGATAGCGTTGCCGATAACGGATTTCGACGTCTTCCAGGCCGTGCCACTTCTCGGGCATGGAGAGCAACGTCTTGGAGAGGAACTCGACCGTCTCCACGTGCACGCTCAGCTCGCCGGTGCGGGTGCGGAAGAGATAGCCTTCCACGCCGATGATGTCACCGATATCGAGGAGTTTGAAAAGCTGGAAGGCGGGCTCGCCGACGATGTCCTTTTTGACGTAGATTTGGAGGCGCTCGCCCGACTGCTGCAGGTGGGCGAAGCCGGCCTTGCCCATGTGGCGCAGCGTCATCAGCCTGCCGGCGATCCGGACCCGCATCTCGGGGGAGAGCTCTTCGGCGGTCTTGGAGCTGTAGGCCGCGAGGATGTCCGGAATGGTGTGGCTGAATTCGAATCGGCGGCCGTAGGGCCGGTGTCCCAGCGCTTCGATCTCGTGGATGCGCGTTAAGCGCTGCTTGAGTAGCTCGTCTTCCAGCGACAAATAAGTCTCCTAAGGCCCCGGTTGGTACGAGGGGGAAACTTCATTATCGCCTACCCGCCGGTATCGCAAGCAGTTTGGGTTCGGATGCGCCCAGCAAGCGCGTCGGGAAAGAAGAGACACTACGAACCCAAGAGCCCCCCGCTCTCCACGACTAGCCTGCCTTCGCCGGAGCGTCGCCAGTGAATCGTCGCGGCGCGCCCCCCCAACAGCCCCCTATTCTACTACCGTCGCTGCGTGAACCGCGCCAGAGCTTCGACCTTTGCCCGTGCGGCGCCGCTATCGATCGACACCAGGGCCACGGCAACTCCATGTAGAAAGGTGTTCACCTTGCCGGCCACTACCAGGGCGGCGGCGGCATTGGCCAGAACGATGTCGCGGCCCGGGCCCCGTTCGCCGGCCAATATGGCGTTGGCGATGGCGAGGTTGTGCCGTTTATCGCCGCCGGCCAGATCGGCTGGCTTCGCGATGCGGATGCCGAAATCTGCGGGTTCCAGCTCGCGCCGCTCCACCTTTCCGTCCCGCACTTCGAAGACCAGCGTGGGCCCCGTGGTGGTGATTTCGTCCAGCCCGTCGGAGCCGTGGACCACGAATCCGTGCCGCAGCCCGAGCGCCGCAAGCGCGCCCGCCATCAGTTCCGCGGCCTTTGCCGAGGGCGCGCCCACAAGCTGCGACGTGGCTCCGGCCGGGTTCGTCAGCGGCCCCAACAGGTTGAAAACCGTCCGCATCTTCAGGTCGCGCCGCACCGGCTGGGCGTGCTTCATGGCCGTGTGCACGCCGGGGGCAAATAGAAATCCGATGCCGACCTCGCGAATTGCCCGGGCGGCCTCGTCTGCCGAAAACGCAATGTCGACTCCCATCAGTTCCAGCAGATCCGCGCTGCCGCAGGGGGTCGAGTTCGAGCGGTTCCCGTGCTTGGCAACCCGCACTCCGGCGCCGGCCACCACGAACGCCACCAGCGTCGAAATGTTGAAGGTCGCGGGACCGCCGCCGCCCGTGCCGCAGGTGTCGAGCAACGTCTCGCCATTGAGCCCGGGGTTGACCGGGGTCGCCATCTCGCGCATCGCCCGCGCGAAGCCCACCAGTTCCTCCACGGTTTCGCCCTTCATCCGCAGGGCCGTCAGGAACGCGGCGATCTGCGGCGGCGTGGCCTGGCCGTGCAGGATGGTGAGCATCGCGGACTGGGCGTCGGCAGACGTTAAATCTTCCCGCTCGGCAACCCGTTCCAGGTACGGCAAAAGGGACATGATATAGTGAAATGTTGAGCTGTCTCGCCATACTAGCACAAGCGGAATTCCATGAAAATACACGAGTATCAGGCAAAGGCCATATTGGGCCAGTACCATGTTCCTGTGCCGCGCGGAGAGGTCGCATTCACCGCGGACGAGGCTGAAGCCGCCGCCCGGCGGATCGGCGGCAGCGTGGTCGTGAAGGCGCAGATCCACGCCGGAGGGCGCGGCAAAGGCGGCGGGGTGAAGATCGCCAAAGACGCCGCTGAAGCCGCCCAAATCGCCCGCAAGATGATCGGGATGAAGCTGGTTACCCACCAGACCGGACCGGAGGGGCGCATTGTGCAGCGG
>PMTT01000464.1 GCA_003167275.1 Bryobacterales bacterium | reverse complement strand
ACCTCGGCCCAACCCAGGCCGCGGTCGTGCAAATACTTCGCGGCGGTCAGGACATCGTCGTCGATCTCGTCGGTAGTCACTCCGAGCTTGATCTGGGAGAGCGGCAAGGCTCCCAATCGGCGGACCAGTAGAGCCACAGCGGATCCGGCCAGCAATTCACGGCGAGTATGGCGGTGCATGCACGGATTATAGCGCCCCTCAGGGTAGGTCCTCGACCTGCCTTGGGGCCGGCTTTCAGCCAGGCTGACAGACGACAAAAGACGATCGTCTGTCCTACTTCAGTTCCCGATATTCATCACTTCGAAATGAAACCGTTCCGGCGGGAACAGAGTAGGCGCTTGCGGAACCAGGTGCGACCATGCCTGGTACGCCGAATCGGCCACCGTGGAATTCAAATAAAACAGGAACTGGTTGGAAAAGCAGTTGATGGGCGGCGGTTGCCGGAAGGTGAGCCGCAGGCCTACAGCCTTCTCTAGAGCTACGCCGTGGGTGGGCACGGCCTTTTCCATCAGCAGCGTGACGAAGCTCGCGCGGCTGGCATGCGGCCAGACATCCGGATGCAGCAACTTTCGCAGCGTGGCCTCGCATTCGAATGTAATTTCGCACTGGCGGATCCATTCCAGGACCGACTCACCCCAGAGCCAGTGCGACAGCAGCCCCCTGTATTGTGCCGTCAGTTGCAGCGCCAGGTCGAACCTGCGCTTCTCCAGAATGACTTCATCCACATCGCTCGCGGCCAGCATGTCCTCGGCTTCCGACATGACTGCGGCCAGATCGGCTGCTTCTTCCGCGGGAGCGTGTTCGGCAGCCGAATGCACGAGCAAGGGTGGTAGTTCATGGGTCTTGCTTCCGGGTATCTCGATGTACCGTTCGTCCCTCATGGCTTGCGACCTACCCTATTTGTAAAGACGTCAAAGCCAGACGCTTTTGTTTCAAGTTGTAGCACACTGCGTACCATGGTGCGTTTAAAAACTTTGGATAGGCCTCATCGGATAACCTGATGCAGCGCTTAGCAAACGCGCCCGTTTGCTGCCAAAATGCCTGTGGTATCATTCCGGTTCATATGCTTCCATACGCAATTGGTGTCGATTTGGGCGGTACCAACCTACGCGCCGCGGCAGTTGACCAATCGGGCAAAATGCTCGACAGAATCTCCGGCTCCACCAACTTCACCGAAGGGCGCGAGGCGGTGCTGTCCGACATCGTTTCGGCCATCGAGAAACTGCGCGAGAGGTACGGCGCCGGGGGCCTGGCCGGGATTGGCGTGGGGGTGCCCGGCTTCATCCGGATGAAGGAAGGGTATATCACGATGTCGAACAACCTGCCCTACCTGCAGAACTTCCCGGTTCGCGACGAGATCTCGCGGCGCCTGGGCACGCTGGTCATTCTGGAGAACGACGCCAACGCCGCAGCGCTCGGCGAGAAGTGGATCGGCGCGGGTCGCGACGTGGACGATCTGGTGCTGTTGACCCTCGGCACGGGCGTAGGCGGGGGTATCATCTCGGGCGGCCGGGTGATGCGGGGGGCGGTCGGAATGGCGGGCGAAATGGGCCACATCACGGTGGTCCCCAACGGCAATCCGTGCGGCTGCGGGAACCAGGGATGCCTGGAGAAACATGCCTCGGCGACCGCGGTAAGGGCCATGGCTCGGCTCATGCAGTTGGGCGATCATCTCACCGCGAAGGACATTTTCGACCTGGCCCGGAAGGAGAGCGAGAGGGGCGAGAAGGCGCGCACCATCTGGCGGGTGGTAGGGGAAGCTTTGGGAATCGCGCTGGCGACCCTGGTGAATACCTTCAACTTCCCGCTCTATCTGCTAAGCGGGGGAATGCTGCCCGCCTGGGAGTTCTTCGCACCTCACATGATGCGGACCGTGGAACAGCGCTCGTTCACCTACCGCGCGACCAAGTCGGACACCCGCATCGCGCAGGCCACCCTCGGAAACGAAGCGGGGCTCTACGGCGCAGCGTATCTGCCGTGGCTGGAAAAGTAGTGTGGGGTATGCTTTAGCTTGCCCACCCATCCATTCGGGTGTTTTGGCAAGCTAAAGCATACCCCACCGTGTGGCTTTTCTCTCCTATTTCGCGCCGAACCGGAAGACCGGCCCCACGCTGAAGCGGAAGTTGCTCTGCTTGGTCTTATTGAAGTCGCTCAGGTACAGCCCCGGCTCCACGCGTATGCCAATCATTTTGGTAACGGTCAAATCCACCGGCACCGCGAACAGAGCGGCGAACTTGGTCTGGTTGAAGCCTGAGTATCCGGCCGCTGCCAGCAACTGGGTATTGGCGCCGCTTTCCCCGGACGGCAGGTGGGCCTGGCCGAACGAACCACCAAGCAAAACCTTGAAGCTGGTCTGGATCCGCTTCCTGTCCACGAAGCGGAACTGGGGGCCGGCCATATAGCTGTATTCCTTGAAGTTCAGGGCCGTCCCGCCGACATTCGAGGGCGCGGGGCTCGATCCGAACTGTGCGGCGAGCTCAACCGTCGCAGCGAACCAGGGAAACGCGTACCCGGTTGCTCCGCCGAACCACCCGCTCGAATTCTCCTTGGGAAGGGGAGCCTCGGGATTGATCTTGGCAAACGAGTACCCGCCGAAAACCTCGGCGGCGTTGTTCTGCGCCGGAAGGCGCCCCACAACCGCAAACAAGAGACAGAATCCAACAGCGATATTTCGATTTCGATTTTCCATTCAGAATCTCCTTAATCTCTCTTCCTCATTCTGTTACCGAGTCAGTTTCCGTCGCGGGAAACTGACTCGCAATGAGATGCGATGCCACTCGCCTTAAGGGGCGGTGACGATTAGAAGAAAAACCTCAGCGCCAGTTGTACCAGGCGTTGGAAATTCTGCTGGTTGTTGGGAATGATCCCGAAGGTCGGGCTGGTGTAGGTGGTGCTGCCAGGACCGGGACGGATCGCCGTGTTGGTGATGTTGAACGCCTCGGCGCGGAGCGCCACCTTGTAGCGCTCGCCGAAGGTCGTGTTCTTCTCGATGGCGAAGTTCAATTGCGGCTTGGCCGGGTTTTCGACGTTGCCGGAGAAGCGCGGCGGCAACTGTTGATCCGTGGCATTCGACGGGTAGGCGCCATAACAGGCGGGGTTGTTGTTGAACCAATGCTGGTCGGTTTGCCCCGTCGGCTTTCCGGTGACCGGATCGATGTAGTTGGTATAGTTGCCGCAATAGTTGACGCCGCCCGGCAAGCCGATCGGGAAGCCCGAGATATAGGAGAAGATGTAGTCGGCACGCCAGCCGCTGACCAACTTGTCGGCGGCGCCGTGGACGGAATTCGCGAACTTTCGGCCCTTCCCGATGGGCAGGTCCCAGACTCCGCTGAACGCGAACTCCTGGGTCTTATTGTTGGAGTCCATCTGGTACTGCAGGTTCTGCTTTTCGTTCGCCAGAGGATAGGTGACCAGCGTTCCGCCGGTCGCGCCGGGGGCGAGCTGGAAGGTCGCGCCGGTGGCCGTCTGCCAGCTATTCCCGGTGCAGCACAGGAGCGCGTATTCCTTGCTGAACGTCCACGAGAAGACCCAGGTGAAGACACCGGCGTCACTGAAGGAGCGCTTTTCGAAGCGCATCTGGCCGGCGTCCGACCGAAACACTTCGCCCGCGATGTCGGAGTTCGTGTAGCCGTTCCATAGCGGGTAGTTGTTGAGCAGGGAGGAAGCGCTGATGGTGGCGTTCACCCCATTACCCACCGTGGCGGGCAGGATTCCCTGAAACGGATTGGGGACGGCGCGGCTGAAGAACGTCGGATCGTTGATCGCGAGTTGTTGGTTCGCCAGACCGGCGGCGTCCTGGATATGGCCGAGGTCCACGCCGTAATCGGTATACAGGTTGTAGTTGCCGGCGAACGATACATCCAGCACCATGTTCTTGGGCAGTTGCCGCTGGATTCCCAACGAGTATTGATAGGTGCGAGGAATCTTGTAATGCAGATTGATGCTGTTGGAGCTTTGTCCAACGTTGGCCAATGCACCGGCGGATGGGCCGGCCGCGGTGCCCAGGCCGAGCGGGAACGGGTTGACCAGGGAATAGGGACCGGTGGGCACTCCCGTGCAGAAGTTGCTGCCGCTCGGGTTGTTGCAGGCCGCCGGTGTCAGCCCGTTGTCGAAGCTGGTGTTGTAGTTGGTTGTAAGGCTGAAGCCGGTCTGCGATTGGTTGTTCGAAGTGTCGGACTGGTAGAACACGCCGAAACCACCGCGAATCACGTTCTTGTCGCCGATGCGGTAGGCAAAGCCGATACGCGGCGCCCCGTTGGTCCAGTCGGTGTATTTCGTCCGCCTGGGGTAGCCGTTGACACCCGCAAATTCCCAAACCCCGTAGAGGGCAGAGGGCGGCGCGGGATAGGGGTACTTCGGATTAGTGGCATTGTAGGTAGCGGCGTCGGCATTCCACGCGGCCAGAATCTGGTTGCTGAGAGGATTCACCTGGTTGATGTTGAACTGCGAGGCCATCCGGTTATAACGCTCCAGGTAGGGAAGCTGGACGTCATAGCGAAGGCCGATGTTCAGCGTCAGGCGATTCGAAACCTTCCAGTCGTCTTGTATATAGGCGCCGTAGTACGGCCGTGTCAGATAGTAAGTGGCATTGTTATCGATGCTGCCGCTGGTGGGAATGCCCAGCAGGAGGGATGCGATTCCCTGATAGGTGTCGGTGGTGTTGAACGTATGGCCCGTTCCGAAGTTCGTTCCGGCCGTTTGGGTCGTCAGGTTCTGACCGAAAGTCAGGGTGCCATAGGCGTTTCCGGGGGCCACGTTGCCCTTGGCCTCATAGTGGGCTTCGACGCCGATTCGCAGGGTGTGCCTGCCTCTTGTCAAGGTAAGGCTCGGAGTGAACTGCCACGAGTTGTAGGGCGACCAACTGAAGCTGCCGGAACCGAACAGAGGACCGGTGAAACCATTGATGTTGATGTTCGGGATAGGCGAGGTGCCCACCGTCGGCGCGTGAATCATGTCGGTCATGCCGAGGGATTGCGCCGTGATGGCCAGCGCTTCGGTGGTGTAACCCGGGGTCAACTGGATGAACCGGAACCAGCCGGCCCGCAGATCCAACACCGCGGTGGAGGAAATCACATGTGTCTCATCCAGGTTGATGCCCGTAAACGTGCGGTTGTTGTAAAGGTTGCCTTGGGCTACCGGTGGAGGGAACGTGCTGGTCGACCGGTATTCGAACCCGTGGTTTTCGGAGAACATCGCGAAGAACTTGTCTTTCTCGCTGAAGTTGTGGTCGTAACGGATGATCGGCGAGTTATACCAGTAGCGGCCTTCATTGGTCGGATTGATGAAGTTATTGGCAATCCCGCCGTTACCCTGCCCGGCCGTATTGGGCGCGGGGAGATAGGAGAGAATCTTGGTGGCAATCGGGCTGATCCGGCTCTGGGGTATGACATTACCTGGGAAGGGATTGCGCCAGAATGTCGCTCCCGTGGACCCGCTGCACGGCTCCGTGGCGGCGCCGCAATTGTGCGTGGTCAAGGGGTCGTAGACCTGCATGTTGTAATCCGAGAAGTGTTGCCCATCGCGAATGGACAGGGGCACCGCGGTGACGCCCGAACCCGGGAAAGGGATCACTTCCTGCCATCCTTCGAAGCTGGCGAAGAGGAAGTCCTTATCCTTGCGGATCGGCCCGCCAAACGTGCCGCCGAACTGGTTCACGTTGTGGCGGCCCTTGGGCAGCCCGGCGAAATTATTGGCGAAGTTATTGGCGTCTAAAACGCGGTTGCGGAAGTAGTCGAACAGACTGCCGTGCCAGTTATTACCTCCACCCTTGATGGTGAAGTTGACTACGCCGCCGGCTTCATGGCCATACGAGGCGTCATACGCCGTCGTGATCGCCGTGAATTCCTGAATGGCGTCGATGCTGGGCGCAAAGTCCCATTGGCTGCCATTGTCGCTGATGATGTTGCCGTTCAGCATGAAGGCGTTGTTGCCGTTGCCGGATCGAGCGCCGTTGAATTTGTAGCTGGCATTCACGTCCCAGCCGCGCGTCCCCGAGAATCCCGAGGCGCCGAACTGCTCCTGCGTGAAGATCACGCCGGGAGTCAGGCTCAGCAGCATGTACGCTTGCCGGCCATTTAACGGGTACTCCTGCGTCTTGACGGGGTCGAACACCAAACCGCGGCTGGCGTCTCCCGTATCGAGGACGTCCTGCTGGCCGGTCACCGTGATCTCGGTAGTGGACTGGCCAACCGTCAACTGAACCGGCATATTCAGCTTTTGCGAGACTTCGAGCGTGATCCCACTCCGCTTCATGCCCTGGAAACCAGTGGCGTTGACCTCGACGTTATAGACGCCCGGAATCAGGTACGGAATCGTGTATACCCCGTCCGTAGTGGTTTTGGCTTCGCTCGTAGAGTTGTTGGCGGTGTTGACTGCCTTCACCGTCGCATTTGGAATTGCCGCTCCGCTCGGATCCGTCACGGTTCCAGTTAATGTTGCCCGGTCTTGTGCATAGAGCCCGACCGCGAGCAGTAGAAGCGCAACAATCTTGGTCATGCTTCGAAACGCCATATGTGTCCTTTTTTGCCTTGAAGAGAAACCCCGGCCAACCCCTCGCCGGGGGCCATACCCATCCGCAGACCGCTGCGGGCCAACTCCGCGCCGACGGCACAGGCACTCGGCGCACTGGGAAAATCACCGAAAATCCAAGCGGCATTTGTCGGTGGCAAGCAATCGGACGTGAATATCCAATAACGACCGATTGCTCCGATCTTAACGCCAAGAGATCCACGAAAACAAGCGAATTTAGCGGTAGAGATCCAATGTTTTCAGAGAGTAATATTCCATTTCTGGTATTCTCGGACGGCCTCCGCTTCCGCAACTTGTAAGTGCTTGCAATTGCGCAGCGGGAAAGGTGGTGCGCTACCACTTTCAATATCCGGTTCGACCGGTATCGCGACGGCCTATCGTGCGGAGGTACTCTAACGTCCCATCCAAGAGACCATCGTTAGATTCCGCTAAAGCTTCGCTTCAGAAAAACTTATCTTCATAGTGGGGCAGGCTTTCATCCGGCCCTGAACCTCGGCCACATTGCAGGACTGTTGCCGCTGCTCTTTGCCGCCGCTACTCCAAATGCCCAGCCCTCCACCACGAGCACCAGGCCGGCAAAAATGGCCAAACTCCCGCGCGGGCTGAAAGCCTGCCCCACTCCGCTATAATGTGACGGTGGAGCTGTCCCCGTCGCATGACTGATATCAAGAAAAAAATACAGGACGAAATCACGGTCCTAGAATACGAGATGCACGTCGAACTGCCGAAGGAGATCCTGAAGGCACGACTCCACGGGGACCTCAGCGAGAATGCCGAGTACCATGCCGCCAAGGAACGCCAGGGCATGGTGAATGCCCGCCTGAACCAACTGAAGAGGCGGCTCGGCGAGCTGGCGATGATCGACTTCACCAAGATCCCGCATGGCAAGGCGGGGCTCGGCTCCACGGTCGTGGTGGTCGATACCAAGAGCGAGGTAGAGTTTACGTACAATCTGGTGACCAGCGAGGAGGCCGAGCCCGCCAACGGCAAGATCTCCACAACCTCTCCCATCGGGAAGGCTTTACTGGGTAAGGAGGTCGGCGACACCGTTCGGGTGCAAAGTCCGGGCGGCGTCAAGGAACTGGAAATCCTGAAGCTGACCACCATTCACGATGCAGCCTAACAAGAAGTGGACCTTCACCCGTGCCATCGGGGTAGCCTTCGGCGCCGTCATCGACCGCATTGTGCGCTGGCTGGCGCTGTCGAAGATTCATCCCAACATCCTCACCTTCCTCGGCCTGTTGATCAACATCTGGGCAGCCTGGCTCTTCGCCCGTGCGGGTAACGCCGAGGACCCGAGAGTGGATTTCCGGTGGGCTGGGGTGGTGCTGATTGGCGCCGGCCTGTTCGACATGGTAGATGGACGCGTGGCNNTCGGACCTGCTCGTCTTCGTGGGCTTGCTAGTCTACTACGCCTCGATCAATCGCTTCCCTTACATCGTCCTCACCGCGATTGTGATGACCGGCTCGGTGATGATCAGCTACACTCGCGCGCGCTCCGAGAACACGATTCCGAAGTGTAAGGTCGGGTTTCTCGAGAGGCCGGAACGGGCGGTCCTGGTGATCATCGGAGCACTGTTCGATCGCATGGCGGCGGTCTTGTGGGTGATTGCGATCCTCTCCAATCTCACCGTGGTGCACCGCATGATTTACACTTGGCACGAATGCAAACGGATGGAAACACCTGGCGCCTAGTCATCCAGTGCCACAAGCCTAGGCCTCTGACCGAGTGATGAGTTGCGCCTGAGGGAAACCACTCCCTTACGGTCGTGGCTCGGAACCGAGCCGCGC
>PMTT01000834.1 GCA_003167275.1 Bryobacterales bacterium | reverse complement strand
GGGATGTATACCGGGCCGCCGGCGGAAAAGGAGAACTGGTTGTACTTCAGCGTGGGCGCCGAGCGATTGGTGGTGGCCTGGGTCCAGGGGGCCGCGGCGAAATCCGGATTCCGGTTGTACCACAGCGCCGTGCCGTGCAGGTCGTTGGTGCCGCTCTTGGTAGTGATCATCAGCACGCCGCCGCCGGTGGCTCCATACTGCGCCGAAAAAGCGGAGCTGAGGACTGTGAATTCCTGAACTGTCTCCGGCGTGAAGCTCACTATGGATCGGGCCAGACCTACGCCTGTGTTGTTGGTGCCGTCCGCCATAATGGTGCTGCTGAGCGGGCGGCCGCCCCCGATCGACAGATTTCACCCCGGGCATGGGACGCCGGAGGTCAAGGCCGGATTCTCGGTGCCCGCGTCCCCGGAAACGTTCGGCAGGGTCATGGCCAAATCCAACACGCTGCGATTGACCAGCGGAACATCCTGTATCTGCCGCTCGGTCACGGTGCTGCTGGCGGTGCCCGACTGGGTGTCCACCATGGTCGCGTCCGCCGACACCGTAACTTGGGTGTCGACACTGCCTGGTGTCAGCGACACGTTCACGGTGGCCACCGACGAAGTATCTACCTTGACGCCGTTGACCGACTCCTTCTTGAAACCCGCGGATTCGACTTCGACCCGATACGTCACGGGATCCAGGTTGGTTGCGGAATAGGTCCCCGATTCGGAGGTACTCACCTTGCGGGTTTCGTTCGTTCCGAGGTTCGTGATGGTGACGGTTGCACCGGCGACCACAGCCTTAGATGAGTCGGTTACCGTCCCGGCAATGCCGCCACGGTTTGTCTGCGCCAACAAGGCGCTGCCGACGAGCAAGAAGATCGCGACCAGGCGATTCATAAGAACCCTCCAAATCAGAGTTAGCAGACCCCAATATTCTTGGAGCACTATAATACCTTGAAACTCCGGCTTACAATGGAAATCCCGCCTCGCTGGACGTGTTTTATTTTGTAAAACGATTCCATGATGCCATGTGCCGTCGTATCGATATCATTCTCAATTGATTGTGGGTAAACTGGCGCCCTGGGGACGGGGTTGGGACGACGGCTCCCGACGCCTTATTGTTGTTATGCATTGCGAAACGGCAAGAGTGTTCCCTAATGGTGGGGCGGGCCCCTGGTCCGCGCGGGTCCCCCCGGACCCGCTGTCGCCCACTGAATCAAAGTCCCGCCGAAAGCCAAGCAGGCCGACGGGGGCGTCGGCCGCGGACCAGGGGGTCCGCCCCACCAAGTGTGTTTTCAAGGGTGGGTCGAGCCTCACACCAGCCCTTCCCATCGCGCTTCCCACGCCTCAGGGAAGGCGCCCGACTTCGCCATGTGGGCCATCGCCAGCAGCAGGCCGCCATTGCCGGGAAGATACAGTGGCAGGTTGGCGCGCTGCCAGTTGTGGCCGTTGGGGAGCCAGGTATTCTTGGGAGTTTCCATCAGCAGTGCAGCCATGGCCAGGTCGCGCTCTCCCAGGCTGGCGGCGGTCATGGCCACCATGGGGAAGTCCCAGCCCCACGTGTCGGCCCACTTCCACTCGGCGAATACCTTCTTCAAGGTGCGGCGCATGGTCTCGCGATCCACTTTCGTGCCGGGCAGCACGCCCAAGGCCCCGAGCATCGAGGGATGGTCGCGATTGCGTTCAGTGAATGTCTGGGGGCAGTTCTCATGCGCCAGGTAGACCCCGTCTTTCACTGGCAAGGGGGAGAGCTTTTGCCGCACGTCCTCCCATTTCGGCTGGCGCGCCATGCCGAGCCGCTCACGCCACACTTGTGCGGTCTCCAGAGCGTCCGCCCAGTATTCCAGCTCGAAGGTGGGATTCCAGGTCTCGGCGGCCGGGTGGTTCTCCTGCGCCGGAATCACGGGCGGACCGAGCATGTAGCGGCTCTTCGGCGCGTCCCACCAGGCATACGAGGCCATGAACTCCGCCGATTCGAAAACCACTTCGCGATATCGCGCCAGCGTCTCGCGGCCGGGATGTGCACGGTAGCACAGCTCGGCCATCGAAATGGGATGCGGCTGCTGCCAGATCAGCAGCGGGCCGATGGGCGAGGGGCTATCGCGGCCGTCGGGCGCCGTCATCTTCGGCCAACGGGCCCCGGTGTAGCCTTGGCTGCGCGCCTTCTCGCGGGCGGATGGCAAGATCGCTCCGTACCATCCCAAGCTCCTTTCGAGCAGTGGAGCGCGGCCCCATCGGGCGAAGTGCGCGGCGTGCCAATAGTGCATCTCCAGGTGGTATTTGCCGAACCAGCTATTGCACGTGAGCCCGGTTTCCTGCGGCGGCAGCGAGCCGGCGCACTGGATGGCGGTCAGGTACTCGGAAAGGACTACGCGGCGCTCCAATTCGTACGCCCGCGGATCCTTGGATGCGCCCAGGTCCACCACGCCTCCGTTCGACCAGAAGCGGTCCCAATGCTCGCGGGAGGCCGCCATCGTCTCGGCGGCCGAGGGCAGCGTGGCGGGCTTCTGCCCTGCGCGGCCGAACCAGCAGACCAATGCCAGGCGGTCGCCGGACGGAGTGAGTACCCAGCGGTGCGGGCCTTCGCGCTTCATGGAAGCGGGCGTCTGCCAGGCGATGGAAACCTGGTAGGCGTCGCGGTCCAGTTCACGCTCCAGGTCCAGCCGGCTGTGACCGAAGGCGGATTCGCGGGTGTGGTGCCGGTCCGGATGGTCCCAATCGGCTGCTGTCATAGCGCCCGAGCCATAGGGGAACTCGAAGACCACGTTTGGAGGTGCGCTCACCGTGACGGCCAGAAGGTCGAGCGTCGGATGGCAACAGGTCTCGACGGTGACCTCCCGGCCGCCGTAGTGGAAGCGGCTCCGCAGCACACCGGTCCATAGAACGAGCGTCTGCTCGATTGGGGAGAAATTCTCGGGAGCGGGCGTCTTGCCGCTGGTGCGAGCCACCGGCGGCAAGACCGCCGGCGCTATCGCGAACCCGATCAGCCCCAGGTGCAAGCGGTGCGGATTCTCGCGCAGCCAGTCGAAGAGTTCCTTCTGACCGGTCGCGCTGGTGGGGTAGCCGACCTTGCGCCCATGCGTTTCGAACGGAGTGAGCCGCAGATCGTTGGCGCCCTTGCCAGCGGGTTCCGGGACGGTGTGCCAACCCCATTGCGATTGCGTGCACAGCGGCATGGTGTTTTCATACGCTTGCGGGAAGGTCTGGAGGCCCGTGGGGTCGGCTGTGAACGCGAATTCACCGTTGCCGACCGAAAGCGGGGAGCGCGGGTCGAGCGTGTTCTGCAGCACGGGGTTGTGGCGCCGCACGCGGGCCTGGCGGTCGATCGATCCCTGGGCCGCCGCACAGACACCGGCGGGGACCAGTCCGAAGAATCCACGGCGTGAGAATCTCACAGGCCCAGCATAGTACGGATTTCGGCCGGCGGGTTTGCGGAGTCCAGGCGCTGGAAGATCACTTGCGCTGAGTCTTCTGCGCAAGGCGGGTGGCAAATTTGGCGACGTTTATGATGCCTCTCTCGTGCGTGCCTTCGCCGATCAGTTCGTCTTCAGTTTTGGCTGTGACGTGGAATTCCACACGTCGATCCTCAACCTTCGTGATCTCTGATGTGAACGTGACGACAGTTCCAATGGGCGCCGCTGCCAAATGGCTGATGTTGACCTTGGTGCCAACGGTGTCGTACCCAGTTTCGAGAAGAGGCAGAACCAGGTTTCGAGAGGTCCACTCCATGTAACGAATCATCTGTGGCGTGGCAAGGACTCTGGCTTCGTCCAACCCCAGAAAACTGATAGCCACCTCTGAGGTGACGAGCAACTGTTGTTCGAGAGTGGCGCCGATTTGGATGTTGTGCATAGGGGTCGTGCCGAAAATTCTCGCATGGGCCGGAGAGTACACTGGCACTCTCCGGCCCCGAGATCGATGGCAACCTCACTGACCAGGGATCTTCGTCCCAATCGGAATGTTCGGCAAGGCGGATATCAGGCGCTCGCGAGCCCGGCCAGGACGCCGCGCATGTAGCTGTAGGAGCGCTGCATCCCGGGCATCGGATTCTTGTCGTTGATTTCGTACTCCAGATTCACGCAGCCCTGATAATTCATCTTCTTCAACTGCTTGAAGATTCCGGGGAACGGCATCTCGCCATCGCCGCAGTCGCATTGCCCAAAGTTTGGAGTGCTCTTGCTGCCCGAGAAGTCGCGCAGATCCTTCACGTGCATGTCGAGAAGACGGCTGCCGGCGTCGGCAATCGATTTGACGACGTCCGCACCCGCGCGCGCAGAGTGTCCCACATCCATGCAAAGGCCGCATCTCGGGTCGAGGCTGCGCACCGCTTCGAGCACCGATTGCGGCGTGGGGAATTGCTTGTCCTCCGGACCATGGTTGTGGATGGCGATCCGGATGTCGTATTCCTTGACCAGCGCTTCGATCATTTTGATGTTCTCGTGCAGGGGAGCGCAGACCATCATGGGCATGCCGGCGGCTTTGGCGTATTCGAAGTGGGGGCGGAGACCCTCGATGGTGGTCTCTTTCATGTCCACGTTCCCGCCGCTCATGATCTTGAGATCCGCGTCGGTGAACTCCTTAGCGGCCGCCCGCACCAGGTCGAGAGAGACGTATTCCTTGGCACCCGCCGCGACCTCCGCTTTCGAGCTCTTTTGAGCCAGGTGAACTTCCTTGATGCTGATCCACGGTATTTGCAGGGCCTTGATCATTTCGATCGCCTTGGTCCGATCGAAACTGCGCAACGAATAGGTGGCGATGCCCAGTTTGATTCCCCACGGTGTGGGTTCAATCCGGGCAGAGGAGGGGGTCACTCCGGCGGCGCCTAGGCCTACAATTCCGGCGGCGCCCAGGAAACTACGGCGGGTGGTTGGCATACTAATACTCCTTTATCTGGCACTGGTAACTTCCAATTCTACCCCCTGTGGGCGGCGTTCGGGAAAAGAGCGGGCGCGTAACGGTTTTGGGGATTTCGCGGTTCAACCCTGGCCACCGTTCTCTGACCGGCGGTAAAAGAACGCCCGCAACGCCGCGCCCACTAAACCGAGCCGCGACCGTAAGGNNCTCGGTTGCGGCGGTTGCCGGGTGAGGACAGGACCCCACATGAAACAACTTGCAAGCGCTTACGTATGCGATAAGATAGCTAATCACAGCCATTGGGAGGTAAGGATGAGATTCGAGATTCGGTTGTCCGTCGCCGGGGCCGTCGCTGCCACGGGTCTGTTCGCCGGCTTGGCCCTGGCCCAGGGCACGCTAGCGGATTATCAACGCGGCCAGGAGCTGCAAAGGAAGTCGCGGGGACTGGTGGTGAATGCTCCGGGTCCGGTCAACTGGATCGGCGACTCGGATCACTTCTGGTATTACCGGT
>PMTT01000219.1 GCA_003167275.1 Bryobacterales bacterium | reverse complement strand
ATGAAGAACAAGAAGGACGCTGAAAAGGTCATTCGGTGCGCCGATATGTTCGCGGCGATGGGGACGGAATCGCGGCTCCGCATCATGCAGTTGTTGCTGTCGGCGCATCCCGACGGCATGGTGGTGGGCGAGATCCAGGAGGAATTGGGCATCTCCGCTTCGAACCTCTCGCACCATCTCGATAAGCTCAAGAATGAGGAACTGGTGCGGGTCAGCCGCGAAGGCACGTTTCTTCGATGCACGGCGAACACGGACGCGCTTCAGGAATTGCTGACGTTCCTCTACGCCGAGTGCTGCACCCGGAATCGAGCCATCAAGCCAGAGACGATCGTAGCTTGCTGTAAGTAGGAGTGTTCGCAAGAAAAAGCGATGCTGTCCTGTGGCCAACAGCCAAACCAGGAGATACATAAATGAGTACCCAGAACATTACGGAAGTTGTGAAAGAGAAGTACGGACAAGCGGCTCTGCGAGTCACCAGCGGCGGGAGTTCCTGCTGCGGGGCAGCTCCTTCGGACGGCCATTGCGCCGACCCGATCACCAGCAATCTCTACGGCGCCGACGAAACCGGTCAACTGCCGGACACGGCAGTCTTGGCATCCCTGGGGTGCGGCAACCCCACGGCGCTCGCCAACCTGAATCCCGGGGAAGTGGTGCTGGATCTCGGGTCGGGTGGCGGCATCGATGTGCTGCTCTCTGCCAAGCGCGTGGGTCCCACGGGCAAGGCCTACGGTCTCGATATGACCGACGAGATGTTGGCCTTGGCGAACCGGAACAAGGCCAAGGCCGGGATCGCCAACGTGGAGTTCCTGAAGGGGCAGATCGAGAACATCCCGCTCCCCGACAACTCGGTAGACGTGATCATCTCGAATTGTGTCATCAACCTTTCGGCCGACAAGGACCGGGTGCTGTCGGAGGCTTTCCGTGTGTTGAAGCCGGGCGGCCGCCTGGCCGTTTCCGACGTGGTGACGAAGGGTGAGATGCTCCCCGAGATCCGGCGCAACGTACTGCTGTGGGTGGGGTGCATCGCGGGCGCGCTGGAAGAGGGCGAGTATCGCAGTAAACTCGCGGCGGCCGGCTTCGGCAAGATCGACGTCGAACCCACGCGCATCTATCGCATCGAAGACGCGCGCGAGTTCCTGACGGGCAAGGGCATTGACGTCGACGCGCTGGCGCCCGAGGTAGACGGGAAGTTCATGAGCGCCTTCATTCGCGCGGTGAAGCCCGTCGCGGAACGCTCCTGCTGCGGTCCGGCATGCTGTTCGTAGGTGGCAAGCATGGCGACGACTGTTTCAGCGGCTCCAGGCCATCCCGAAAGGCGGATCGCCTTCTTTGAACGGTATCTGACGTTGTGGGTGGCTCTCTCCATGGTGGCGGGAGTGCTCATCGGCAGGTTCCTTGCGCCCGCCGTACAGGTTCTTCGGGGAATGGAGTTCGGCCGGGGGAGCCAGATCAATGTCCCCATCGCTGTCCTGATCTGGCTCATGATCACCCCCATGATGATGAAGGTGGATTTCACCAGTATCCGGAATGTACGCAAGCGGCCCGCTGGTCTGTTAGTCACGCTGTTTGTGAATTGGCTGGTGAAGCCATTTTCCATGGCGTTGCTGGCGTGGGTGTTTTTCCGCTTCGTGTTTTCCGCCTTTATCACTCCCGGTGAAGCCGGCCAATACATCGCCGGTTGCATCATCCTGGCTGCGGCGCCCTGTACCGCCATGGTGTTTGTCTGGAGCCATCTGACCGATGGAGACCCGGCGTACACGCTGGTTCAAGTATCGGTCAACGATCTGATCATGCTGGTGCTGTTCGTACCCATCGTTCAGTTTCTGGTGACGGGAGCTTCGTCTCTGACAGTGCCGTTCCGTGTGCTGCTCTACTCGGTGGTCGTGTTCATCGTGATTCCCCTGGCGGCCGGCACGGTGCTCCGGGCGTGGCTGATTCGCGCGCGGGGCAAGGAGTGGTTTGAGAAGAGGCTGTTACCGCGGTTCGCGCCGGTCACCATCGTTGCTTTATTGACGACCCTGGTGTTCATCTTCGCCTTCCAATCCGCCAACATCGCGGGCCGGTCCTTCCATGTGCTGTTGATCGCCGTCCCCATTACATTGCAGGTCTACTTCAACGCTTCGCTCACCTACGGATTGATGAAGTTCTTCCACGTGGAGTACCGAGTGGCAGCGCCGGGTGCGTTGATCGGCGCCAGCAACTTTTTCGAGCTCGCCGTGGCGACCGCGATCGCCCTGTTCGGGCCGGACTCCGGAGCGGCGCTGGCGACCGTAGTCGGGGTGTTGGTGGAGGTTCCGGTGATGCTCTCCGTGTGCGCAGCCTGCAACCGGACCCGGCATTGGTTTCCACTGCCGCCACTTCAGCCAACGAGGTAACGTCGATGCCGAAGAAACGAATATTGGTGTTGTGTACCGGGAACTCCGCCCGTAGCCAGATGGCGGAAGGGCTGCTGCGGCACGAGGGCGGAGAGCGGTTCGAGGTGTTCTCCGCCGGCACCAAGCCGAGCCAGGTCCGTCCGGAAGCGATCGCGGTGATGGATGAGATCGGGATCGACATTTCGCACCAGCGGTCCAAGTCTGTCGAGGAATTCGTGGGCATGGAGCTGGATTATGTGATCACGGTTTGCGACAACGCGAAGGAGAGCTGCCCCATCTTTCCGGGGCAGACCAGGCGGCTCCACTGGCCGTTCGAGGACCCGGCGGCGGTCGAAGGGACCGACGTGGTGAAGAAGGCTGCTTTCCGCCGGATTCGGGATCAGATTCACGGGCGGATCATGGTGTTTTTGGATGGGAACGAGGGCGCGTAGCGTGAGGAGAGAACGTGATCGGCCCGGCCGCCTGGGCCACCCGCCGCGGGGTTCGGCCTAGAGATCACGGCCGAGTTGACCGTCAACGACATTGGATAGGTTCAAGTGGCGTTTTGATCGATTACCGAAGAGGAGCGACTCTCGTTCCTAATCGCGTAAACTTCCTCGAAGCCGTTTCTGCCCGGTCATCGGCGTTCCGCTCATAGCTGAAGATATCCGATACCGGTGAACCTAATTGCTTGAGGGTGGCCAGTCAGAAACGGCGGCCGCGATCTCGGTTTCGGGAGCCTTCAAACCAAACAAAGTCTGGCGGAGCTTTTTCGACCGCTCCTTCGCCTTATCGTTCATCCTACGATAGAGGTCAGTTCCGAACACGTACAGTAGGTCGCTTGCTATCGACTTTGGGAACACCCTGAGAACTCTTACATCGCAAATCGTTTCGGCCAATGTTCCATACCGCCAAAAGTCGATCGGGTCCTTCGCCCGTTCCAGGCATTCGAGCCAGTGGCGCGTCCACGCGGCACGCCTATAATTCTGGGATGCGAAGTGTTTGACCTGCCCCAGAAACCCAGGCTCTCTTGCACCGGAAAGAATGCGTTCGCTCGCGACGTTCGGCTGCCTGAAGCCTAAAATTGTTAGACTGCGCGCCTGGTCCGCAGGATGCCATGAACCCAGAAGCCCCTCTACGTATCGATCCAGCCACTCATGGGCACCACACACTTCGGCAGCCACAGTAGCCATCTCAAGATCGGAGTCATTGAGTGCCTGCGCGAAGACCCGGCTTTTCAAACTCTCCAGAGCTTCTGAGGCCCCTGAAGAGAAGAGCGCATGTTCGTATAGCGGTATTTCCTCAGGTTCGACGTGTACGTTGAGTATGGGCCGGCAGTCTACAAAATGCCGGAACACTTTGGACGACAGTACCGGATCGTGGCTGGAATATACTCTTGCGAGGCTTACGGCGAGATTACAAACCTGCCGCAGCACCTGGGACTCCTGTGCTGCAAGAACCCTTTGGAGCCAGGAGGCAATCCTGTCCGGATCCAGACGCATGACTTCCTTGAGCCCCCATGGAGGAGGCTGTGCGCCAATTTCCGCCATATTGCGAGCGGAGATTTCCTTTATGTATGCGGCCGCTTTTTCGTTCAACTCTCTCTGTCGTTCCGAAAACCTGCGCCTCGCCATTTCTGGATTGTTGATGTCGGCCACAAAGCTCTGAAGATCTGTCGACGCAGGGTCGTCGCTCTTGTCGTTCACGCAGTATCGACCCGGGAGCGCATTCTCTGAAACCGACACGCAGATCTCTAGATCCGCCGGCAAGACCACATCAATAGACTTTAGCAATGAAGAGACGATTCGATCGATGGACTCCGAAAAAAGCGCCAGCGCCTGCCCGCCCAGTTGCTCGGCGACGTAGCCGAGTAATCGCGGCGAGAGGCGGTGTATCAAATCCAGGCGGCGGCTGACTGCGATTGCCCGCGCCTCAGCCGCATCGCGGTACTGTTCCAAATATGCGGTGTCGGCTGTTGTTGCCGCCCGATCACTGTTCAACATCAACCGGTCTAGTTCGCTATCCTCTGCCTGATGGACGCACTCAGACGCGCAGGCCCGGACGGGTGCGTCAGCGTGCGCCAAACAGGTGGCAATCAATGAACGAGAACGGCGTGTCAGCTCAGGCTTGGACCCTGCAGCGAAAAACAGAATCCATAGCAGGCCCCGATGATCGGGCGCGGCAACCGCCGCCCCGAGGCGTTCTTCCAAGACGTTCGCTGGAAGTGGACGAACACCGTCCCGCAGTTTGAGTGTTAGTTGGCACTCCTCGGGAAGCGTCAACAATAAGTCCAATTGTTCCTCCGCCGCCAGGTGGGGCATTAGGGATCTCACGAACGAGCTTGCTACGCTCTGAAAGTCAGGCGTTTCCGGTGCCGGACGGCTGAGAATCCTGTTGTATCCGGCGCGGATCGCCTGAATCGCATGCTGGTCGAACAGCGGCGATAGCGCTACCAGATTCCAACTGAGCGACCTGACCGCCGCTCCTGTGCGCTCCGCCGCCGTGGCCACTATCGACCGCAGTAGCTCAATGATACCTACTGGGTCGAACCTGGCGAGAGCAGCCGTTACTCCCTCTAAATCGGAGTCCTGAAGAGTTCGACTACTGCTGCTCCACGCGTCCAAAGGGTTGACAGCCTTTGCGGCATCGCGCGCGTTGTCGAGATTGGAACCGGGAGGCGCCGAGGGATCGTGAGGGTTGGTATTGCAGAAACCCTCGACGCGCCTCCACCGAATCGTTGGCTCCGCCGGGTCGATCTCCTCGGCGGCCTGAGAACTCTCGCGGGTTCCCAACATCCGGAGAGCGGTCCCCGCTGCGCTTCTCACCCACTCGGAGGCTGAAGTGTCAATTCCCTTGATAAGTGACCGCAGCGCATCGTGCGTCTCTCTTGAGTCCACCGGGTTCAATCGGACGACCCAGGCAAACGAGTCGTAGTTGTCCGGAAGATCCCCGGCAATCGTGCGGGCGAAGGCCCACCCTACTATGCCCTTGACGTGAGGCGCGAGCGGACGGCCCGCTACAAGCAGCGTCGCGGCAGCATCGAGCGCAATTGCCGGGGCATCGGGTTCTTCGAAAGTGATGCCTCGGAAAAATGCCATTTCCTTCGGCGTCATAGACGCGAGCCTTTCAGTAATGCGGTTCTCCCGTCTTGCCTGCCGCTCGGCATCAACTTCCTGACCAAACGAAGTCCGAGATCCTCGCGACCATTGCGCCAGCCATTTGGGCAAGCATTGCGAAAGAGCACTCTGGACCGTCTGCGTGTCGCGAGACGGCATCAGTAGCGCCAGCAGCAGGTCACGGTGAATGAATGGCTGCGTTGAATCCTCAGGCAACGCTGCAGCGCGGAGAAATGGGGTAGGACAAGTCCGGACGTAGGCAGACATTGCGTCCGATGCACCGTAGTCAACATTCTGACTACCCATCCAGGCTCTGACCAGTGCCGTCCTGGTTTCTTCGGGGAACGATGGGTCGAGACAAGCCAGCCGTACGGACGCTTCTACGACTTCAGCAACGAAATCAAAACCGCGAACCGGATCGAGGATGCGATGAAGGTGCTCGCGCGGGGCCTCTCCGGTTCTTGAGCTCTTCAGCTCATGGTTGACGAGAAGAGCAAGTGCGTACGGCAGGGCTTCCTTTCGAAACTCGTAGGTCTCGCTATTGTTGGGAGATATCTGCAGAAACCGGCCTTCCTCGATGTCGGTCACGTCATTCAAGACGTGATTGGGGCCTAGGCGTCGGGCGGCGCCTGAATGGCAATCCCATTCGTCCCTATCAAATGATCGCGAGGGCCGCTCTAGCCAAGCGTTCGCATGCGAGCGGATAAGTTTTTCGAAATCAGCGATCGTGTGTTTGGTCAGGTCGCCGCGCTCTTCGACGCGCTGGCGCCAGTATTCGAAGAGCAGCCGATCGACCGTCAGTTCGCCGGGTTGCAGCAGAAGACGGTCCAGGACCTTAACGGCGAGGGCGCAGATACGCGGGTTACGCACGAAGTCGCGCACCTTCGGCGGGAGGGTGTGAGGCGAGATGCCGGCGGGCGCAAGCGCTGCCACAATCTCGTCGTCGTCGAACTGGAGCACCTGCATCGTCCTGATGTCGAGGCTATCTGGCAGCCTCGGTCGAATACTCCCATCCCAGTACCGGCTTCGCGAGGTGACGATTACGAGCCCGCCGAGCGAGTGCACGTCGTTAGCCAGCCCTTTTATTAGGTCCGCCCATGGGCGGGTTGGCTGCTCGTTCAAACCGTCAACCGCGATTACAAAACGCAGATGTCCAGTCGAGTTCTGCGTTTTCCAACGCCGTAGGCGACGAAGCCAACCGCCTGAGGAGTCGTGGGAGGAACAAGGCACCTCGTCTGAAAGCAGACGGGCAAGACCTTCTAAAGGCTCGGTCGGGGAAAGCTGTTCCGCTCGGCGTCCAGCAACAATCACCATGATCGGTCGCTCACTCAGGCCGGCCCACCATTGCGCGACGAGCCAGGATTTGCCGACACCTTCGGGTCCAAGAACCGCCACGACGACGGGGCGGTCGGAGGCGAGAGTGAGCGTCGTCCTTTGCGCCAGTTGGTCAAGTAGCACGGGGCGGGGCACCGCAGGCCAATGCGGAGCGGCGACGGTGAGGTACTGACCGAACGAAATCTGGGATGTGAGGGGCTCCCGAAGCCGGCGAGACAGCCATTCGTCGCTGCGCATCCTGAGGGCACCCAGTCCGACCTTTGCCGCAGTCACGTCGTCGCGCAATCGTACTACCTGGGCGTCATACGATGGGTGACTCGCGATGGCATCAAAAACAGTCATCAGCTCCGCCGCATCGTAATCTGTTCTGTTCGTAAGCCAGTCAATCGTTGTATTCTGCGTAGCCGACAGGAGCACAGCCATCTGGGGAAGTGGGCGCGCCGCCCAGTCGAGGGCGAGGAGAGTCACACCGTGCTCCTCTAACAGACCAGTCACTTTCTCCAGGGTCTCATCCCCGATCGCGCTAGTTGCGCCGACCGCCCACACGTCAACGCTGTCGCCCAGCACGTGGCCCGCGACCGCAGCTTTTGCGAGAACCTCCAGCCCTAACTCGTTGGTATGACGCTTCGCTTCCATAGCGATGGCGAACGGGCCCGATGGTGACCTGCCGTCCCGCCCGAACTGAGAACCTGACTTCGCTAGCCGAATTGTCAGGCCGGAGAATTCGCTCAGGGTCGTTGCCAAGAGGCCCTCAAAGCCGTCGTCCCCGGTCGGCTTGAGCTGCAACAGCAGTTTGCGTATTCGTTCGAGGGAGTTGTCTATCGATCCGGTCGCCATTTTACTTCGTGCCGCAACGGTTGCGCCAGCCCCTTGGCAGGGTTAGGCCGAGCGCCGAGCGCACCCTTCCCTAATATCATCGCGCATCTGATGCAACGGGCGAGTTAACCTTGGATTTGGGGCCTGTATTTCCACTCATACTAGACGAATACCCGGTGACCCAAGAGTCCGGTTGTCGGAGATTACTCCCGGTAAACGCACTTGCAACCGTTTACACCACCCCGCTGTTTCACCGGCTACGGTACGCTGAAGGAGGCGCTATCGCAACCGAGAACAACCTGCAGGTGCCGGACGAACTGCTGGCCGAGCTGTAATCGAGAGCCGCGGTCGAGGGTAAGACGGGTCGATGCTCTCCTATCGGCTGGAACGAGGCCGCGCGTCCGGGTACACCGGGGAGGACGTTCCGCGGTCCGGCAACACCTCGCGACGCCCTTTGCCATCAGCCCGCGAATTGGCCTCACTTCATTTGAGGGACAAGCAGGCCGGACGGGACATCCCGAATCTCATCAAAAAACAAGGTACACTCCCGCTCGACACACGCCACGGCGTAAAGGTACATGGCAGCCGACCAGGTTTGCCAATCCCGCCCGCTGGGCTGACCGGTCTGCGCCTTGATCCACTCGTTGAAGCCCCACTCCGCCTCGTTTTCGTGCCACGGCTTGACCAGTTCCGTCAGCGCCAACAGCTTCCGTCCGGCTAGTTCCATCTGCCCCGCCGCTACACAGGCCGCCACATAGAAGCCGCTGACGAACGGCCAGACGCCCCCGTTGTGATAGTCGCCGGGCCGGTTATATCGCTGGTATCGCGGATGCCAGTCGGCATGCTCGGGCAGGATAAAGGGAAACAAACAGGGCGGCAAATCCACGGCCAGTTCTCCGCGGCCCCGCATGGCGTCGCACTCTGCCTCAATCCATGCCACCAGGTTTCGCGCCCGGCAGGGCTCGGCAATTCCAGTCAGGATCGCCAGGCTGTTGCCCAGCAGGTCGAAGCGGTCGCTGTGAAAGAGCTTGTAAGAGTAGAGGGCGTAATAAGGTTTGGACGGCACCACCAGACCCTCGTGCTCATGGGGGTTCTTGACCTCACCACGAATCTCCAGGCGGTTCACCAAATCGCGCAACAGACCGGCGGATTGGTGCTCACCATATAGCACCAGATACGCGTAAACCAGCGTATTCACGTATAGACCATACCCCAGCACCCACTGCTCGTCACGCCAGTCGCTGGTGGGTAACTGGGAGACCATCACCGTGTCGTCGGGACTCTGGTACTGCATCCACTTCAGGGCTTTCTGCGCGGCCTCGTCCAGGAACTCCGGCTGGTTGGCCGATTTCCGGTACAGCGCCAGGCCAAACAGGAACAGCGGCGTCGAATCGCTGGCGCCACGGTCGGCGGGATCGTGTGCCAGCGATGGGATGTGGCCGCGTGGCGTCTGATTGGCTGCCAGCGCCACGAGTGTGCGCCGCAAGGCGTCCGCAAGCTCCTGGTTGCCGGTTGCCAGCATGCCGAGGGCTGAAATCATGAGGTCTCGCGTGTAGGGTTCCGGATATCCCCACCCGGCGGTCCGGGGCAGTCCTTGAAACGGCCCGCGCGCGTTGTGGAGCAGGACACGGAGTGCCGCCTCTTTGGCGCGATCGATGGAGGTACGCGACTTCTCGTCCATGAGCATGGCCACCTCGATGGCGTGCAAGGCTACGTCGGCAGAGACTGGCCTTTCGACGGTCTCTCTACTGTATTCCCAATCGGCCGGAAACGATCTTCACGAAACTCCTGGCCACCTGGCGATAGTCGAACAACTC
>PMTT01000748.1 GCA_003167275.1 Bryobacterales bacterium | reverse complement strand
CAACGCCGTTTCGGACAGGGCCACCTAAGGAGGATACGGCAGGGTGGGTTCCGCTTCGGCACCGACACCGTGGCGTATAACCGCCCTCGCTTGACCATAACGCCACGTGAGCCGGTCGGGACATGCGCTGCTGAAAACTTCTCTGGGAGATCTAAGAACCTCTTGCAGGTTTCCGCGCGCTCATGATAGTATTGCTGTGCCCTCAACTAACCCTAAGGAAAGGAGGTACGTCCGTTATGCGATACGAATTCATTCAGCTAAATAAGGCGATGATCGGCGCGCTTCAGGATTGCCTGCTTTCCGCCAGTCCTCGCTAGACCGCTAGCAGGCTGCGGAAAAACTCTCTTTTCGCCAAATGGCGCACGTAGAATCAATAAGTTAGCGACCACTTTTGGCTATTTTAGGCGTTTTTCCGCAGCCTGCTAGGCCAACTCTCCCTAAATAACGTTTCGGCATCATGGCCGAAGTGTGTCTCTTTAGATTCATGGGTTCTTATCAGGACCCATGTATCTATTTTCAAATTTATGAATCCGAATATCTTTCAATCACTTACAGTTCTCGGAACTGACGAAATCCGCGAGATCCTCGCAAAACGTATTGACCAACAGAAACAAGCGGTCGGCATTGTCGTGGGTGTCATCGAACCTACCGGCCGCCGCGTCGTCGCCTATGGCAACCCCGCCAAGGGCGATCCACGCACGGTCGATGGTGATACGATTTTCGAAATTGGATCCGTCACCAAGGTCTTCACTTCGCTGCTATTGGCGGACATGGTGAACCGCAAAGAGGTCACCCTCGACAGTCCAGCGGCCAAATATCTTCCCGAAAATGTCAAGATGCCTGAGCGAAGCGGCAAGTCCATTACGCTGCTCGATCTTTCCACGCACAGCTCCGGGCTCCCACCGCTTCCCGGCATTTTAAGTCGAAGGACCCACGCGATCTTTACGCCGACTACAGCGTGGACGATTTGTATCAGTTCCTGTCCGGCCACACGCTGCCGCGCGACCCCGGTTCCGAAGTCGAATATTCAAACCTGGGCGCGGGCTTCCTCGGCCACCTCCTCGCGTACCGCGCCGGAACGGATTATGAGAGCCTGGTCGGAAGCCGCATCGCGCGACCGCTCAGCATGCCGGACACGGGTATTACGCTCTCTTCCTCCATGGTGGCTGACAACCAGATCACCTTTGAAACTGGCCCCGAGGGCCGAGCCACGAGCCTGATTGTGCACAAAGCCGGCCGCGACATGCCCGCCGCCCGATTGTCCTGATTCCCGCCTCCATTCGGTCTGCCAGGAGACGATAAGTATGAAATCGTCTCCTTGGCAGTACCGTCCCAGCCTTTAGTGCCATATATAAGGGCCGCTATATCTCACTATCCTGGCACGTCCGAAAAAACGGCCCGTCTGGTGATTTGAGGGCTCGCGGGTCAGAAGTACTAGGGCTGTATCGAAAACGCTCCGGCCGTCAACTTCGCGCCCTTCCGGCAAGCTCATTTCGCCGGAGCGTTTCCGATACAGCCCTAGTACTTCACACCATTTGGCCGTATAACGCCCGAACCGTAGAAGTGGCGCGGATCGCCGGCTTCGACTGGATCGTCGGACACTCGGAAAGAGCGTTACCTGGGCGTGGCCTACTGAAGAGCGCTCCAAGTTTCGAAATGGGTAAGTTTTGCAACGTCGCCGGAAGGCTCGTAAACAGAGGGCCTGGCATGGTAATTCGCGCGCTCCTTCATTGGCGGTGTCGAGAGCTACGAGACCCAGCAGATGATGGACAGGTTCCGGCAGCCCCTGGCACAACTCCTCGGGCGCGGTCAGCGGCTGAATCAGTAAAGCGTTTGCCAACACTCAGGGCTGCCAGTCCTGGCTGAAATGACGCGCTTTCTTTCCGTTAACGGCAATAAAACGGCGTTACCGGAAACTGACCCGGAACCGTCCGCCGGATCGTCAAACATAACTGGCCTTAAGCCAAGTTCCGGATTATGCCGATGAAATTAACCGCGATCGCAGATGGACAGTATCGGCAGCGCTACGATCTCGGCATAATCCGCCGGACGAATGGATGCCCATTTCGGGCTCGCACCGGCGAAGCAACAAAGTCCGCATTCCCCGCTTCCTTCTCTCTTTCTTTTGTTCTCTCTCTTTTGTCTTCTTCTCTCCGCGTTTTCCTGCGCGTCTTCGCGTCTCCGCGTCCAGCAGACGGTGGACGTAACTCGATCTCTTCCCGTTGGCCGGTAAACCGATCACACAGCACACGCCCTTACCGACTCTGTTTTGCGCATCCCCTCAGTCACTTACAGACCTACCCCACCTCCAGCCCCTAGCCCCCCAGTTACTCTGTAGTCGATGATTACCCAATGGGCCACCCCCGAGTGCCCCGCCGCGGGCACTCCCAAGGACTCCCTCGAACCTCGTCTCTTCGTGATCTCCGGTGAAGATCCCGCCGACCTCGAAGCCCTCGCCCACGAATACCGCGAACAGTTCCATCCTTTCCATCCTATCGGCCCCGTCGAGCGATTCCTCGTCGATACTATGATCCAGTGCGACTGGAAGAAACGCCGCCTCACCCGCGCCGAGAATCAGTTCCTCCGGGTCATTTCCGAAGTCTTCAACGACTCGTCCGAACCCCTCGGCGCCGGTTATGAATTCGATGTCGCAGGCCCCAACATACTCAAGAATTTCTTCCGCCAGCAGCAGGCCAACGAGCGCAGTTACTTCCGCGCCATCACCGAACTCCGCAGCCAGCAACAGCAGTGCCAGCCCGCTAAGCCAGTGCAGGCCGCTCAAGACGCGACCCCGCCGGGGCCGGAACCGCAGCACTACCCCCAAACAGGGGGAATTGGCTTCGTTCCGCAACAAACCGTTCCAGGCGCACAACCCGAACCTGCCGTGACCTACATTAACCTCGGAACGGGCCACCCGAAAGATGGTCTCGTCTTCGTAGGTTGATCGATATAGGGGTCGGTCGACTTCAGTAAGAAGCCAATAGGCGGCCGGTGGTCACGACTTCACGTATGACAAATGAACCTCACAAGATACTTGCGTGTTTCCATCGGCGTTCATCGGCGTTTATCAGCGGCCAATCGCATCTCTTAAGCCGCCTGGAGCCCAAGCCCTAAAACAGAACGGGTAGGTTGAACCGCCAGGGCCAGTTTTGGAAGGTGGGAGAGTACGATGCAGACGTTTGGGGGACTTGAGAGAGACATCAGAAAACAGATTGGCCGCCGATCAACGTCGAAATTCGGCGTTAATCGGCGGCCAATTTTAAGCAAAGGCTATTGCGATTCTTAGTCGATGGCCGGTCCAAAGTATCCTTGCGCCAGGGCGGGCTCGGCCTCCAGGGCCTTGCTCCAGCAGTTGCGCGCTTCGTCGGACTTGCCGGCGGCTTCCAGATTGCGGCCCAGGTTCAACAGGGCCTCGGGCATATCGGACTTCTGCGCCAAGGCATCTTTATAGAGCCGGACGGCCTTGTCGATTTGACCGGCCTTTTCGTACATCAGGCCGGCGTTATAGAGCACTTCCGCGGTGCGTTCACCGAGATCGATCAGGCGGACATGCAACTCCAGCGCCGTATCGAAATCGGAGGCTTGGATGGCCAGCGAAGCCAGGCCTCGGAGGGCATCCATGCTCTTCGGATCGCCTTCGAGCATCTTCTCATACAGGCGCTCGGCACGGTCGCGGTCGCCAATGCCGGTGTAAGCTAACGCCAGGTTGGCGTACGCTTCGGGCCATTGCTGGCGATACCGCAGGCAACCTTCGAAGGCTTCGATGGCGCCGCGGAAATCCTCACGCTGCAAGCGCAGATAGCCCAGACGGAAACGGGCCTCTTCTTCTTTCGGAGCCTTTTCCAGCACCATCTTGTACCAGCGCTCAGCCTCCTCATTCTGCTTGGAGTGCTCCAGCAGAAGGGCGACGTTCCAGAGCGGCGCCAGGGCCTCGGGGTTGGCCTGGATGGCCCGGTCATAAGCGGTGCGGGCGCCGTGCAGGTCGCCGATCTGTTCGCGCACAATGCCGAGGTTGGTGTACGCTTCGGAAGACTGCGTGCGCTGCTTGATGGCCTCCTCATACGCCTCGATGGCCTGCTGCCAGCGTCCGGATTTCTGGTGCGAGAGCGCGAGGTTGAACCAGCCTTCGAAGTGCCCGGGAACGGCCGAGACCAGCAACGTGCAGAACTTGGCGGTGAGCGCGTGTTCGCCGGCGGCTGAGGCCCAGGCGGCCAGGCCTTCGAGCGCCACCGTGGATTCGGGGTGCAGCTCGAGTAAGCGCTCGGCATACTCGCGCACCATGTCGAAGTCCTCTTTCGACATGCCAATCAGGATCAGGTTGGAGAGCGACTCCTCTGATTCTGGGTCGTGGTCCAGAATGCGCTGGTAGAGCTTGGCAGCGTCATCCATGTGCCCCAGCGACTGCAAGGCCGCGGCTTTGCCGAAGAGCGCGTCCTCGTGGTCCGGCGAGAGTTCCAGGCAGCGTTCAAACGAGAAGAGCGCCGACTTGGGATCTTCCAGCCGAAGGTGGCTCACGCCCAGCCCGAGGTGCGCGTCCAGATGTTTGGGATCGAGCGTACTGGCCTTGTGGAAGGCTTCGGANNCCCATGGCGTACTGGGGCTTGACCTGAGTCAGGATGCGGTAGCTCTTACCAGCTTCCTTGAAGTCGCCCATCTCAAACTGAATATGGGCCATGGCACGGTAGATCTCGGCCGATGCCTGGTTGGCCGCTACCGCGCGCTGCAACTGGCTCAGGGCCTCGTCGCGCTTTCCGGCCAAGTGAAGAGAGACGGCACGGGCCAGATAACTCGGGCCGGAAGTCTTGTCGGCGGGCTCCGGATCGGGAGGCCGCAGGGCCTGTACCTTTGTGGTTCTGATAGCTGTGGTACTCATCGTTTTGGATACTCCTTACCCGGGCTTCCCGCAGGGGATAGCCTTACCCAGTAAATCCGCGCCCGGTCATCCGGTGCGCCTACAAAGCCTATGCCTCCCACGGGGAGGCGGCTGTCGGTCCAGGTGTCGATGACCTGACCGTCCAGCGAAACGCTAAACTCATTCCCCATGGCCCGCAGACGAATCGTAATCGCGTTCTTGCGGTTCAGCAGGATGGGGATTGGGGTGGTAGCGGTGATCTCGCTAACGCCTCCAATGACGGTGCCGCGGCCGAATTCGTAGCCCCCGGCAGCCGTGCTGGTGATAGTGGCCAGATGATACTCGTTCAAATTGGCGGCCCGGAATACCCACGTCACGCTGCGGTTGTCGATGCGCGCGAGGAATTCCATGTCGTAATCGCGTTGATCGATAGTGGGAGTGAAAAGGGCGAGCGACCCGGTGCGAGCACCCGCGGCATCCAGCACCCAGTCATCGACGCCGCCAGTCCAATTCCTTAACCCGGAATCGAACTGTTCTTCCAGGGTCGCTTTCGGCACACCAGACAGGCCGGCCGGGGAGACGGCGATCGACGGTATGTAGCCAAACGGCCGATCCTCCGGCATAATCGGCACGAGCATCAACTGGGGATCGTGGCGGCCGTCCAGGCTGCACTGCGGCAGGGCGACGAACCGAGGCGGAGGCATGAGCTGCCCGGCGTGGCGGATGGGGCGCGGCATAGCCTCTTCCCAAGTCGTCCATTCCCTCTCACAGGCACGCACGGCCGGCTCGAAATCGGCAGGCACCAACCGCCTCCCAATAGCCATTGCACCAGGCGCTCCGAGAGCCGCGGCGCGAACGGGTAACGGAGACGAAGGGCCCCGCATCTCGGGGATTTTGAAAGTCACCTTCGGCACCGTGTAATCCGAGGTACGGTCCAGCCAGGCTAACTTACCGGCGCGCGGCTGGTCGGGCCACAGTAGTCGAGGAGCGTGGGCCAGAATGCGCCGCACGTGCGCGCGCACAGAAGGCACCCGGAATCCCGCACTCACGGAGACCCGCAGCGCCTGGCCTTTTCTGGCCGACCCTGGGAGGGGACGGGGGTGCTTGATCCTCTCGCGATAGTTGGCGCCGGGAGGATCGATGCGATGCGACCGATCCTTGAGAATCAGCCGCGAGGTTTTGCTCCGGGGGAGACCGAATGCCCGGGCCTTGCCGTTCGGAATGGTCGTACGGTAGCGGACCACATAACCGCGTCCGCCGGGGATTCGGACCGGAGGCGACCACTTGCTTGACGGCAAAGCCATTGAGGCCCGGCTGGCGGAGAAACGGATCTGCGAGCTATCTGCCACACGGACATCGGAATTGCCGGTGTGTTGCAGGGCAGGAATCGGCTTGGGATTCTCCCGCCGGCGCATGAGGTTCGCAACCTTATTAGCTTCCTGCAAGCGGTCCATGCCGAGCCGCAGCCGATACTGGTTGCGATGCTCCCGCGAACAGAAGTCTTCGCCGGCGCCGACCCAAATTCTGCTCAGCGCCTTACCGCATAGCAGACAATTTCTCGCATTCATTTCCCGGTAAGTGTAAATTGTTTATTCGGAAATTGCTAGAATGCATGCCGACAGTATCCACCTGTTATCTAAAGCTAGCAAACGTAATTTACCTTTGTTATGGGCCTATCTACAATGGCTAATTTTGATGCTAATTTTAGGTAATTCAAGCAGAAATCACTAGAAAATCGCCGGAAATATCATGTAAAATCGTGCCTGAAAGCGGCTCTCCCCACACGAGAGGAGCCGATCAGAGGACAACTCATGACCGAGTCGACAGCGCGCGCAGCAAGATTCGAGCTGCAGTCTTCCACGTTTCCCTCATACACGTGGGCGGTTCCCCAGAAGCCCGTTTGCGTGCGAATTCCCTTCCCTATAATCGACCGGCTGGAACATGAAGCCGTCGAAAGTTTCCGTTCGCTCAGTTCCCGCGGATCGGAGATCGGCGGGTTGCTATTCGGCAACGTGTCTCCGGGAAACCCCTCAGAAGTTTCGATCGAAGACTACGAGTTGATTCCGTGTGACTACAGCCGTGGTCCGCTATACCGCGTCGGGGATGACGACATGGCACGGTTCGATCGCTCGATCCAGCAACATGGCGTATCGGGTTCACTCGGGGTGGTCGGACTATTCAGGAGCCACACCAGAAAAGGTATCTCGCTGGATGCCGATGACATCACGTTCTTCGACTCGCGATTCCGGGATCCGCACCAGATCCTGTTGCTGATCCGCCCGTTCGCGACCAAGAACAGCACGGCCGGGATCTTTATTCGGGAAGGCGGAAGTGTTCAGGGAGAGACGAGTTACCTGGAGTTTCCATTCCGGTCGTCCCTGCTCTCCTCGGAGAGGCCGGTCGTGGAACCGGTGGAGTCCAAGCCAGCAGCGCCGGTGGCGAGCTCGACTCCCGCGCCGGCAGCTCCCCGAAACATGGTGCGGGGACAGATTGTGCCGATCGCATCCAGACGGGAGATGTCTCCCACGACTCCCGCCACGCCCGTAGAACCGGCGAAACCGGTGGCGGAGCCGGCGGAATCCGACTCCGGAGGCGCATCCGCGCGAGTGTCGGCACCCTCATCGCAACCTGCTCCGCGGGTGGAGGCGAAGGTCGCCACGCCGAAGCCGGAAGACAAGACAGTCAAACCGCAGGCGGACGCGAAGACCGCCACACCGAAGCCGGAAGAGAAGACCGTCAAACCGCAGGTGGATGCGAAGACCGCCGCTCCGAAACCGGAAGAGAAGGTGGTAAAACCGCAGGCGGATGCGAAGACCGCCGCAACGAAGCCGGAAGACAAGGCAGTCAAACCGCAGGTAGATGCGAAGGCCGCCACATCGAAGCNNAAGCAGGAAGACAAGTCGGTCAAACCGCAGGGGGATGCAAAAACCGCCAAGCCGCAGGTGGATACGAAGGCTGCTCCTGCGAAAGCTACAGCCAGTTCCGCCGCCGTTGCTTCGGCCACCGCTACCGATGCGGTGGCAGGACAACCTGCTGGTGGGCGCAGCAAGATGCTCTGGATCGGGTTGGGCGGCGCAGTGCTCGTAGTCCTGCTAATCGTGTTTTTGGCGTACCCGCCACTGCTGCATCGTAACCGGCCGTCCGCCGGGCCGGCACAGGATTCTTCGGCGCTCTCACTCCGCGTGGAACGAACTGCGGGAGAGATCCTGCTGACCTGGAACCGGGATTCCGATGCCATCCGCACGGCCACGCACGCCGTGCTCTCCATTTCCGATGGGGACCAGCATGAGAACGTCGAAATGGACTTGGCACAGCTCCGCAACGGCAGCATCAGCTATTCGCCGGCGAGCTCCGATGTAGTCTTCAAGATGGAAGTCACTGGCAAAGGCGAAGAGAAGACCGCGAGCGAATCCGTCCGCGTGCTGCGGACCCGTCCATCCCCGCTGGCAGGACCGGAAGCAACTTCCCAGTCAGCACAGACTCCGGGGAAACTGACTCCCCCGGCGAACACTCCGCCAGCCAACGCTACTCCGAATGCACCCAATACGCCCCCGAACGCAGGAAACACCGCCAGCGCTCCCGCGGCCAACAACCCGGCGAATAACACACCCGCAGCCGCCAACGCACAGGCGCCTGCGCCGGCAGAGACAACGGAGAAGGCTCCCGAGCGGACACTGAAGCCGTTCCAAGCGCCGTCGCTCTCGGCCAGACTGCATCCGGCGAACCCCGCCGATCTCCCGGACGCCCCCAGCGTGGGCCGCACCGACAACCCTGGCGTCAACGCCGCGGTGACGGGATTGAACATGAATTCGGTGAGTGCTCCGGTAGCTCCAGCTAAGCCGGGCGCCGCACCAACCCCCAGCGCGCCCGCCGACACCAAGAAAGCTTCTACTACGGGTGGACAGCTCGTGCAGGCCGTATTGGTCAGCAAGAAGGATCCCGAGTATCCCAAACTTGCGAGGGAGACCGGCGCCAAGGGCATCGTGGAACTGGTGGCGACGATCGGGTCGGATGGAAAGGTCAAGAGCGTGAAGGTGGTGCATGGCCCGCCGATGTTGATCAAGGCAGCCAGCGACGCCGTCCTGCAATGGAAGTACAAGCCTACCATGCTGAACGGCGTAGCCGTGGAAGCACAGACCCAGGTATTTGTGAATTTCATGGGCGGCGACCGGTAGGGTAGAAATGGCCAGCGGTAGGCTTTGGCCGCGCGGCTGGAACTGAGGTAATAAGCTGAGGGCGGAATTTGTCGTGAGAGTCGCACGACGGATTCCGCCCTCTCGATTTTCAGGAGAGCTGGTGCCATGGGTTTGGCCTGCCGACGCGCTATTCCTCTGCGCGTTTTGGGCGGCACGGGGCTCGCTGGCTTGGGGCGAGAGTGGAACATGATCCGAACTGTGGCCGGCTCCCCAGTGATTACGTGGTTGACGCACCTGAGACTGTCTACCTATTTAGTAAGTACGAGAAAGCGCTCACGACGGCGACCCACCAGAAGCTTGCATCGTGGCCATCCTGGCGGGAATGGCCGAAGGTTAATGCGGCAGCAGAATGCCAGTCCGGTCCGAACCTCCTCTCTGTTTCTCTCTCGAGATGCAGCTCTCGGACAGACTGTCTTTCGAGATTCTGCGCCGACTGCGGTTACGTGCGCGTCGCCACCGGCTCTTCACGAAACCCGATCGACGCATTCCAGTCCAACCGGATCGACTACCTTTGACGCCAATCCGGGAGGAGCGTGTGTCGGCCGCGAATTTCGAAGTACCACGGCTCGCACGAACTCTTCGCCCCCGATACCGCCAGCCGGTCGGCCGCTCGGTTCCAGATCGATCGGCACCCGCCGGAGGCGGACTCTGTGTGAATCGGAGTCTCCGACTTGGTGGGTAAGTGGCCGTCAGTCAGGAGGGGCGGAGGAGTCTCGACAGCGGTTCGGAGACCAGGGACACCACTGAAGCGCCGAATTGCTGCGAAGGGGTGTGGCAGGCTTTGGAGGGGTATCCGGCACGAGTCCGAAACCGAAGGTGATCGCTAGTCCACGGCTTGAGCGGTCGGCACACGTGCGTTCTCGCCCCGCGGAAGCAAAGGATCCAGGAGTTGGTCAGTCAGGCCCGAAGCTACAGGCGCGTCGATTCCATATTTGGACGGCCACTGCTTCCGCGGCATGTACCAGGTGCCGAACAGTCTATCCAGGAAGGGCAGCATCGAAGCGTAGTTCTTGTTGGTATGCTCGTCGTTCGTGTGGTGCCAATGGTGAAAAGCGGGAGTCGATATCAGAAGCCCCAGCCACCCAAACTGCCACCTGAGATTGGAGTGGGTGAGGAAGCCCCATAACGTAGCAACCAGCATGATGATTAACGGCACCACGTCCACTGTCTTCCCCAACATTGGTTGCGCCAGACCAAGCGCATACATGGGGACAAAGCCGCACAGGCGAACGAAGACGATGTCGAACGGATGCGCCCGAGTATTGACTAGCCAGTCGATCTCCTCCGCGCTATGGTGGATCGCATGAAAGCGCCAGAGCAGGGGAATCTGGTGCATCCAGCGATGTCCCCAATAGAATCCTAACTCTCCAACTACCCACGCCGCTGCTAAGCGTGCCCATAGCGGCAGATCCGCCACCCACAAGTGCAGGTCATCCGGCACCGCGTAATGCAGGCACCTGGCAATCAACGCCGTGGGCACGATCAGAAGCATCTTGGGCAGAAGGCCGGTGAGAAAGTAGTAAGCCAAATCCGCGAGGAAAGACTTGCGAAAGACCTTCTGCGAGTGAACGGCGAAGAGTCTTTCCAGCGGCACGAAAACAGCCATCAGCACCAACAGCCAGATCGCCAGGCGAACAACGTCTGTCGCGAACGAAATAAGCTGGCGTTGCAGTTGGATCGTTTCCATGCCAAACCCCAAGAACCGGAAAGCCGAAGGGAGGTCGTTCCCCGTGGTCCTACCTCAAATGACTGGGCGCGTAGCTATCCCAGTTGGCACGTAACTAGCTCTTGAAGAGCCTTCGGAGTCTGCAAACGCCCATAAGGCCCATCAGTCCGCCAACCAGGAGAACCACGGATCCGGGTTCCGGAGCACTCTCGGTGCCAACCGTGTCCGCTGTGAGCGACACACCATCCAACAGAGCAAAGGGTGGAACGCCGGTCGGGGTGCCGACTGCCAGGAACGAGAGCAATTCGCTGGTGCTGTTCGCGGTGAAGTCGAATGTCTGGAGTTGCCAGCCGGAGAAACCGTGATTGACGTTGTCCACAATAGCCGTATCCTGCTCCACGCCTCCCAAAGTGACTTTAAACTGCTCGGTGGTGGTGCCCGTGTAGCCGGCCTGTTGTGCGTCTGCCCAATAGAAGCTGAGGGTGTAAGTGTTGCCAGCGGTCAGGCCACTAACGGTCTGCGTGATCGCGCCGACCTCGAAAGCGCCATCGAGGCCGATATAGTTGCCGCCGTCGGGGCTGGTCGAAGGCAGGCCGTTGTTCGAACCGTCGTTAGGGCCCCAGAGCTTCAGGTAGCCAGTATACTCTGACGACCAGGAACCCGTGGTGTCCGCGTCTCCGGGACCGAGGACGAAGTTGAAACCTGAGGATGCCCAGCCCGCGACCGTCGTGTAGGGATGGGCGCTATCGAACTGGCCAGGACCCTTCGCGCCAGTCGTTATCGACTCGAAACTGCCGTTGACGATCAGGTTCGTCGCGTGCGCGGAAATGGCAAATGCCAAGAGGGACAAGGCTGAAAAACCGATCCTGCCAGCTTTTCGAAAGGTGCAGCTCCGCATCGCTAACCCTCTGTTTTTGAGGCTCATAGGGGGTAATCTTGTCATCGAATGTTAATTCCGTCAATGTAATCTTTAGTACAGATTCGTCTACTGACTACCCCTTACTCGATAGCCGGGACGACGGTCCAAGCGTGTTGTCACTTGCTCCTGACGCGCTTTTGCAATCTGCGAGCGCCCAGACCAACCATCAGGCCACCGAGGATCAGAACCACAGATCCTGGTTCCGGAGTACTCTGAGCGCCCGAAGTGTCCGCATTGAGGGACACACCGTCCAATAGGGAAAAGGGTGGAACGCCATTCGGGGTGCCGACTGCCAGGAACGAGAGCAATTCGCTGGTGCTGTTCGCGGTGAAGTCGAAGGTCTGGAGTTGCCAGCCGGTGAAGCCGTGATTAGCGTTGTCCAGGATGGGGGTATCCTGCTCCACACCTCCCAAAGTGACTTTCCACTGCTCGGTGGTGGCACCATCATGGGCGGTCTGCTGTGCGCCCGCCCAATAGAAGCTGAGGGTGTAGGTGTCGCCAACGGTCAGGCCACTAACGGTCTGGGTGATCGCGCCGATCTCGAAGGCGCCATCGGCGGCTATAAAGTTGCCGCCGTCAGGGCTGCTTGCGGGTAAGCCATTGTTCGAACCGTCATTTGGGCCCCACAGCATAACGTTGCCGTACTCGCCATTCGCACCGGTGGTGTCCGCGCCGCCGGAGGCGAAGACGAAGTTGTAACCGCTGGATGACCAGCCGGTGAGCGTGGTCGTTGAGGTGTTGAACTGGCCAGGGCCATTCGTTGTCGACTCGAAGCTACCGTTGACTATCAGGTTCGTCGCTTGCGCGGAAAAGGAAAATGCCAATAGGGATATGGCTGAAAAACCGATCGTGGCGGTCTTGCGCATCATGCCATGCAGCATCCTAAACTCTTTGTTTCGAAGACTCATGGGGGGTATTTTTGTCATCCACTGTTAGTTTCGTCAATGTAATCTTTAGTACAGGTTCGTGTACTGACCACCCTTCACTCGACAGACCCGGGACTACAGCATGGGGAGAAGATAAGGCGACGTCCGGGGGCGCACACGTCAGGGAAAGTCTGGAGTACCGTTCTGGTATCACTATGGTACTCGAGCATTACCGCCTACCGGCGCAACCGGTCGACCCACGCGGATGTGGGCACTAGGTCTCCGACCGCGTGATGACTTACGCTTGCCGAAAACCACTCCCTTACGGTCGCGGCTCGGAACCGAGCCGCGCGCGTCAGCAAGCGGTGCCATAATCGCCACGAATCTCGCGGTCGAGGCACTAGTTACAAAACAGGAGGGGCAAGATGCCGACTTATCAGCTTCGAGTCAACGGAAAGACATCTACGGTCGATTCCTGGGATCCGGACCAGCCGTTGCTGTAGTTCTGCGCAGCGCACTGGGCCTGCATAGGGGGCCGGCGAGGCGGCCGGCGCGCCTGTCGCTGCCGGGCTGGCCAACCTCCTGAGTCCGGCTGCGAAGCGTTCCTTTCACGGCTGACCGGGGCGAGGCCAGCGCACCCAGGGTCATGGAGATTTATGAAACGCATATCGCCCTCCGTGTTCCCAGTTTCCGCGGTGCGGTGGAGAAGTTGCACGCCGCGGGCTTTCACGAAGATCTTCCCGATGAACACCCGCTCAAGATCGTGATCAAGCCCCACCCGCCCACCGGCTATCCACAAGTCTATTTCTTCTACCCGGACCGGCATTTGCTGGAATGGAATGCCGCGACTCTGGACTGAACAAATAGCCGGCAGCCTGGCGCCTGCTATTTGGCGAACATCGCAAACGCCCAGAGCGTGTCACCGGCAGCGACAATCACATACTGCGTTCCATCCATCTCATAGGTGATCGGCCCATTGCTCACCTGGCCTGTCAGGCCGGCGTGCCACAGAGGCTCCCCAGTTGTCGCATTCAGGGCAACGAACGCGTTGTTGGGGCCGCCGACAAAGACAAGATTTCCCGCCGTACTGAGTAACCCGGATCGGCCGCCACCTTCCCATTTGTGGCTCCAGCGCACCTTTCCGGTCTTGTAGTCGATCGCCTGGAGCATCGTCTCCGAGTAGCCGCCCTGGTCCGTGCCGCCCCAACCTTGGGGGTTGTCGTCGAGATCGTAAATGTAGTAAATGCTGAAGGCACGATTCGCGTTGACGTAGAAAAGGCCGGTCATCGGATTGAATGTTGGGGGAGGCCAATTGGCCGCGCCGCCCTGGTTGGGTGAGACGAGGGCTCCCGCGACCTGCGGCATCTTGGCAGGGTCTGGAATCGGCTGGCCTTTCGCATCGTATCCTTTGGCCCAGTTGGTCTTCACATATTCGGAAGAAAGGATCGCCTTCCCGTTGGTTCGATCCAGAACGAAGAAATGTCCGTTGCGAGCCGCCTGCGCGATTAGTTTCCGAGGCTGGCCATTCACTACGTCGTCGATCAGGACGGCAGTTTCGGTGGAATCCCAATCATGCGTGTCGTGCGGGGAGGACTGGAATCCCCAGACGAATTTGCCGGTGTCGCCGTTGAGCGCCACGATCGATCCGGTGTAAGCGTTGCTGCCGGGACGGTTCTTGGAAGCGATGACTGGCTGCGGATTGCCGGTGGTCACGTAGATCAGGTTCAGCTCGGGATCATAGGTCACCGGCTGCCACGTCATGCCGCCACCGTGCGAAGCAGCCTCGATGCTGGGCCAGGTGTCCCAGCCCGGATCGCCCTTCTTCATGGGCACCGTGTAGGTACGCCATTGCAGGTCGCCGGTTTCCGGATCGTGGGACTCCAGGTAACCGGGAGTATCCAGATCGTCGCCGCTCACGCCGGTGATCACGTGGTTCTTGATAATCACCGGAGCTACCGAGCCGAAGTAGAACTGGTCGAGGTCGCAGATTTTCTTGCGCCATCGCTCGGAGCCATCCTTCATATTGAGCGAGACCAGATGACAATCCGGGGTCTCAAAGTAGAGCCAGCTTCCGTACGCTCCGACTCCCCGGTTGCCAATGTGAATTCCGCCCGTGTTCGTCCATTGATGATGCCAGTTCTCCCGCCCGGTGCGCGCATCCACAGCCCAAACGTGATCCGGCAAGGTGAAGTAGAGGACGCCATCGATCATGAGCGGCGTGGCCTTCACTGCTCCTCCGCCTGCCGAAAGACGATAGGCCCAGGCGAGGGAAAGAGAGCTGATATTGTTGGCGTTGATCTTGGTCAGCGTGCTGAACCGGCGCCCGGAGTAATCGCCGTGGTAGATGGGCCAGGAGTCCGTCGGCGGCTGGCCGAGCTTGGCGTTATTCAGTCCGGACTGGCCGCTGAGCAGGCAGCTCGTGAAGAAGACGACTAATAATTTGAGTTTCACTTCAATGTCTCCAGATAGGCGGTGACATCATGCATGTTCGTGTCGGTGATTCTGTCCAACAGTTCGGCATGCGCTTGAAACGGGTCATTCTTGACGACCTTCACGGCAGGCGTGCGCTTCCAGGTGTGCAGTTCCCCGGAGGCATCGCGGATGGTTACGAAGAAGTCATCGAACAGCACCAGCGCGCCAGTCATCGACGGGCCGGACTCAGGGGTGACGGTCAGGGTAACGGTTCGGCGGGCTGAAGCCGCGGCCGCGGCTGCTCCTCGTCCGCCACGCCCACCACGGCCCCCGGTGGGGAACACGAAGCGTTGCTGCAACTGGATAGGCGGCATCCTGCCGCCGATGCCGGCGAGGTCCCCCGTCGCGGAGTGGCACCCGCTACATTTTCCGTCGCCGGCGAACCAGGCCGCCCCCGCCTTGGCATCGCCCACCAGAACGTCACGGGGCTCGAATATGGGTGAGCCTCGAAGTGAGTCGTTGACGCGTTGCTTCAGGAAGTGGGAGAGGTCTGCAATCTGGGCGGCGGTGAAGGAAGCGGTAGGGACGCCGCTCTGGGTTTTATGTCCCTTTTGGAGGAACGGGCCGAGCTCGGTGCCAACGCGATCGCGCAGAATAACCACCGACCTGACGAGATTCGCACCCAGGTCGGTGCCCCTGGCCAGCGCGCCGTGACAGTTGACACATTCGGCGGCGTAGAGGGTGCGGCCCCGGCTGGCAGCGGTGGCATCCACCACCTGCTTGTCGCAGGGGCCCGCTCCGAGGCCCACCACAACGCACCCTCCGGCATCGGGGGACTGAGCGGCGCCTCCGCGGCCTGACCCACGTCCGCCTCTACCGGCGGGCGGCTCCTGCGCAACGACTACGGCGACCGAGGCTACAACCAGAACAAGCCTGGCAAGCGAGGCGCGATGCGTAATAGTTTTGGACATGCGAAATCCTTGGCGACTATGAACGGGCGTTCCCCTTCAGCGCTCCACTATTCCCTCTTTATGGTCCACTTAAACGCCCGCACCAGCATATCTCGAAATGTCGGGTCG
>PMTT01000914.1 GCA_003167275.1 Bryobacterales bacterium | reverse complement strand
TAACTGCCTTTTTTAGGTTCACCGACTGTCCCGGCGGGGCGGTGAGCCAATGACCACGACGTTGTCCGGCTTGGAGGTGAAGGTCTGACGAAGCCATTCGCCGCGCTCGTCGCTCCAGTGAACCTTCAGCTCGCTGCGCTCGAAATCGAGGGTGCGGAGGTAGTTCTGGACCGACGCGGTTTTCGGTACATCAAGACGCATCGAGAATGCCGGAATTGTGGGGTGCGGATAGGTATTCCGCTTGATTGGGCCTTCCTCCATTTTCTGGAAAGCGAATTCCACGGCTTCGCGGTATCTCCCGTCCATCACCATTTGCCGGACATGGGGGAAGACATCCGCGACCTGGGGGGACTCGTAGGGCCGCTTATACGGCAGCATGAGGCTTTCGTGACGAAAGAGGATCTGCTCCGAGTATGGAGCGCACGTCATCTCGATGTTCATCGCCCCATTGCCGGAGATTAAACCTTCACTGAACGAAGCGCCGGGCACGATACTGCAAAAGCCCCGCTGCGGCACTATCTTCCGCTTGACCTTTTCCGCCAGCGGCATCGGCGAGACCGGCACGCCGGCCAGCCCATCCGATTCCCTGAACGCCGGAAATTTAGGCAGGAACTTGTCCTCCCGCGCCCGTTTGAGATCCTCAGCGGAACGAATCTCTTGCTGCGCCTTTGCCGGCACCGGCTTCGGTGCGCCGCTTTGGTCCGCCATCAGCGGCGGGACCAACCTCGCAGAACTGACCACTCCGGCAACCGCCGTACCTTTCGTGAGAAAATCTCTGCGCTTCACGATGAGCTCCTTCGGCCTGTCTCTAACCTGTTACAGCGAGCCCTTCACGTGCGGCGTGCTACCGACGGGCTGTCCGCCGCCCACGCTGATTTCCACCTTCCCCTTCGGTACGTCTTCGGTTGCAAGCATGAACTTTACTTCGCGGCTCTCGCCCGCTTTCAAGTGAATCCGCTGGAATCCGCGCAGGTTGCGGATCGGGGCATCCGCTTCCGAGCCGCCGGCGATGTAGAGTTGCACCACTTCATCATCTTCCCGGGAGGAAGTGTTCTTTACCGTGGCGCTGATTTCGGCGCCGATCGAGGTGCGCTTCGCACTCAGATGGGAATACGTAAAGGTCGAATAGCTCAGCCCGTATCCGAACGGGTAGAGTGGTTCGCCCTCGAAGTACCGGTAGGTGCGGCCCTTCATGTTGTAGTCGGTAAACGGGGGCACCTGATCCATGCTTTTGTAGAACGTCACAGGAAGGCGGCCTGCTGGGTTGTTGACTCCGGCCAGTGTTTCCGCAATCGCCGTCCCGGCCTCCTCGCCGCCGTACCAGGCCGAAAGTAGCGCCGTCGCGCCCGCCGCCGCGGAATTGACGGACAGGGCGCTGCCGCTGGTCAGAATCACGATCACCGGTTTGCCAGTGGCGATCGTCGCCTTCACCAGGCTCTCCTGCGTCTCGGGTAGATCGATATCGGTGCGGTCGTGACCCTCGCCGTCCTGCGACCCATTCAGGCCGACGAATACCAGCGCCACGTCGGAGTCTCCTACCACCTTTTCCGCTTCGGCGAGCATCACGGACGCTGGCGGAATCCAGTTGAGTTCGGCGGCCCCGCCGGGGCCGTTCTGCGTGTATTCCACCCGAACGGGGTACTTGCGCCCGCCTTCCAACTGCATCGGCGGCGGACCCCCGCGCCGCGGTCCTTGCCCCTGTCCCGGGCCCAATCCGGCGGGACGGGTGCCGGCGGGCCCGCTTGGATTCACTTCTTTGTCGTCGAGGAACAGGCGGATCTTCCCTGTGCGGTTCCACATGCCGGTCCGTGCCGACACGACGTAATCTCCGGTGGCCGGAGGGGTCAGGGTTCCGGTCCAACGGATGGAGTACTGGTCGCCATTCACCGCCGCCAGTACAGCCGGTTCTTCCATGTTGGCGTCGAAATACACGCGGGGCTCCTTCCGGCGAAGCTTCGGTTGTCCCTGAAATTCGGGATTGTCGAAGTACTCAGCCAGCAGCCCCAGTCCGTGTCCATCCGGCGTAGTCAGGACATTCGCCGAGACCAGCGCCTGCGTGGTGGCTGTGTAGGTGGCGCCGAGCGCGAACTGCACCTTGGCTTTGGCGAACTGGTGCCGAATTCCATCGAGCGGAGTCACCTGACTGGAGGAAATACCGTTGTAGTTGCCCAGCAAGCCGACCGGGTCGTCCGCTGAGGGGCCGACCACCGCGATCCTGCTCACGGAGGATTTCAAGGGCAGGAAGCCGCCCTGGTTCTTCAACAGCACGATCGCTTCGCGTTCAGCCTGGCGCGCCAATTGCCGGTGCGCCGCGGAATCGTTTTCAGTGTACGGAATCTTTGAATATGGGACGCGGTCCTGCGGGTCGAACATGCCCAGACGGAAACGGGCCACGAAGAGACGCTCGGCTGCGCGGGTAATCTCGGCCTCCGTGATTTTGCCGGCCTTGACCTCGTCGAGCAGGGTGCGATACTCGCCGCCGCAAGTCAGGTCCGTGCCCGCTTTGACGGCCGCCACGGCCGCCTCGCCCTGCGTGGCAACGTATTTGTGACTGCGGACGATGTCGCCGATGGCGCCGCAATCGCTCACCACGAAACCCTGGAATCCCCATTGGTCGCGCAGCCGCTTCTGTAGCAGGTCCTCGCTGGCGCAACCCGGGACTCCATTCACCGAGTTGTAGACGCACATCACGGAGTCCGCCTTGCCCTCCACCACGGCCGCCCGGAAGGCCGGCAGGTAGGTGCTCAGCATGTCGGCCTCGCTCACCTTGGCGTCAAAGGTGTGCCGCAGCGGCTCCGGACCGCTGTGCACGGCGTAGTGCTTCGGCGTGGCGACTACTTTCAGATAATGCGGATCGTCTCCCTGCATGCCCTTGACGAACGCGACGCCCATGCGGCTGGTGAGGAACGGATCTTCGCCGTAGGTCTCCTGTCCGCGCCCCCAACGGGGATCCCGGAAGATATTGATGTTCGGCGACCAGTACGTCAGCCAGGCGATGCGGCCGGGCGAGTTGCCGGGCGGCACTTCGGGCACCGGCGGTCGGCGCTGAGCCTCATGATATTTGGCACGCGCTTCCGTGGAAATTGCGTCGGCGATCCGGTGCACCAGATCGGTGTCAAAGCTCGCTCCCAGCCCGATCGGCTCGGGGAACACGGTGGCGCGCCCCTGGGCGACGCCGTGCAGCGCCTCGTTCCAATAATTGAAGACGCCTACTGCGAGACGCGGGATCGCGGGGGCGCTGTTCTGCATCTGCAGCACCTTTTCCTCGAGCGTCATGCGGGACACGAGGTCCGCCGCGCGCCGCTCTGGCGGGAGGTTCGGATCCTGATACGGCAGGTTACCTGGCGCTTGCCCGAATGACGCCGAGCCAGCCAGCAAAAACAATGCGATCATAAACCGGTTGGATTTCAAAATCGGATCCTCCTGAGAATGCCTATTCGAACGTGATCTGATATTCCCGGCGCGGTTCGAGGCGGACCAGCCAGACGTCCCCGGATTCGGTCGCTCTGACGGTTTGGCCGGCCGATTGAATCCTGGCGATGCGCTGGCCATGCGGCGGCCGCAGCTTGAACTCACCCGCGACACCCGGGCGCAGCGCGCCGGAGACCGCACGCCCACCTTTCCAGGATGCGTCCACCTCCACGTTTCCGCGCGCGCGGAGTCCATGGAAACGGCCTTCCGGCCATGCCGAGGGTAATGCCGGCAGGAACGCAATCTCGCCAGAGTGGCTTTGCAGGAGCATTTCGGCGACCCCGGACGCCCCGCCGAAGTTGGCATCGATCTGGAAAAGGCGCCCCGCGTTCAGCAGACTCTCGGCGGCAGTCGAGAGCAGGTTGCGGATGTGCTGGTAGGCGCGATCGCCGTCTTCCAGTCTCGCCCAGAGGTTCGCGTACCAGCCCGAGGACCACCCGCTCTTGCCCCCGCCGTTTTGCACTCTGCGGTCGAGCGAAATGCGTGCCGCCTGCGCGAGTTCGGGCGTGCCTCGCAGCGTAATCTCGTCGGACGGATAGAGCGCGAACAAGTGGGAGATGTGGCTCATTCCCGGGCTGGGCTCGTCATAGTCTTCGCTCCATTCCTGCAATTGGCCGTGCTTTCCAATCTTGAGATCGGGGATACGCTTGAGCGCCTTTTCCAACTCTGTGCGGTACGCTGCATCGATTCCCAGGATCTGCGAGGCGCTGCTGGTCGCATGGAAAAGCGTGTAAATGATCTCGTAATCCATGGCGGCACCTACCGTCTGCCGGCCCACGGTTCCGTCCGCCATGCGATAGCTGTTCTCCGGGGAATACGACGGGTTGGTCACCAGGTGGCCCTTGCCGTCGTCCACCAGGAAATCGAGCACGAACTGCGAGGCCTCTTTCATGATGGGATAGGCTTCGCGGCTCAGGAAAGTGCGGTCCAGATCATATTGATAATGTTCCCAGTAGTGGAGCGCCATCCACGCGCCGCCCATCGGCCAGATGCCGCAATAGGCGTAGTCCACCGGCGCGGTATCGCCCCAGGCATCGACGTTGTGATGAAACGCAAAGCCGCGGGCGCCGTACATCTCCTTGGCGGTGCGGCGGCCGCTCTCGAGCGACATTTTGACCAGGTCGAACAGAGGTCCGGTGGTTTCCGCAAGGTTGCCGACTTCGGCCGGCCAGTAGTTCATCTCCACATTGATGTTGGTGGTGTACTTGCTGTCCCATGGCGGAGCCATTCTGTCGTTCCAGATGCCCTGAAGGTTGGCCGCCATCGAGCCGGGACGGCTGCTCCCCATGAGCAGGTACCGGCCGAACTGAAAGTAGAGCGCTGACAAGCCGGGGTCATCCTGTCCTTTCTTGATTCGCGCCAGCCGCTCATCGATCGGGAGGGTTTCGATCGATGGATCGCTGACGGGCGGCGGCAGATCGAACTCAACGCGGCGAAAGAGCATCTCGTGGTCCGCCGTGTGCGCCATTTTGAGAGTGGCGTATGGTTTGGCCGCGCGAGCCAGGTACCGGGTGCAAGCCGTCGCCGGATCGCCGCCGCGATAATCCGTCGCGGCTACAACCAACAGGGTTACGGCATTGGCTTTGGACACAACCAGGTCGCTGCCCGAAACCTCCAATTGTCCGCCTTCGTTCATGGCGCGCAGAACCGCTCGAAATTTCACGCCGGTCTTCTCGATCTGATCCTGCTCGGCCTTGAGCTTTTCGGGAGTCAGGTTCGGAGTGATCCAGAAGTTCGTGTGAGCGATCGCTTCGCCCTGTAAGATGACACGGTCGGGCGCGGCAACTGTGGTCTGGCTGTCCTGCGAACGGGTCAACGTCGCGCGAAACGAAAGCTGGCCGGGTTGGTCGCAAGCGAGGCGGACCACCAGCGCCTGGTCCGGCGCGGAGGAAAACACTTCGCGCGTGCATGCCGCGTCGCCGATGCGATACGTCACGCGCACGATTCCCGTTGCCAAGTTCAACTCGCGCCGGTAGTCTGTCGCGTTGTCATGGCCCGAGAATTCGATGTTCAAATCTCCCAAAAGTTGATAGGGCGGCTGGCGATTGGGAATGCCCATCATCTTTTGTTCTTCCAGGGCTTCCGCCTCGCGGGGTTTACCCTCGAAGAGCAGGCGGCGAACCTCGGGCAAGGCCTTGAGCGCTTCCGGATTGATGCGGTCGCGCCTCTTGCCGTTCCAGACGGTATCTTCGTTCAACTGGATGTGCTCCTTGGCGATTTCCCCAAACACCATTCCGCCGAGCCGCCCATTACCGACCGGAAGTGCATCGCCCCATTTTTGTGCCGCATGCCGGTACCACAGCACCGGGTCGGCGGCCGGGAGCGGGACTGCCGCGGCCATCGAGAAGATGAGAAGGGAGCGAAGGAAAACGCTGTGCATAGGATGCTCTCCCACTAAAAAGTGCGCCAGCGGCCGCCCGGAACGTTGTCGCACCCGATGCAAGCATTGTAATCGTTTGCATCGCCCACGACAACTGATTTTATTGCGGCATCCACCTTACTTTCGTAGCGGTGAGGGCTAAACTCAGCAAACGCTTACCTCCCGGTAGATATGGGAGCAACATGTCCGGATATCCGTTGGCCCTGCTTGGCGACGGCTTGGGCAAGTTTCGCCCGCACCGGCAATCCAGCCAACCCGGATTAACCTGGACTTCCACCGATCCAACACGGTTTGTCAAACGATGGTGACAATCGCTGCCGGATGGTGGACGATCCGGAGGGCGAGTTGCGACGGATCCTGCTTTCTTAATGGCGGAGAATCCGCTCCCGGCGCCTCCGCTTCGCGACAAATAGGAGTTCTTACGCAACTTCAAATTCGTAGAGGCTAACGCTAAAGGGCGGCGCCTGCACGATCGCGGGAACCCCGTTCTGCAAACTTTCAACGATTTTGACAGCAGGCTCCTTGCCTGCTTCATTGTTGGAATCGAAACTGGGTGGCGCAATCTGATAAAGCTTGCCCTGCCCGCGCAGGCTGACGCCGCCGATCTTCGGCGTAAGGCTGTTGGCCTCTTCCGTGGGGTTGACCACCGAAATGAGAAACTTCTTGCGGTCGCCGGAGAACGCTGCGAAAACATCCAGCGGATAGGTCGGGCTTCCAGTGGGCTTAATACCCCGGTCGACATACGCCGTGCCGGGCATCATCGGCTGCGGCGAATTCCCGTCGACCGCCACCGGAACAGCGTTGAGAAAGTGATTTTGCAGCAGCTTGAACACGACGCCCTCAGGCGTCATACCCACTTCATCGCCGGAGTTGTCGGTCAATACACGCAGTCCCCCGGTCGCGCAACTGGCAGCCACTTTGTCGGAGTGACGAAACAGTTCGTGCAGCAAAAGCGCGTGAGAGAGGGGCGTGAGCATTCCGGTCGGCCGTCCGAAGCCTCCGCCGCCTCCGGGGCCATTCCCCGCCATCGAGCGGTTACGATTGCCCCATTCATCGAAGATGAACTTGATGTCCTTGTCTTTCAACGCAGGCACCTTCTCGACATACTTCTCCCATGCATCAAAGAAGCCGCCGATGCGGTTGGCGATCCTGCGGGCTTTGAACTGCAGCGGATCCTTCACCTCCACAAAGGACTGCTTCCCGGCGTCGAATATCAACTCAGGATATGCGTAGGTATGTTCGGAGAGAAAATCGACGTTGTCGGCACAGTTGGCGAGCAGCCAACTGTCCCAGTCGTCCAGACTGTGGAACTCATAGGGCAGCTTTGCCGTAATGGGCGGCTCCCAAATGCTCGGGAAGAAATTACCCTTCTTCTCCGCGCCGCCGATGGACTTCTCGCAGATGCTGGCCCCGCCCAGAACCACCTTGATCGTCGAGTCCACCGCCTTCATGGCATCGACGATGTTGTTGTACTTCACCCAGTACTGGTTGAGCGACATGCGGCCAGCCTGCCAGGGGCCGTACATTTCGTTGCCGATCGTCCAGCAGCGGACATTGAAGGGCTCGGCACTGCCGTTCTCGGCGCGCATTCGGCCCATGCGGGTGTTTACAGAGCCATTGCAGTATTCAACCTCCTCGGCCGCCTCGCGCGCCGATCCATATCCGCTGTTGATCGTCAGATCGGGTTCGGCACCGACCAGCCGGTTGAGGGCGATGAAGTCATGCAGGCCTACGTCGTTCGATTCGTTTCCACGCGGCGGGCGCTTGTCCCGATCGCCAAGACCGTCGCGCCAGTCGTAAGCGGAGACAAAGTTGCCGCCGGGCCACTTGAACATCTTGAAGCCTTCCTCTTTGAAGAGGCGGATCATGCCCGCGTGGAACCCCTGCACGTTATCGGCAGACATCAGCGAAGCAGTCCCCACATGGAATGCGCCGCTGCCGGTACCCACGATTTCCAGTCGCGCATCCGTCGAGTCGGCCGTCGGCGTGAACCTGAACGGGAATTTTTGGTACACGCTGGTCAGCGCCGAGATGAGAACGGTTTGCGAGTCGCTGCCGCCAGATCCCCAGACCAGACGGACCACAACCTTTGCGCCGGGATCTCCGGCAAGATAAACACGGCCTTCGTAGGCCTTGCCCTTGACCAGGCGCAACCTGGACTGCTGGATGCCGCGGGGGTCGGAGCCGGCAAGCTTGACCAGCGGGCTGTGCTTGCCAACGAACGGCCGCACGGTGTCCATCACGACAGTCCCTTCCGGCCCCACCGGCCTGAACGGCTCCCCACGGAAGCGGAAACCCGCAGGGCCGTTCGACGGTGCCGCCGCCGGCTGAGCGCTGACCACCGGCCTGGCGAATTTTCTGTCGCTCAGCATCTCGGCCCACACACTCGTGGTAGCAGGCTCCATGTAGCCGCCGAAGACCATCGGATTGATCGGCTTGCCGCTCTTGGCCGCATCGATCGCGACTTGGATGTTTCCCGGGGGGGCGGCCAGCGCCTCCCTCCCATGCCTCAAAATTGCAGCGCCTGCCACCGAAGCCGTTAGAAGTTCCCGTCGGTTCATTGGCATGTTGTGTCTCCACGAATTACTTAGTTCACCGTGCTGCACGCCACCCTCCCGGCCATTGACCCGGGCGGGCCCGGCAGCAAGATCGATTATGCGAAGTCCGTTTTACTGCCCGCGGCCCCCGCGACCGCCGCCGGGGACGGCTGGTGGCGGCTGAGCGGCCCGGCGTTTCATGTATTCCTCATACCTCTGGGTGCCCAGCTTCTCTTTCAGGTAATCCTGATACTCCCTGATCAGCGCGGGGTCACGCGGGGAGCCGTAGATATCCGACGAAATGTATTTGCCTTCTTCGAACTTCTTCTTGGTCCATTCGTCGTGAATGTGGGTAACATCGGCCTCGTCGACGAGGTCCTTCACCTGGCTGGGCGGGATGAAGTAGACTCCCTCAGGGTCGCCGAAGACGGCGTCGCCCGGCATCACCGTAGCGTTGCCGATGCGTACCGGGACGTTGATCCCGGTCACCATCAGGTCGTGGATGGCGGGCGGTACCGCGGCCCGGTAATAGCCGGCCAGATCGGTAAAGGGGGCGAGGCCGACGATATCCCGGATGGCTCCATCGATCACGAATCCCGCGCCCGTAGTCTTCATGATGTAGAACCCGAGATTGTCGCCGATCACTCCTCCGAACTGCGCACCGCAAGCGTCGACGACCAGCACATCGTCTTTCTGGAGCATATCGATCGCGGTCTGATGGTTCAGCCGCGTGAGATTCTTCGCCCGGCGGGCAGCCGCATCGACTTCGCTGACGTCGGGCCGGGTGGGCATCATTTGCAGGGTCAGGGCGCGGCCGATCAGCCGTTTTTGGGGATGCAGAACCTGCCACCCGGCTTCCCACTGGTTGCGAAATCCTCGCTGCGACAGGCCGAGGACTTCCTCAGCAGACATGTCCTTCAGCTTGGCCAACAGATCATCCGGCACTTTGGGCCTGCCGTCCGGGAATCGGGCGAACGGGTTCTGGGCCGTATACTGCAGCATCTGTTCCCTGGTGAGTTGGAACACCTGCCCCCAAACACAAGGCGCGCCAGCCAGCGCCAACAGCAAGACGGCCAGAATCGGCGATCTCGCCATGCGAACGCACCAACTCTTCATACACACCTCGATTCAGCTTCTTTGCCACTGCCTTACGTCTACGCCGGGAACCAGGTTACTCCCGGCAGCTTCCTGAGGTATTCCTCATTCATTTCGACGCCGATGCCGGGTTTGTCGGGAACCGGTATATCGCCTTTCTCGATAATGTCGCCCTGCTTGACGAAGTTCTTCCACCGCTCCCAGCGAGTGGCCGGATGACTCCAGTGCCACTCCACAACCAGGAAGTTCGGCACCGTCGCCAGCATGTGGGCCGTTGCCATCGCACCAATGGGAGAAGCCTGGGAGTGCGGCGCGATCGGTATGTAGTAGGCCTGCGCCATGGCGGCGATTTTCTTGCCTTCCATCAACCCGCCGCACTTTTGGATGTCCGGCATGATGATGTCGACGGCCTGCTTTTCGAACAGTTCGCGGAAGCCCCAACGCATGTAGATGTTCTCACCGCAGCAAATGGGTGTGTGGGTGGAATCGCGCACGTTCTTCATGGCGTCGATGTTTTCCGGCGGTACCGGCTCTTCCAGCCACACCAGGCGGAAAGGCTCCATTTCCTTGGCCACACGTTTGGCAGTGCCGAGATCGTACCGGGCGTGCATGTCGACCGCGAGTTCAATGTTTTTCGGCAGCGATTCGCGCATGAACCGGACCTTGTCGACCATGTGATCGATCTCGGCGTTATTCGCGGTCCAATTCACACGGTCGAAACGGGCGGGATCCGCGGCGTCATCGATATCGATTTTGGTCATCGTGAAGTGGTTGTCGATGACCTGATTGATGTAGGCCTTAGCTTGTGGATCGTTGCGGTCGTCGGTGCCGCAATCGCAGTAAACGCGGATCCGGTCGCGGAGTTTCCCGCCCATCAACTGGTAGATCGGCAAATTGAGGGCCTTGCCTGCGAGGTCCCACAGGGCAACCTCAACGGCGGTCAGGGTAGCTACGTACTGGCCGGCTTGTGCGCCGCCAAAGACGCCACTCGTCCGGATGCGCTCCCAGATACCCTCGATGTTTAGGGGGCTCTGGCCGACTAAGGAATAGCGGAAGCCCTGAACGATGGAGGGTCCGCCACTGACGGCGTCGACGCCTTCGCCATCGCCGTACAAGCCCTGATCGGTGTAGATACGGACATGGAAACCCAGGATGTTGGCGGACTTTACGTCCGTGATTTTCAGCTTCGGCCGCTGATATGGCGTGCTGTTATCCTGCACGGCAGCGAACAGGTTCTGCATGCTGAACGCTCCGGCTATGCCCGCGCCGGCGCGGAAAAGGGATCTTCTGCTCAACGAACCCATTGATTGCCCCCTGAAGACTCTTACAAGTTCACGCAAAAGCGATTTCCTTGCGGCCATGGGCCCGAAAGAAGGTAGTAAAGAGGCCTCGCGAAGCAGGCGAGTCCTCACAGGTATGCCTGTCAGGAAAGTGTTGCTGCGAACCCATGCGCCGCGGTGAATTCGACTCCGTTGCGCCCCTGGTTAACGGCCCGAAAGTTATCGCCTGAAAACATTCGAATTGTCGCCACCAGCCCTGCTTTGGGCCGGAATTCGGCGGGCGCCGCCGCCCAGAAGGCTGTGCGAACTGCCTCGCGCAACCAGCAAAGCACTACCAGTTCAGTTTCGCCACCAACTGCATTGTGCGCGCCCCGTTCACCTGGGCGCGCCACAGACCCCAGTTGGCGTTTCCCAGCGTCGTAGCGCCCCCCAGTGGGCCGAAGAAGACCCGATTCAGCACGTTGAACGCCTCGGCCCGAACCTCCAAGTGCGCCCTTTCCTTGAAGCTGAAGATCCGGGCTATGGATGGATTCTCCGACATGGTTGGGGCAGAACGGAACTTCGGGTTGTACACGGTGGAATTGCCGAACGCGGTTGTCGGCTGCGCCGGGAAGAAGGACTGCGGCTGCAAGTAACTGTCCGCAAAAGGATCAAACTTGCCCGTTTGGGGGGCGACCCAGTTGTTGTAAGTGGATATGGTGGGGCGGTTGCTGAAGTCGCCGATGGGGAAGGTAACAGTGTTGCCAATGTTCATCGGTGTTCCGCTGGCATAGGTTTGTATGGCGGAGATGCGCCAGCCGCCCACTATCGCGGCAGCTACGCCGCCGCTCCCAAGAAAATGCTTCCCTCGTCCGACGGGGAGTTCGTACACGTACGCGATCTTCACCTGATGCGTCTGATCGAAAGACGCAATCGTCTTGAGCAGGCTCAAATTGTACATGTCGCCCGGGTTCGTGACGGACGCATATGGCAGGCTTGAGTCGGTCAGCAGCTTCGAGAGACTGTAGGAAGCTTGCACCGTCAGCCCCGATGCATACCGCTTATTGTACTTGACCGTCAGGGAGTGGTAAGTGGAATGGCCGATCCGGTCGCCGCCTCCGTCCTGCGTATTGATGGTCGTGTATTGGGGAAAGGGCCTCAGGGCTTGCGTCAGAGTCGCGGACTTGGCAAACAGCGTGTTGAAGGGGACGCATTCACTCGAGGAGCCCGCGCCGCAGGTCCACGGCTGCCCGGTGTACCCGGCGGCAATCGCCGCGGCAGAGCCCACCAACGAGCCCAGCGCCGCCCGGCCCGCCGCAGTGAACGGACTCAGAGAGGCGGGCAGGGACCGGTAAGGCACCTGGTTGTCGGACAGGAAGTTTGACGTTATGTCGCTGGCCAGCGTCGCCTGGTAGCCGATTTCGATTACCGAAGTAGCCGTGATCTGCCGTTGAATATTGAACGAGTAGTTCAGCTCGCTGTCGGATCTGTTCGCCTGGTTCCCGTTGTAGTACGGCGGATTCGTGCCGATGCCAACGGCGGGGTCGATGTCCGGCGGAGTAAAATATGCCGGAGCGCCCTGTTGTAGATACCACAGCGGGTTCAGGCCGCCGCTGCTGTCACCGATCGTCTCCCGAACGGCAAAGCCAAGGTTGTGCGAAGACTGCCCTATGCCGGCTACCGGCCCGAAGCTCCGCGTGGCGGCGCCGCGGATGGTGGTCTTCGGTGTAAGCGCATAGGCGAATGAGAACCGCGGCCCGTACCCGCCGTACCAGTTGCTGATTATGTTGTTTCTGCCAATCCGGCCCGAACCGGTCCCGGCGAAAATGGTGGCGCCAAGAATCCCGCCCGCGCCCGGATTCGGAGTGGTCGGGGAGAAGTCGCTTATCTTAGACGGATTGTCTGGCGAGACCGGCGCAACGTTCATCTCATAGCGGAAGCCGATATTCAGCGTAAGCTTGCGCGAGACCTTCCAGTCGTCCTGGATAAACGCCTGGTGGGTGCGATACACGACGGCAAGGTAGCGCGGCGTATCCAGGGCGAAGTTGTTCACCGCTCCCAGCAGGAATGACGCAAACCCGCTGCCGCCTCCGGACGCCTCGCTCGTAGCCAGCGGGACCGAAGTGTTGGTGTAACTGAACCCGGTGTTGCCGGACCCGTTCTGCAATCCGAAACCGTCGTAGTGGCTGTCACCAAAAAAGTAGCCCCACTTGAAGGTGTGGGTGCCTTTGACCTTCGTCATGTCTTCATGCAGTTCGAAGACCAGGCGGTCAGAGCCGTTCGGGCCGTTGGTGCCCCAGCCTGTGAAATCGCCTGTGCTGATAATGGGAAAGTTCGCGCATTCGGGGTAATTCGGTATGCAGATATTCTTGGATTTCCAGTACCCCGAGGGCAGCAAGCCGGGAATACCCGAGCTCTGCGGCGAGTCTGAAGATATCGCGGGTGAGCCGTGATCTTCCCGAAAGTAGTTGAACCCGCCGTACAAGGCGCTCACCAGCGTCGGAGTGATGGTGTAGTCCCAATTTCCGCGATACACCTGCGTGTGGTTGGACCCAGGACTGATGGAGCCAGTGATCGGATAAGGCAATCCGGGACAACCGTTGGCGCCGCAAGCCAATGCATCCCAATAGCGGTTCATTAAGTATGAAATGTGGTGCTTCGAGCCCAGGTTCTGATCGATCTTGCCGCTCCACCGATTGCTCGGGCTGATGCTGGTACCTGTGGAAAAGTAGTTGTTCCGCACGTAGGCGGACGTCCCCGGCACGAGGTTCGAGACGTTCGGCATGAGCAGGGTTTTCATATAGTTCAGGATCGGTACGACGGTCGGATCGAACCGCGTCTGTGGAATTTGGTTGTTGGGGAAAGGCGTTCTTACATATGTTCCATTCGAGGATAGGGACTGCGATGCCGGATCGTATATCTGGTACATCGCGCCGCTTGCGTTTACCCAGTTGTGCAGGTCGCCGGTATAGAACTCCGGGGGCGGCACGCTGTACAACGTGCCATTGCCCGCGCCGACGCGGTTGCGGAACCCTTCGTACGAGGCGAAGAAAAACGTCTTGTTCTTGCCGTTGTAGAGTTTGGGCAAGTAGACCGGGCCGCCGGCCGTGACCCCGAAGTCGTTCTGCTTGTAAACCGACTTCACACTATTGAAGAAACCTTTGGCATCCAGGTCCTGGTTGCGCAGGAACTCGAATGCGCTCCCATGGAACTGGTTCGTGCCCGACTTGGAAACCATTCTCAGCGTTCCACCCGAGGCGTGGCCCGTCTCGGCCTTAAAACCGCCGGATTCCACACTAAACTCCGTGAGAGCTTCCACCGACGGGCTATTCATCGCGGCCGCGCCTCCATTTCCAGCGTCGCTGCCGATCTTATCCCCGGCGAGAGAAGAGCCATCGAGGGTGATGCCTACGGTGTCGTTGCCGCCGCCGATCCGGAAGGTGCCTGCCGCGTTCACTTCCGCCGTGGTGGACGCCAGGTCGAAGGGGCTACGCGAACCGCCATTCACTTGGACCGGCAATGAATCTACCAGCTTGCTCGATACTTCCGTGGACACTCTGGCGTTCTCTGTCTGCACCATCTGTGCGTTAGCCATGACCTCAACGCTCTGCATGGACTGACCAACCTGAAGCTTGACATCCGTGCGCACGGTGCTGCCAGGGGTTATCTCCACGTTCGCAGTCAGGTCTGTCTTGAAGCCATTGCGTTCGACCTTTACGAGATATATGCCAACCGGCAAGGAGGGGACAGTGAAATCGCCCGCAGTGTTGGTCGTCGTTTTGTACGTCGTGTTCGTACTTTGTTGAATTACCGTTATGGCCGCGCCGGGCACGACGGCCCCGGTGGCATCCGTTACGCTTCCCGTGATCTCGCCTCGATCCCCCTGCGCCAGCAGTTGTATCGCGAATACCGCTACTAGTAAAATCAACCGAACCAACAACTCCCGTTTGGTCCTCATTCTCTGTCCCCCCAGAACCTTACCCGGAACAACGCCTAAACCAACGGTGACTAACCCGACCGCGGTTATGGTAAGGGCTACTGCGGCGTTGGTCGGCGGAACCCCTCCCGCACCCAACGAACGCATCGTTCACAACTTTCCCTCTGCAGCCCGTCCCCACGCGACCCCGGCCCGATTACCCTCCCGCTCGACGTGGCCCAGAGGGCGACAGAAGGACTCCCCCAGGATTCCAGTCAGCTTCCTGGGTGGATCAACGCTATCATAGTGAACGCGGTGCCGTCAACGTAATTCTGCAAGCGCATACGTTGTTTGATCGTACAAAAAAGAAAGGGTCCTGATATTGTCAATCACACCTTTCTTTTCTGATGTTTGATCGAAACGTCCCAATGCCAAGAACCGTTGAACCGACTCCAGATGGGCCTGATGCCTGTTCTACGCATACATCGTTTCGCTTTGGTTTGGCCGCCGCCCCGGAGGATCTCTGGGGATTCTCAGCCGGGTGGGCGGAACTTCGGATTGAACCGGTCGAATTTGCCGAACTGAATTGGCCGGCTGCGTCGGGAGGAGACTGCTGAAGATAACTCTCCGCGTGGGGATCGAAACTCGAGTAGGGAGTTTCCAGCCGTTGTTGGTTCGATATGGCGGGACGGTTGCTGTAGCCGCCGCTTACCGCAGCCCCGCTCGTAATCTGTCCAGGGTTTGGCGTACCTGCGGATCGGGCCTGATCCGCAGGGCCGCTTGATACTCTGCAATGGCCTCCGGGAGCCGGCCGGGCGTCAGCGCTAACGCCTTCCCCAGGCTGACGTGCGCTTCGACGAAACCGGGTTCGCTCCGCAGAGCCGCTTCAAACTCGGCAATGGCCTCGGGCAGGCGGCCGGGCATGCCCGCCAGCGCGTTTCCCAGGTTGTAATGCACTTCCGCGTTTCGAGGTTGAACGCGCAGGGCCGCCCGGTATTCGGCGATGGCCTCGGATAGCCGTCCGGGTATGCCGGAGAGTGCGTTTCCCAGATTATTGTGGGCAGCCACCAGATCGGGTTGAATCCGCAGAGCCGCTTCAATCTCCGCAATGGCCTCGGGCAGCCGGCCGGGTATGCATGAAAGCACGTTTCCCAGGTTATTGTGGGCATCCGCATGATCGGGTTGAATCTGCAGGGCGGCCTTGTACTCGGCAATGGCCTCGGGCAGGCGGCCGGGTATGCCGGATAGCGCGTTTCCCAGGTTGTAATGCACTTCCGCGTTTCGGGGTTGCACGCGCAGGGCCGCCTGATATTCGGCAATGGCCTCCGGCAGGCGGCCGGGCATGCGCGCCAGGGCGCTTGCCAGGTCGTTGTGAACTGCTGCGAGACCGGGTCCGGCCCGCAGGGCCGCCCGGTATTCGTCAATTGCCTCGGGCAGGCGGCCAGGGATGCTGGACAGTGCGTTTCCCAGGTTATCGTGGGCATCCGCACGGTCCGGATCGATACGCACGGCTTCCCGGTACTCGGCAATCGCATCCGGGAGGCGGCCAGGAATGTGCTCTAATTCCTTGGCCAGATTATAGTGTGGCCTAGCGCTCCCCGGACATACGTCCACGGCGTTGGTCCACAAACTAAGGCCATCCTGCCAGTCGAAGTTGCGTGCGTGGGTTCGCGCGGTGAACACCAGGCACAGCAGCCCCAGCGCGGCCCAGGCAACTGGCGCAGCCACCCGCCCCTGAAGTGAGCGCCTCCGGCCAAGCAGGCAGACGGCCGCAACTATACAACCGGCCAGCCCCACCGAAGGCAGATAGAGAAAGCGCTCGGCCATGATGCTGCCGATGAGGACAATCAGGTTCGAAGTGGGCGACAGCGCAACGAAAAAGAAAACCAGGAAGAACAGTAGCGGCTTCCCCGTGCGGCGCCAGCGCACTGCCAGCAGGATGGCAAGAAGGGCCGCGCCCAGCAAAACCGCGAGCGCAATGAGCGCCTTGGCATCCTCCCAGTTCGAGAGCCGCCAGCCGAATAACGGCACCGCATTATAGGAATAATCCGCCGACAACTGGGCCGGCCATAGAAACAGCCATAGACACTTGCCAACCACTTTGACCGCGGTGAGGCGCGCTGTCCAGAAACCAGCGCGCACCAGGGGATTCTCGGCATAATCGATCAGCATGTGCATCCCGAAACCGCTGCGCAAGGAGAAAAAGACCGCAAGCGGAAGCGCCACAGCGGCATAGGCGGGCACACGCCAGCGCCACTTGGCTCGCTCCGGCCACGCCAAGTCGTAGAGCAACATGACCCCTGGCAAGACGACGCCGCTCTCCTTTGAGAAAAGCCCGACCGTCTGCGCGGCGGCCAAACCTGCCATCCATGCCAACCCACGCCGCCCCGAGGCGGAGGCGCCTCTCGCGTAACACAACAAGCCCGCCAATACGCCGAGGGCTGCCAGCAAGTCGGCGCGCCCCACTATATTGGTGACCGATTCGGTGAGCAGCGGGTGCAATCCCCAGATCGCGGCCAGCGCCAAAGACGGCGCCGTTTCCCCAAAGATCAGCAAGCCCAGCGCATACACCAGCGCAACGTTAACTTCGTGCAGCATGAGATTCACCCAGTGATAGCCAACCGGGCCCGGGCCGTTGCCGAGGACAGCGTAATTCAGCAAGTAGGTGAAAGTGGTGAATGGCCGATACAGGCCGGCGGTGGCACTGACGTACGCATACCCCCCGGTCAGGATGGACTGGGCGTTTTCGAGCGTTGCCTGCCGAATACGGGGATCCCGCCCTATCACCGGAGCACTGTCGAACACCAGGGCCCCCTGGAAGGAATTGGAATAGGCGACCAGGACGAGGCCCCAAATTGCCAGCAGCGGCCAGCCGTGCCTGCGCCACGACCGGCTCGTTCCGCCTGCCAGGGGGCCTGGTATCGCGGCCGGTTGTGACGCCTGGCGCGACTTTCGGTGCTTTGCCATCTTCCCAGAGCTAACGGCTCAGTATAGCTCCTGCTGAAAGATGATGCGAAATTCCTGGCACAGGTACCAGTAAACCGCCCGCGGGCGTGTGGACGGCACTCCACCAAATCCGCGCCGTCCCATTCGAAGCCGCCATGACGCTAGTTGCCGCCGCGGCCGCCCCGTCCAGCACCGGCACCGACGCTGTCAACATGCTTACTCAAATCGCGGGCCACGCCCACAATCATGAATTCCAGTGGTTCGCTGCCGGTGTTCTCGAAAGAATGAACATCGGCCAATTGAATCGGCACGGCGTCGCCCTCTTTGATCTGGGCAGTTTCGGCGCCGCCGCGCCCGGCGCCGACGGTCGCTGTTCCGGAGCCCTTCATCACGAAATAAAACTCCGCGACTTCGTGATGCGTGTGCGGGCCGATGGAAGTTCCGGGCGGCAGCACCAGATGATCGACGTACGCCCACGACGTGACGAAGATCGATGGATCGAGCGCGCGGCGGTACTGCACGGTCCCTTTGCCGCCGCTCATCGCAGTCACCGGCCGAAGAAGCGCGCGGTCGAGTCGCATCGTGATGAACTGAGGGATTGGGTCGAGCGGCACGTCGAGGCGCGGGTCATTGAGGTTAAAGGCGTCGTACTGGTCCTTAGCCATCGACACATTGATGTTCAGCCACTGCACCGGCTGATCGGTCGGGTTGTAGATGGCGTGCGAGTGGCCCATGCGGCAGGGAGCGCCTGCCGGCCCTTTTAACAGTGAGGTACGGCCATCGATGGTGAACTGGGCCTCGCCGTCGAGGATGACGAACATCTCTTCGCACTGGTTGTGAAAGTGCGCGCCGATTCCGCTCTTGGGCTGAATCACGCCGCGGTGCAGAAACTGGAGGTTTGGCTCCAGGGTGTGGGCGTCGAACAAGGCCGTGAAGTCAAGGGACCCGGCCCCGCCATGTACTGCCGGGCTGTGCCGATACCTGCTAGGATCACTGTGCGCGATACGCGCCGCCAGGGACTCGCGCGCGGCGATCGGCAGCAGCGCCAACGCGCCCAACCCCACGCCGAGCGCCAAGTAATAACGTTTCATCGCCTGCTCCTCCCGGATGCATGATATCACCGATCCCGAAAATGCAAGCGCTCCCGGAGAATTTTCGCAGTCCAGGCGCCGCACCTTTTCAGAACCGGACGGATACGATAGACTTACCCCCGTGCACTTTACTCGTCTGGCTCTTCCCATAGCTTTAGCGTTGCCCGCGCAGCTCGCTCCCCAGGCTGCGCAGGTCGGCCCCGGTCAACGGCAATACGACAACAACTGCTCCGTGTGTCACGGCGCTGACGGCGGGGGCGGCGAACTGGCGCCCTCGATCCTTGCCCGGCTTCGAACCCGCAGCGACGCCGAACTGGCCGACCTGATCCACTCCGGGCTCCCCACCAGGGGGATGCCGGGGTTTAGTTTCGGCGCCCAGGAGACGAACGATCTGATCGCCTACCTGCGGACCTTCCGGCCTCCCCGCATGGGTTTCACGCCGGTGCGAAAGAAGATCCAGACTACAGGCGGCCAAGCGTTGGAAGGGACGGTGATCGGCGAGAGTTCGCTCGATCTGAGCCTGCGAACGGACGACGGGAAGGTTCACCTGTTCCGCACCGCTCCGGACGGCCGCTACCGTCCGGTGACTTCACAGACCGACTGGGCCACGTACAACGGACAGATCGGCGGCAACCGGTTCAGTAACCTGACGCAGATCACGCCTGCGAATGCCGGCAAGCTGACGCTCCAGTGGGTGTTCACGCTGAATAGCGCGCCGCGGCTGGAAACCACACCTGTGGTCGTGGGCGGCATCCTGTACGTGACCAGCGGCAATGAATGCTACGCGCTGGATGCCGGGAACGGCCGCGAGTTGTGGCACTTCCAGCGGCCCCGAACCCGCGGGCTCACCGGCAATGCCGCCGGCGGGTTTAATCGTGGAGTCGCGAACGCCGGCGATCGCGTCTTCATGGTGACCGATAACGCGCACATGCTCGCGCTGAATCGTTTCACAGGCCAGGTCGAATGGGAGACCGAGATGGCGGACTGGCGCCAGAACTACAACGCCACGTCGGCGCCCCTGGCGGTCGGCACCCTGGTGGTTTCGGGAACGGCGGGCGGCGAGCAGGGAGCGCGCGGATTCATCGCGGCGTACGATCAGGCGACCGGGAAAGAAGTCTGGCGCTTCTGGACGGTGCCGGCGCCCGGCGAGCCGGGGTCGGAGACGTGGAAAGGCAAAGCCATCGAGCATCCATCCGCGGTCGCGTGGTTTACCGGCGCCTACGATCCGGAACTCGACATGTTGTACTGGCCGACCGGCAATCCCGGCCCCGATTACAACGATGACGAGCGGGCCGGCGACAATCTCTACTCGTGCTCGGTGGTGGCGCTCGACGCCAAGACCGGCAAGATGAAGTGGTATTACCAGTTCACACCCCACGATGTGTGGGATTGGGACGCCACCGAAACACCCATGCTGGTGGACGCAAACTGGCGGGGGCAGCCGCGAAAACTGCTGCTGCAGGGAAACCGCAACGGGTTCTTCTACGTGCTCGACCGCGTCACCGGCAAGGTACTTTCCGCCAGCCCCCTGGTTAAAAATCTCAACTGGGCAACCGGCATCGGGCCGGACGGCCGGCCGATATTGAACCCAGCGGTACACTCCGACACAAACGGCGCCAAGATCTGCCCGGCGTTTGACGGCGGCACCAACTGGTATGCGCCATCCTACAATCCCGCACTCGGCTTGTTCTTCGTCCAGACCATGGAGGGCTGTAGCGTGGTCACGAAACGCGACGTCCAATGGCAGGCCGGCCGGGGATACCTGGGCGGTTCCGCGCGGCCGGCGCCCGGAGAATCGCGGCAGAAGGTGCTCCGCGCGATTGACGTGCAAACCGGCAAGTTCGTCTGGGAACTGCCGCAATCCGGCCGCGGAGACTCCTGGGGTGGAACGCTGGCGACGGACAGCGGATTGGTGTTCCTTTGCGACGATAGCGGAACCTTCATGGCCATCGACGCCAGGACCGGGAAAGTCATCTGGCAATTCGCGGCTAACCAGCTTTGGAAGGCGTCGCCGATGGCGTATCGGTTCGACGGCAAGGAGTATATCGCCGTCGCCGCCGGCCAGAATATTCTGGCTTTTGGGCTGGTGAATTAGCCGGGCTACTTCGAATCGAACAGCAGGGTCGAGTAGTTCTTCGTGCTGAGGGTGTTTTCCACCGTGGGCCACACCTTCTGGTGCACGTCGGACTTGGCCCATTTCTGGCGGAGTTCTTCGCTCTCGTAGGTCAGTTGAAAGCGATAGTTGACGCCCGCCGGGGCCGAACCGCTATAAACCGTGCGCAGCTTCAGGATTTTTACGTCGATGTAGCCCTGGAACTTCTCCGCAGCCGGTTTGAAAATGGTGTGGAAGTTCGTTAGCATCTCCTGTTCCCGCGAGGGGTCCACAGTGAGATCGCAATAGAGAACGATCGGGCTCTTCGCCGCCTGCTGCGCGCGAACTCCTTTCGTGCCGGCGATCGCGGCGAGCATAGCGGTGAGATAAGAACGTCGTTTCATGAGTGCTCCTGTGTTTAACGGTGAACCAGGTACAGCTTCTCGTCAGGTACGGCTACCCCGATGCGGTCTTCCCGACGGACGGGTCTCCTGGACGGGAGCGGGCGCCGAACAACCGAATCGCGAAAGAACCAAAGCTGAAAGCCGTCATAGATCCGCACCTGCAGGTTCTCATTGTTTGTCAAAAATGTCTCGCGGTCAAGGACCGCGGAACTAATTGGCGCTCCGCCGGCGAGGAAACGGCGCGCCCAATTCATCAAGCCGCGCCGTCGCATTAGGAACCTACGCTCTTAACTATTTCTGAAACAGCACCGGAGCGAATTGATACAGGCTGCGCCGCCAGGACAGCCACTCGTGAGCGGTCAGCGGGGATTCATAATAGACGCTGTTGACGCCGGCTTGTTTCAGCGCTTCAACGTTAGTCTTGCCGGCCGCGCCGTTCTCGCGGCTTCCGTAGCTCACGAACACGAGCTTGACCTTCTTCTTGAAGGCGGCCAAATCGGAGATATCCGCCGGGGCGATGCTGCCGCCGCTGAAGATGCCGATATGGGAGAACTTATCGAGGTGGGCCACGGTGATCGTTCGGGTCTGCATGCCGCCCATGGAGAGGCCGGCCATGGCTCGATGCGGCTGATCGGCGATAGTGCGGAAGTTGGCGTCGATGTAGGGGATCAGGTCGTCGAGGAGAAGGTGCTCGAAGGCGCTGAAATTGAAGCCGCCTCGGCCGCGGCCTCCCGGGCCGCCCGGACCACCGGGACCGGCAGCTCCGGCGGGAGCCGCCCCGCCGGGTTGGGCGGCGGGTGGAGCCGCTGGAGGCGCTCCGCGACCAGGGCCGGTCGCTGCGCCGGGGACATAGCTATTGGCCATTACGACGATGAATGGATTGGCTTTGCCGGCGGCGATGAGGTTGTCCATGATCAGGCCGGTGTGGCCCTGAGCGCCCCAGCCGGTTTCGTCTTCCCCGGCGCCGTGTTGCAGATAAAGCACGGGATAACGTTTGGAGCGATTTTTTTCATAATCCGGAGGGGTGTAAACGAAGCAGCGAACAGTGGCATTGTTGCCAGTCTTGGATCGGTAGAGTACCTGCTGCAAGTTGCCATGAGGCACGTCTTTAAGCGCGTAGAAATCCTGGTCATTGGCGGGGACTTCGACGCCGCTCCCCCAGCGGCTTGCGCCGTAGAACATCAGGGTTCCGGGGTCCGGGACATTGACCCCATCGACGTTGAACTGGTAGTAGTGGAAACCCTCGTCCTGAGGCGCCGAAGAGCCGGTCCAGACGCCGTCGGCGCCCTTGGTCATTGGGTACCGCACGCCGCCGATATCGAGTTGCACGGTCTGTGCCTGCGGGGCTCGTAAAGTGCTGCGGACGCGCCGTTCCGAGTTGACCTCGGGGTACTGCTTGCCTTGCTGATTGAGCGCCGAGGGTTTGAAATCTTCCACCGGCGGGAGTTGGGCGGCTGCAAGCGCTTGCTGGGTCTGCTGCGCCTGCTGCGCCTGCCGCGCAGCCAGCGCCTCCGGGGACTGCGGCGGTTGAGCGATCGCCGGGAAACCCGTAAAAACAGCCAGAAAAGCGAGCGTCGGAATTGCGGTCTTCATCAGGCACTCCTATAATGAAAAACGAGTTTGTTAACCATAAACGTTAACAGGGTGCAATCTGGACGTCAATTGGCGCTTTTCAGGTGATAGCGCTTGCAGGCAGCGGTCAGTGGGAGCTTTTCCAGGCGCGGCGGCTGCGACGAAACGCAGTCGATGCTATAAGAGACTATTCAAGGAGATTGCCGCTTATGAAACGAGCACCGTTCTTTGTATTATTCACGGCCGGGTTGGTTGGGACGACTTTGGTTGCGGCTGCCCAGGATCCGCCTGCGCGCGGCGGAGCAGCTCCACAGGCCGCCGGCAGAGGCGCAGGCGGCAGAGGCGGCTTCGGGGGACCGATCGAGTTGGGCCCGGATGACAAACCCGCGTTTCCCGATCCGCCAGCCGGGTTCAATACCAGGCGTGAAGACGTCCCCCACGGCGAGCTGGCGCCCGTTGAGTACGACTCCAAGTCGCTGGGAACGCGCCGCCGGATGCGCGTCTACACGCCGCCCGGCTACTCGACCAATCGCAGGTACCCGGTGCTCTATCTGCTGCACGGCATCGGCGGCACCGACGCCGAATGGACGGAGGCATGCCACGCGAACAACATCATCGACAATCTGCTTGCCGAGGGCAAGATTCAGCCGATGGTCTTGATCTTCCCCGACGGCAATTCCTCCAGAACGGTGGCCGACCTCGCGGCTGGAGGCGGCGGAGCAGGCGCGGGCGCCCGCGGCGGGGCCGGCAGAATGAACATGGACGCCTGGCTGATGCCTTTCGAGAACGACTTGCTCAAAGACATCATCCCCTACGTGGATTCTCACTATTCCGTGTATTCCGACAGCGATCGTCGCGCCTTGGCTGGTCTCTCGATGGGCGGCGGCCAGACCTTGAACATCGGTCTGGTTCACCCCGAGACGTTTGCCTGGGTCGGCGGGTTCTCCTCGGCCCCGGACACCAGGCAGCCTCCGTCCGCACTCGTGCCCGATCCGTCGGTTCCCAAGCAGTTGAAGCTGATTTGGCTGGCCTGCGGGAACAAGGACGGCCTGATCCGTATCAGCCAAGGCGTTCACGGCTATCTCAAGGAGAACGGCGTCCCGCACATCTGGCACGTGGACGGAAACGCCCACGACACCACCGAGTGGGACAATAACCTGTACCTCTTTAGCCAGCGCATCTTCAAATAGCCGCAGGCAACGCGTAAGGAGTGCGCCGGCTCCCGGAATCCGGCTGTAGTCAATCTGCCCTGAGGAGGAATCCTGTATGCGGTCGATCGCTCCCAATCCCGCGCTTGCCCTGGTGGCGGCAGGCGTCGTTGTCTGCTGCGCCGTTGTCGCGCAGAGCCAAAAGAAGGATCAGAAGCTCGATACGGCCGTCCTGCTGGATGCGCCGAACGTGCCGCAGATGGTGGTGGACTCCGATGGCACGCTGCACTTCGGCCCCCGCACGGTTCCCCTGCCCGCACTCGCCAGTCCGGAAGCCAGACAGGCCTATGCCCGCCAGATGTTGCAGCGGGCGCGGGCGTCGGCCGCGCGAGGCGGGCTGGCTTCCGTGCGAACGGAGTCGGCTGCCGCCCCGGCATCGGGCGGGAGCAAGGAGACGGCCCTCAAGCTCTATCCGGTGGTGGAGGAGAGCCAGAAGATCGGGGACGTGGGCGTCACCGTCTATTCACCCAAAACGATTCCTTCAAAGAACCGGAACAAGGTGTTGATGGAATTCGAGATGGACGCAGAGGCGATCGCGGTTGCCAGCCTCGGCCAGATCAAGGTGATCAAGGTCAATTATCGCGGCGGCGGGCCTTCGATCCCCGGTAACGAGGACATCGTGGCGGTCTATCGCGAATTGCTGAAGACCCACCCACCGAAGAACATCGGCATGTTCGGCGCCTCGGGCGGATGCACGCTCGCACAAACGACGATCCTGTGGCTCCCGCAGCAGAAGCTTCCCCTGCCGGGCGCCGTGGGGCTGGGCACCTGCTCGGGCGGATCGAATCCGGGCGATGCGCGGTATACCCTCAACGGGCTGGACGCGGGGCTATCCAGCGCGTTTTCGGGGCAGCCGCCGTTTGGGGGACGCGCGACCACTCCGAGAAAACCGGGCGAGCCGCCGGCCACGGCGCTCGATGGCGAAATTCCCAAAGGCTACCCGCCCGCTTTCCTGCTTTCCGGTACCCGCGACATGTGCCTCAGCCAAACGGTGCTGCTGCACCGCAAGCTGCGCAACGCGGGCGTGGAAGCGGATCTCAATGTCTTCGAGGGCATGTGGCACTTCTTCTGGGAGAACTCCGAGTTACCTGAATCGCGCGAGGCCATGACGGAGCTGGCGAGTTTCTTCAATCGCCATTTGGAATAATATCCGAGGAGGGAAGCTTATGCGTGCGGCGACTCGCGCTTTGGTGATTCTGACGGCCGTTTTCACCATCCATTTCGGACACGCGCAGCGTCCGGCCGAAACTCGCACGTCAGGCGTATCGCCGACCATCGCTGCCAAGAAGCCGGTGTTCGCGGGCGCCTGCAAGGCGTGTCCCTGGGGGATTCTCGCGAAGGTGACCGCCGACGCGCTCGCCTTCTATGGTTATCAGACGACCATCTGCTGGGTTTGCTGGTCCAGTTTTGGACCCCGTGAGATGGCGGACAAGACCAAGCCGGTTATGCCGCCGGGAGCGGAGTTGAGCAATGCGGAATACATCGAGCCTCCTCCCGACGCCGTGCCCGACATCAGCGCCACCAGCGAGTCCAACCTCATCGATGCCTGGAACGGCGCCGGACCCTACGCGCAGGACAAGAAGCAGCGGCGAAATTACCGGGTGATCGCGGTCATCCGTACCTCGACTTACATGCTCGCCGCGGCGAGCAGGAAGTCCGGAATCACCAGCCTGAGCCAGATCAAGGACCGCACTCAACCCACGTGGATCGTTGGAGGCAACCCGATCATCTTCGACTATTACGGAATCACGGTCGAAGGATTGAAAGCGAAGGGCGGGGGCGTGATGCCGCCCCAGGGGACGGGACCAAACATGGTTTCGCGCGAAAAGCGGGCCTCAGGCGATGTTTTCATTGGGACCGGGCTGCTGGCGAACACTCCCGAGCAGCGATCCTGGTATGAAGCCAGCCAGTTGAACGATCTCGTGTTTCTCGATATGGATGAGCCCTTGCTGGAGAAGCTCGCCCTCGTCCCAGGGTTCGAACGCGCCACCGTGCCGCTGGCCCTTTTCCGGGGCGTAGACCGGCCGATTCCCACCGTGATGCGGCCCAACCACTTTATTTATGTTCGCGACGATGCGCCGGACGATTTCGCGTATGCCGTTGCCAAGGCGCTGGCTGAACATCGCCAGTTATTTCAGGTGCAACTCGAACCGTGGTACTACGATCCCGACACGGTCGCCGCCAGCAAGGTGATCCCGATGCATCCCGGAGCAATGCAGTATTATCGGGAACGCGGATGGGTCAGGTAGGCCACGGGCGGACTTTTGGAATTCGCTTTCCTTCAAGACGCCGTTCACCTGCAGTCCGCGCGCCGCAACTTTCCTGAACGCCGGCGATGAGACCGGCGCCGCAGAATGCCCGGCGCGGAATCCAGCGATGCGCCCTGAGCAACGTGTTATAGATAAGCCATGTTCCACAATCGAAGGCTTTCTGTTGCAGTTTCTTTGATCGCAACCCCTCTGCTCGCCGCGAACGTGCCGGCCGGTAAACCTGAAGATGCTGGAATGTCCACCGAGCGCCTGCAGAGAATCCACCGCGTGATCCAACTTCATATCGATGCCGGTGAGATCTCGGGCGCGGTAACCCTGGTGGCTCGTCACGGGCGCATCGTCCATTTCGAAGCTCATGGGCTGATGGATCTCGAATCGAAAAAGCCGATGACGAAGGATGCCATCTTCCGCCTGGCATCGATGTCCAAGCCTGTAACTGCCGTTGCCGTGATGATGCTGGTGGAAGAAGGCAGAATCCGCCTCAGCGATCCGGTGTCCCGATTCATCCCCGAGTTCAAAGAAATGAAAGTAGCGATGCCGCGCATGGCCGGACCGCGGGCCGGTCGCCCTCCGCAGATCTATGCCGTCCCGGCCGATCGCGAGATCACCATTCGCGATCTTCTGACGCACACTTCGGGGCTCATGAGCAGCGGCATCGCGCAGGCGGAAGCCAATCGCCTCGTGCACCGAAGTCCGGAAGACACCCTGGCCACCTACATCCCGCGCCTGGGACAGGCGCCGCTCGACTTCCAACCCGGCTCCCAGTGGGCTTACAGCGGCGGCGCCGGGCCCGATGTGCTCTCGCGCATCGTGGAGATTGTCTCCAGTGAGAGTTATGACGAATACCTGCGGACCCGGATATACGAACCGCTCGGAATGATGGACACCTTCTTCTTCCCGCCCGACGGCCGCCGTCCGCGCATTCCCACTCTCTACTTGCGCAACGGCCTCAAGAAAGCCCCGAACCAGGAGGGCCTTTCGAGCAAAGTTTACTTCTCCGGCGCGGCTGGGCTCATGTCGACCGCGGAAGACTACCTCCAGTTCGCGCAGATGCTGTTGAACGGCGGAGTACTGAACGGCAAGCGTCTCCTCGGCTCCAGAACCGTCGAACTGATGGCATCGAACCACGTGGGCGATATGTTCAACGGGAAGCTCGGTCGTCCGGCGCGCGGCATGGGTTTTGGTTTCCTGATGCAGATCGTTGAAGATCCGGTAGCATCCGGCCTGCGCGTCTCGAAAGGCGGCTTCGGGTGGGACGGGCTCTACGGCACCCAGATGTGGATCCAACCGAAAGAACAGATGGTCACCATCATCATGCTCCAGGAACAGATTGGGCAAGTCCAGCGCGATTTCGAAAACGCCGTGATGCAAGCGATCATAGATTAGTCCGCGGCGGCGCCGCATCAAGGCGTACATTGAGGAGAATCCCGTGAAAGCCGGACTCGTGGCCAGCTCGGAAGACTATCTCCGGTCGAGCGCGGCAAGAAAAGCCGAGAATCTCGGCTCACAGGCTTGACAGCCTGCGCCACCAAAGCTAAGGGGGAGGCATAGGGGACCGGCAACATCATGCCGCCCGGATCTCGAGCACGGCAACTGTGTAGGGGTCCAGGTCAACAGTGAGGTCTTTCGCGTAATTCAGCGTGCGAGTCACTGAGGCAATCGCATCCGGATGTTCGATGGACGCGGAATCCTTCAGCCCGGCGCCGATCGTGTGCAACGTCGCGACGGCCTTCTCGGGAACGCCGGCGCCCTGGAATCGCACGAGGAGGGCGTTCCGCTCGGCTCCATAGTTGACAGCCTTGATCACGAACCGGCGACCGTCGGCGCTCCCCGTGGCTATGGCGTCGACCGTACCGGGCATCCAGTCATCCGTCCTCATGGTCGAGATCTCCTCAAAGAGGCGCTTACGGTCGGGTACGTCCCGGAAGGCGCCGCTGGTGGAGGCCAGGTACCGTTCCGCGTAGTGCTCGCGAAAGAGTTTCTCAACCGGGTAGGCCGACCCCGGGAACCAGGAGACGTGGTCGTGGTAAATGAACGACGTCCAGGTCGGATCGTCCGTGGTGTTCCGCATGAGCAGGGCCGGACAGCTCATCGTCAGACCGGGGCTGAGCTCTTCGTAGAGGATCAGGCTGCCGGCCGCATGGAGTCCAGCCCGCCAATCGTAGGTGCGTGANNCCGGTCTCGAAGTTCTCGGGCTCGTACTCGTAGTTGTGAACTCCCAGGACGTCGAAGTTGGTTCCGGCGAGGTCGATGACCTTCTGGCTCCAGACCATGTCATTGGACCGCTTCTGTCCGCACGCCACGATTCGCGCCTGGGGAGCGATGGCCCGCAACCGGCTACCGTAGACGTTGACGATTTCGGAGTACTTCTCCGGCGTCAGGCCGTGATTCATGGGCTCGTTGTCGATCTGGAAGTGCCGGACGCCATAGGGCTCGGGATGCCCGTTGGACGCCCGGAGCATTCCCCATTCGGTCGTCGGCGGGTCGTTCAGGTAGTGGACCCAGTCCATGGCGTACTGAACCTGCTCGGAGCCGGTACTGGTCGCCGCCAGCACGATCAGGGGCTCGGCGTTGAGCTTCCGGCAGAGTTCCAGGGACTCCTCCGTCCCGAAGCCGTAGTAGTCGGAGTAGCCGCCCCAGATCGTGTTGGGGTGGTATCGGCGCGAGACGTGCGGGCCGATGCCGTCCTTCCACCTGTATATGGAAGCGAAGGAGCCACCGGGCCAACGGATAAAGGACGGAGCGAGATCTCGCAGCGCCTGCAGCAGGTCGGGGCGCAGCATCCCGTCGCGACGGACGTCCGCGCGCATCATCGAGACGAAGTCGACGAGCAGCGTTCCACTGCCGGCTGCCGCGATCTCCACCGAGGCCTGCGTGTCCCGCACAGGACTGGTGAAGGAATAGGCGACCTCCTGCCAGCCCGAGCCGGTGAGCGCGAGCGGCACCGATGCGATCGGGTCGCCTTTGGAGCTTACGACGCGAAGCGTCAACTGCGGAGAGCCTTCCTCGCGTTTGACCCAGAGCGAGCCGTCATAGGTATAGCCTGCTGCGACGTAGAGGCGACCCTGCCGGATCCCGGCGCGGCCGGCCTCGACGTGGAGGCGCACGCTCTTCTTCCCGTTCTTGAACTCGATGTCCACGCACGCGACGCTGCCGTGGTCCGAGAACGACTGCCAGTAGGTGGCGAAGTCCTCACCCTCGAACCCACAGCCTTGAATCTGTTCGGCAAACAGCCCGTCGACCACCGAATGGTTGATGTGCTCGAGGAAGTGGCCGTAAATCCGCCGGTCGATGGAAGCCATGACCCTTTCCGTATCGACGGGCAGGACGGCGACTCTCGGCCCACCCGCTGCAGGAGCGTCGCTCGAAGCGAGTGGGCCCGGCACGGCGACGGACGGCGCGACGGCGGCGGTGGCCGCTATCGAACTCATGAGAAAGTGGCGTCTATTCATCGGCGACCTCCATTTTTGGTTCCCGGCTCGCCATCAGTATA
>PMTT01000034.1 GCA_003167275.1 Bryobacterales bacterium | reverse complement strand
GATCTGGCCGGCCGCCTCCGGCCAGGCGTCACGCCCCAACGGGCGCACGCCGAGTGCCTGGCTATCTGGCGCTCCACCATCGAGGAGTATGGGCGCCGGCCGGACCTGGGTCCACGTTATGTCGAAACCGAGCTGAGCCGCGGCATGGATCTCGATCCGCTCGATCGCGGCGTTTCCATTCTGCGCGACAAGTTCGGCGGCGCCCTGGAACTGCTGACCATCTCGGTCGGGATCCTGCTCCTGATGGTCTGCGCCAACGTCGCGGGACTGCTGCTGGCGGGAGCCGCCGCGCGCCGCGGCGAGATCGCGGTGCGGCTGGCCCTGGGAGCGACGCGGATTCGCCTTGTGCGCCAGATGCTCACCGAGAGCCTGCTGCTCACGGCGTTGGGCGCCGCCGCCGGTTGGATGCTGGCGTGGATCCTGGCGCCCCTGCTGGTTGGCGCTCTGCCGCCGATTCGCGATCTCAGCACCGCCCGGATGGCCCTTTCGCTCAATCTCACACCCGACGGCCGCGTAATCCTGGTTTCGCTCGCCGCCGCTCTCCTGACGGCCGTGCTGTTCGGCCTGGCCCCCGCACTGTCGGCTTCCAGCGCCAGCCTCGATAGCGTGCTGCGCGGCTTCCGCTCCAGCCGCGGATGGGGCGGGCGAAGGGCGCTGGTGGTTTTCCAGGTGGCTCTGTGCACTCTGTTGCTGGCTGGCGCCGGCCTGCTCGTCAGGACTTTCGAGCAGCTTCGTAATCTCGACCCCGGCTTCGACCGCGAGCACGTCGTGACCTTCACGGTGTACCCCAACCTCTCGTCCTATACCGAACCGCAGACCAAGTCCTTCTGGCAGGCTCTAACCGCGCGCGTGCGTGAACTTCCCGGTGTCGTTTCAGTCGCGGCCGCCTCCCGCCCCGTGATGCGCGGCAGCGGCGTCAAGAGCACGGTAGCGCCGGTGGGCCAAAAGGTGTCGCGCGCGGATTTCCTGAACACCAGCATGAACTGGGTCTCGCCCGAATACTTCGACACCATGGGAATGCGCATCCTGGAGGGCCGCGGCTTCACCCCCGCCGACATCCGGTCCTCCGATCTGAGAGGCGCCACCAGCCCGATGCCAGTCGTGGTCAACGAGGCATTTGCGCGCCACTTCTTCCCCGACGGGCACGCGCTCGGCGGGCGCTTCGGCAACGGCATGGCTGTCACAGTGGGAGCCGATTTCGAGATAGTCGGAATCCTAAGGGACGCCAAGTACCGTTCCCTCCGAGAGCCCATGACGCCGACCTACTACATGGCTACCGACACCAGCCTGTCGGTGCTGTGCGTGAGCGCACGGACCGCGCCCGAGCAACTCATCCAGCCGGTGCGGCAGGCTCTGGCGTCGCTCGATTCCTCGCTGCCGTTTACGGAGATCCATACCCTGTCGGAAGAGGTCGCGGCGAGCGCCGCCCCGGAGCGGTTGACGGCCGCTCTGGCCACCATCTTCGGCTTTTTCGCCACTGTTCTGGCGGCTGTGGGGATCTACGGCCTGCTGGCCTTCGCGGTGGAGCAGCGGCGCCGCGAGATCGGCATCCGCATGGCTCTGGGAGCGCGGCCGTCTGAGATCCTGGCCATGCTCGGTCTCCAGGCGGGTGCGATGGTATCCGGCGGATTGATCCTTGGACTGGCCGGCGCCCTGGTCACTGGGCGGTGGGCGCGCGTCCTACTCTACGGCGTGGCGCCGTCGGACCCCCTCTCACTGGTTTTGGCCGCCGCGTTGGTGGCAGTGGTATCCGCCGCGGCAACCGCCATTCCCGCCGTGCGAGCCGCCCGCGTTCCGCCCGCCTCCACTCTGCGGCAGGAGTAGCCGTGCCACGGTTTCTTAAATCACCTCTTCAGCCACATCCCGACCCCCACTCCCACAAAAAATGCCAGCAGGACGTAGATAATTGTCAGCAGCTTGTTGGACGCCCCGGTAGTGGTCAGGGTGGCCTGCGGAATGGTCGGTTGGGGGATCATGGGTTGGGGAATCACCGGTTGGGGAATGTGCGGCCCCTGGACGTAAACGCCCGGGACCTGGACCTGCGGCTGCGGTATGTACGGCAGTTGGGGCACTCGCGGCGGGTAGATTCCAGGCACGTAGGGAGCCTGCACGTTCATCTGAACCTGTACCGGCGAGCCCCCGGACTGCTGAGCCGGGGGGGCCGCTGCCGCTCCGCCACCCGCCGCTCCGCCTTGCAGGTTCTGCGGCTTGGCGATCATCATCGTATACTCGCTCGGGGCGTACTCGGCTGGAGCCGGCGGCTGCACAGGTGGGGCGGCAGAAGGATTCGCAACAGGAGCGCCATAGGCCCCTCCGCCTTGGGGCGCCGCGGGTTGGAAGGGAGGAATAGAAAACGCTCCTGTGGCGACTCCCGGGGGAGATCCCGCGGAAGGACTCGGCTCTAACCCTGGACCTTGGCCGGGCTTTCCGAACATGCGAGTGAACTCCCCCGGTTGGGAAGACTGCGAAGGCAGGGTTCTTGGCTGCGGCAACGGGTTTTCCGGCATTGGGGACATCGGGGTCGCGGGGAAGAATCCTTGGCCGGAGGGTGCCGGCGGTCCTGCTGGCGATTGTGCCTGTGGAGTCTTGAAAAAGCGCGTGAACTCGCCTTGCGGCGTATCCTCGGATCGCGAGGCGCCAGCCGCGGGAGCTGGACCCATGCGTTGGAAGCTGCCTGCTTCTGAGGGCTTGGCCGGCTGCTGCTGCCAGTTTCCGGGCGGCTCGGGGCGCTCGATGAGGGGCGAATTGAACATCCGCGTAAACTCTCCCGGCCCGCTGGGAGGAGGCGGCGTCAGAGTGGGAAGCGGTTCCGGAGTCGGAGCCTTCGGTGAGTCCTGGAACATGCGCGAGAACTCTCCGGGGAAGGAAGCGACCGGCGGGGCAGTCCTTGCCGGCGGGCTAAAAGAAGCCGGAGCATCCACCCGCTGCTGAGGTTTCCCCTGGGGCTTCGCTGGGGCGGCGGCTCCCGTTTGGAAAAGCCGGGTGAACTCGCCAGGTTCGGAGGCCCCCGGGGCGGGCTGAAAAACAGGTAGATCAGGTGGAGCACCTGCGCTGGTGGAAGAGGCTGGCATCGCGGGTGGAGTTGCGAACGGGGCTTGAGTTTTAGGCGGCGCGCTGTACGCGGGGACCTCGACGGTCTCGATGGGGCTAACGAGCCGCTGCGCAGGAGGGACCGATCCCGTCTGGAAAAGCTGGGTAAACTGTCCCGGACTGGACTGTGTCGGGACGCCGGGCTGAGACTCGGGTCTGGCGGGCGGGGCAGCCACGGCTGCGGGAGGCGTAACAGGCCGGACAGCCGCTGTAGCAGGTTGAGCCGGTGGAGCAGTGGCTGCTACCGGGGCCTTGACTGCCGGCTGGGGTTTCGGGGGTTCGGGATCTGTGCGCCCACCGGCTTGGAACATGCGCGTGAACTCGCCAGGACCCGACTCCGCCGCTGTGCCGGGTTGAGACACCGGACTGGCTGGCGGGACAGCCGCGGCTGGAGGGGCAACCGATCTGGCCGGCGGCGCAACAGGTTGAGCCGGCGGGGCAGCGACGGCACTAGGAGACTTAACTGCCGGCTGGGGTTTCGGGGGTGCGGGGTCCGTACGCCCACCACCTTGGAACATGCGAGAGAACTCGCCGGGACCCAATTCCGCCGCTGTTGTTGTTCCGGGCTGAGACACCGGACTGGCCGGTGGGGCAGGCACCGCTGCTGGAGGGGCAACCGGTTTGGCCGGCGGAGTTGCAAGCTGAGCCGGTGGGGCACTGGCAGGGACGGGGGCTTGGATCGGCGGCTGCGGTTTCGGGGGCCCGGGATCTGTCCGCCCACCGGCTTG
>PMTT01000061.1 GCA_003167275.1 Bryobacterales bacterium | reverse complement strand
CCCCGGGCTGCCCGGCATCGTTGACCACCAGCGACTCCCCTTTTCGATAACTGACCAGCGCGCCCGCGCTATCGCCCAGGCTGATGGCGAAGGGCTCGCCCTGAATGTCGGCCAGTTGGACATAGGCTTTCGCCAGGGCGCGCCGCATCTCGGGGTCGCGGGGCGCCTCGGGAAGCAGCGCGTCCAGGTTCTTCCGCGCGCGGTCGACAATCAGCATGGAGGCCCGGGTGGATCCCGGCAGGTTCGAAACTTCGCGATAGATGTCGGTCAGGTACGATTCGTTGACGTCGCGGATCTGCACCAGGCGCCGCTGCTCACGGCCGTACTCCAGGAAGCCGTAGACGCACGCCGAGGCCAACGCGGCGCAGGCCACCGAGCCCAGCGCGATCCTCCACCGGTTGCGCCCGGCGAACCGGAAGGCGTGATACGCCAGCGTGGCGCGCCGCGCCATCACGGGCCGGCCGGCCAGGTAGCGGCGGATATCGTCCGCAAAATCGCGGACCGTGGGGTAGCGCCGCGCCGGATCGTGGTCGAGCGCCTTCAGCAGAATCGCGGCCAGGTCGCCCTTCAGCACGCGCCGCAGTTGATCCACGGAGGGCCGACCGGGCCTTCGCGGCTTCCCCGGTGACTACGCTGTGCGGCGGGCTCACGGAGCATTCCCCGACCGCGCGGTGGAGCTCGCTCAATATCGATCCCGGATTGCCGAACGGCCAGGCTCCCGCCAACAGCTCGTAAGCCACTACCGCCAGGGAGAAGACGTCGCTCGTGATGTTGACGCGGTCGCCGCGAAGCTGCTCGGGGCTGGCATAGCGCGGCGTCAGCATGCGTTCCCGCGCCAGCGTAATGTCCGTGGCGCCGGCCAGCAGTTGGGCGGTGCCGAAATCCAGCAGCTTCACGGCGCCTTCGGTATTGACCAGGATGTTCCGGGGCTTCAGATCGCGATGGATGATCAGGCTCCGGTGGGCATAGTCGACCGCGTCCGACACCTGAAGAACCAGCAGCAGCCGGCTCTCCACGCCCAGCCTTCGCTCATCGCAGTACTCGTCGATGGTCTGTCCCTCCACCAGTTCCGTGATGAGGTAGGGATCGCCGGTGGAGGAGACGCCCCCGTCCAGAAGGCGGGTGATGTGGTGGTGATTCAGCGAAGCGAGAAGCTGCCGCTCGGTCAGGAAGCGGCGCAGGAACTCGGGGCCCGCCAGGTGCGATGCCATGATCTTCAGGGCGACCGTCTGGTCGAACTGGCCATCGGTGCGCCGCGCCCGATAGACCGCGCTCATCCCGCCCCTTCCAATCAGCTCGACTGCCCGATAGGCGCCGAACTGCGCGGCAGCTAGCGGTAGCAGGCGTGGCAGCATTGAGAATGGGCGAATGGGCGTTTCCCCCTGACAGACTCGATTGGGCATTTTGGTCTCCTATTGTTGGTAGCGACGGAATCTGGCGGAGTGACTCACACCCGCTGTGGGGCAGGTTGGCAACCTGCGGCGGATTGTTAATCCGCCTGCCGAACTGTTATGCCCTATGGCAGGCAGGCCGCAAACGCCCACCAGGCCGATTGCCAATCGGCCGCAGGTTGCCAACCTGCCCCACAAAGCAGGGAACTGCGGCCAAAGTGGGGCGGACGCCCTCGTCCGCCCCACCAAATCGGCGCAGGCTGCGAATACCTCAGGGTGTTGTAATGCAAATGCTGTGTTGGCGGCGCTTGTGGAAAGATGGGAAGAGTGTCGCAACGAATTCTGATCGCCGGGTATGTGGGGTTCGGGAATGCCGGAGACGAGGCCATCGCCAGGGTCGTCACGGACCACCTTCGAGAGCGCGTCCCGGGAGCGGAGATCACCATCGTCTCGGGCGATCCGGCGCACACGGCCGAAACCTACGGGGTCCGCGCCATTGGCTGGCGGGATCCCCTGGCCATCGCCGAGGCGGTGCGCCACACCGATCTGACAATCCTCGGCGGCGGCGGACTGTTTCAGGACTACTGGGGGTTCGATCCGGCCGCCATCCTGACCCGCGAACATTGGGGGCTCAGCTTCTATGTCACGCCGGCCCTGCTCTCCGCCATTTATGCGAAGCCGCTCATGCTATACGCCGTGGGCGCGGGTCCGCTGCTCTCCGAACATGGCCGCAAGTACACCAAGGTCGCGGGCGACATCGCGGCGCGCATCACGGTCCGCGACCTGGTTACGAAGGAGCTGTTCGAATCGCTCGGCGTGTCCCCGGGCAAGATTACGGTCACCGCCGATCCGGCTTTCGACCTGGCGCCCGCGCCCGAGGCCGCAGGTCTTCCCGAGGTTCGCGAGTGGAAGTCCGGCGGGCCGGCCATCGCCGTGTGTCTGCGAACCTGGAACTTCGGCGCGGATTCGACGTTTTGCGACCGTGAGGTTGCCGCGGCGCTGGATGACGTGTTGGCCAACGAGGGCGGCCGGATCCTCTTCGTGCCGTTCGGGGGCGGGGACGATCTCTACGTCGCTAATCGCGTCTTCAACCGGATGCGTCAGCGGCAGAATGCGGCCGTGCTGACCGGGGCACGCTCGCCCGCGATGCTGGCCGGTATCCTTGCCAACGCCGACCTGGTGCTGGGCATGCGGTTGCACTCGGTGATTTTCAGCCTGGCCGCCCAGGTTCCCTTCGTGGCTCTGGAATACGATCCCAAGCTCGGCGGCCTGGCGGCCATGACCGGGTTCCAGGAATTCACGCTTCCCTTCGGTGGAATTGAAGCGGATGTGCTGGCCGGGCGCATGCGAAAGGCGCTCCATGAGAAGGAACGCTTCCGCGAACTGGCCGGCGCGGTTGCGGGCGATCTGCGCCTCCGCGCCAGGCAGAACGCCGATATCGCGGCGGAGCTTCTGCTGCAGGTGGTGCAGGCGGTGCATCCGGAGTCTTCGGCTCATGGCGGATCGGGCGTCACGGATTACGGACCCGATGCCCGCCTGCTGATCGGGCGGCTGGTCACGGCGCAGGTCGCCACCGCCGAAAGCCTCCTCGACCGCGTGCAGGCATGCTGTCGGGAACTCGGCCAGCCGGTCGACGGGATGAGGCCGCTCGAAATGGCCGATAGCCTGGTCC
>PMTT01000600.1:25996-33360 GCA_003167275.1 Bryobacterales bacterium | reverse complement strand
GCAAGAATGCCCGTGTTACAGGAGTTTTTCCAGGGTCTTTCGGACCGTCGCTTCTACAATTCGTGTGCCTTCCGCGGTGGGGTGCAGGCCGTCCTTCTGCATCAGTTGCGCGTTCCCGCCCACACCCTCCAACAGGAATGGGATCAGCGTCAGTTTGTACTTCGCCGCCAGGTCGCGGTACATCTTGTCGAACTGCTGGATGTAGGCGGGCCCATAGTTGGGCGGCAACGTAATCCCAGCGAGCACCACCTTCGCTCCGGCCTTTTGAAACGCTTCGATCATCTGTGCCAGGTTGGCTTCGGCGCCGGCGACCGGCTGGCCGCGCAGGCCGTCGTTGGCGCCCAACTCCAGCAGCACGATGGCGGGCTTTTCCGCCAGCACCAAAGACATGCGCTCCAGCCCATCCTGCGTGGTGTCGCCGCTGATTCCCATATTGGCCACGCGATACCGTCGGCCTCGAGAATCCAAATCCTGCTGCAGCAGATCGGGGAAACTCTGCCCCGGATCGAGACCCTGACCTGCCGTCAGGCTGTCGCCGAAACAGACGATCACCGGCCGGCCATCCGGCACCGTGGTCGCCGGTTTGGGCGCCCCGGTGGGAGGCTGGTCCGCAGGTCGCCCGGCCCCTGGGCCAACCGCGCGCGCACCGAGACCGGAATCACTCTCCCGGCAGCCCGGCTGGCAGCAGCAACACAACACGACGATCGCGGCGATCCAAAATTTTCTCATCTGAATGCCATAATAAAGGTTGATTCAGGTTCGCGCTCTCACCAAGTCCATCGATACCGGCACGCACCGTGTGGATATTCTCAAAGGCATCGACCTGGAGATCCCTAAAGGCCAGTTTGCCGCAATTATGGGGCCGTCGGGTAGCGGCAAAAGCACGCTGCTCGGCCTGCTGGCCGGTCTCGACTCGCCCACCAGCGGGCAGGTGTTGCTGGATGGCGAAGATATCACGCACCTCTCCGAAGACGCTATGGCCGTGTTGCGCGGCCGCAAGATCGGCTTCGTGTTTCAGTCATACCACCTGATCCCCACCTTGACCGCGGAGGAGAACGTCCTGCTGCCGATGGAACTGGCGGGGCGTGGGGACCCCGAACGGAACACCGGCCGGAGTGGCTGGTCCGCGCGCGCCCGCGAACTTCTCGACCGCGTCGGCCTGAAGGACCGCTTCGACCATTACCCCGTGCAACTCTCCGGCGGCGAGCAGCAGCGCGTGGCCCTGGCCCGCGCCTTTGCGTTGCGCCCGCCGATCCTGCTGGCCGATGAGCCCACCGGCAATCTCGATAGCGCCACCGGCCGGGTGGTGCTCGACCTGCTGCTGGCGCTCAACCGCGAGCAAGGCGCAACCATGGTGCTGGTGACCCACGAGCAGTCGCTCGCCGACTCCGCCGACCGCCGCATCCTGATGCACGACGGACTCGTCGTAAGCCAATGAGCCCGCAGCTTCCCTGGTCCACCGCCATCCGCATCGCCTGGCGCGAGTTGCGCGCGGCGCGCACCCGCTTCCTGTTCGTGATCCTGGCGGTGGCCGTGGGAGTGGGATCGCTCACCGGCGTGCGCGGCTTCAGCCACTCGTTCCGCCACATGCTGCTGCGCGAGGCCCGCACCCTGATGGCCGGCGACCTTTCGGCCCGCGTCTTCTCGCTGAACACGCCGGAGCAGGACGCCGCGCTGGCGGAACTGGAGCGCGAGGGCGTGCGCCGCACCTGGATCACCGAAACCGTGACTATGGCCTCCTCGGCCGCCACACCAGACCCGCTGCTCATCTCGGTGAAGGCCGTCGACACCAGCGCCTATCCGTTCTACGGGGTGGTGAAGTTGAATCCGCCGCGCCCGCTCTGGGAAGCGCTGGACGCCCGCTCGGTGGTGGTCTCGGACGATCTGCTGCTGCGNNGAGCCCGACCGCATGACCGGCAGCCTCAACGTGGGCCCGCGCGTGATGATCACCCGCGATGGGCTCGCGCGCACCGGCCTCATCAGTGTGGGCAGCCGCGCCGCCGAGCGCTACCTGTTCAAGCTGCCTTCCACCGGGGGACCCGCGCTGGAGCAGGTGCGCGCCACGCTGAAGCAGACGTTCCCCGAAGCCACCATCGCCGACTACCACGAGACTCACCCCATCATCACGCGCGGCCTGGACCGCTCCACCACCTTCCTCAGCCTGATCGGGTTGATTGCCCTGGTGATCGGCGCCATGGGAGTGGCCAGCGCGATGCACGGCCACCTGCAGCAGAAGCTCGATTCCATCGCCGTGATGAAATGCATCGGCGCGCGCTCGGCGCAGATCATCCGCATCTACACAGCCCAGACCCTGATGCTTGGCTTGAGCGGAGGCGTGTTAGGCGCCGTGATCGGCGTGGCTGTCGCGTCCGCGTTCCCCGGCATGATCGCGAAGTACTTCAGCATCCAGGCGAGCTCCGCCTGGGACGCGTGGCCGGCCGTCCAGGGCGTCGCGATCTCGTGCCTCGTGACGCTGCTGTTCACCTTGCCGCCGCTGCTGAGCATCCGCACCATCCGCCCCGCCGAGATTTTCCGCCGTGGCGCAGGTCCCCGGCCTGCGCAGCCAAAGCTCTTGCCCTTCCTGATCCGCGCCGCGATCCTTCTAGGCACCGCCATCGTCGCCGCCACCCTCACCGAAGGCACCGTCCGCGACGCTGTTCGCACCGGCGCCATCTTCGCCATCGCTCTGGCCATCGGGCTGGCACTGCTCGCGCTGGCCGCCTGGGCCTTCCTGCGTAGCCTGCGCGTCTTCCTGCGCCACGCCCCCAAGAACCTGCCCGGCATCATCCGCCACGGGATGTCCAACCTCTATCGGCCCGGCAACCAGGCCCAGGCCGCGGTGGTCGCGCTGGGCGTGGGGGTCATGTTCACCCTCACGGTATTTCTGGTGCAGCAGGCGCTGGTCGGGCAGATCCGGGGCAGCGCGCCTCCGGGGATGCCCAACGTCTTCCTGCTCGACATCCCCGGCCCCCAGCGGCAGGCCGTCTCCGACTTGATCCAGGCCCAGCCCGGCGTCACCGCCGCCCCAGACGTGGCGTTCTCCGTGGCCGCCCGCATCACCGCCATCGACGGCGTCCACATTGAACAACTGGTGCAGGGCGAGGTGGGGCGCCGTTTCCTACGCACCCGCTCGGTCACCGAAATGGCGGCCAAGCCGCCGGAGACGGAGATCCTCAGCGGCGCATGGTGGAACCCCGGCGACCGCGATCCGCAGGTCTGTGCCACCGAGGAGACCGCCAAGATTCTGAATCTGCGGCCGGGCGCCGTAGTGGATTGGAACATCTGGAGCCACGCCCTGCGCAACAAGGTGGCGTGCATCCAGCGCACCGAATCCGTCCGCATGAGCGCCCGCTTCGAGTTCGTCTTCAGTCCCGGACAACTGGCCGGTTTGCCCGCCGTCTACTACGGCAGCGCGCGCGTCCGGCCGCCTGATGTGGCCGGCCTGCAACGCGTGGTCTACGAGCGCTTCCCGACGGTCACGGTGGTCAACATCGCGGACGTGATGCAGATCGTGGAAGACGTGGTGCAGCGAATCGCGATGGTGATCCGCTTCATCTCCGCGTTCACCATTCTGGCGGGCGCCGTGATGGTGGCATCCAGCATCGCCGGCACGCGCTTCCGGAGGATGCGCGAGGTGGTGATCCTGAAGACCCTGGGCGCCACGCGGCGCCGCATCGCCTGGATCTTCACGGTGGAGTTCCTGGCGTTGGGCGCGGTGGCCGGGCTGATGGGCAGCCTGCTGGCCTCGGCCTTCGCGGCACTGGTGCTGAAGCGGCTGCTGGAGATCGAATTCCACTTGGATGTGCCGGCACACCTGCTGACCGTTGTGATCGCCGCGGTAGTGGCCGCCGGTGCCGGGTGGGCGGCGAGCTTCCGCGTCCTGGGCCGGAAGCCGCTCGAAATTCTGCGCGAAGAATAAGGTATTCTAGATCTCAAATGCAAAGCTTTCGACGACTTGCCGCTATCGCTACAGCCCTGTGCGTGAGCGCCGCTTTCACCAACGCGGATGAGAAGGCTCTCAATCCCCAGATTCGGAAAATTGTGGATGAAGTTTCCGAAGCCCGTATCAAGGCCATCCTGGAGAAGTTGGTCAGCTTCGGAACCCGCAATACCATGTCGAATCCGGACGACCCGGCGCACGGAGTGGGCGCTGCCCGGCAGTGGATCCTGAAGGAGATGCAGGGCTACAGCCCCAAGCTGCAGGTTCGTTTCGACAAGTACCGCGTCAAGAAGCAAGGGCAGCGCGTGTTCAAGGATGTGGACCTGTACAACGTGATCGCGGTGCTGCCCGGCACCAAGATGCCCGAGACGCAGATTCTGATCAGCGGCCACTACGACTCGCTTAACCTGGGGACTCGGCCCGCTGGAGCGCCGGCAGGTCCGGGCACGGATGCAGCGCCGGCGCCCCCTGGCGAACGCGCGCCGCAAGCGCCCCTGAGTCTGGAGCAGCAGGAGAAGAACGCCGAGTTGCCAGCGCCCGGCGCGTGCGACGATGGCAGCGGCACCGCTGCCGTAATGGAACTGGCGCGTGTGATGAGCCAGTACCAGTTCGACAAGACGCTGGTCTTCGTGGCGTTCGCGGGCGAGGAACAGGGTCTCATCGGAAGCTCGCTGCAGGCCGTCAAGTCTCATAAAGAAAACCTGATGATCGAGGCCGTGCTGAATAACGACATCATCGGCACCGACACCTCCGGCAATGGCCGCATGGGCAACACTTCGGTCAGCGTCTACAGCGACGAGAGTCCGGATTCGCCTTCGCAGCAATTGTCGCGCTATGCCCGCGATGTGGCGGAGCGCTACATCCCGGCCATGAAGGTGGATACGGTATTCATGGGCGACCGTCTCGGCCGCGGCGGCGACCACACTCCGTTCCAGTGGGAAGGCTACGCTGCCGTCCGCTTCTCCACGCCGAACGAGATCTACGCTAACCAGCACCGTGCCACCGACCTTCTGGAGAACATGTCGGTGCCGTACACCACCAAAGTCGCCAGGGTGAACGCGGCCGTGGCGGCCAGCCTGGCGCTCGCGCCGAAGGCTCCGATCGTGACGCGGGCTCCGGGTGCGCGAGGCGGCGCAAGAGGCGGGGCGACTGATGGCGCGAACACGCAGGCTAACGCGGGCGGCGGGCGAGGTGCCAACGCGAGTGCTGGAGGAACCGCCGAGGGCGCGACTGGTGGCGGACGGGGCGGAGCAGGCGCAGGCGACGGCGCCAACGCCGGCGGCCGTGGTGGAGCAGCCGGCGGCCGGCGGCCCCAACCGATGATTGCCCGGGGATCGGGGTACGACGCGGTACTTTCGTGGCGGCCCGCCGGTCCCGAAGAAGACGTCAAGGGCTACACCGTGGTGGTCCGATCCACTACGGCGCCTTACTGGGAGCAGGAAATCTACGTCGGCAAGGTGACCACGTTTACGATGAAGGACGTTTCGATTGACGATGCGAAGTTCGGCGTGAAAGCCATCGGCAGCGACGGGGCGGAAAGCCTGGTGACCCCGTACGTCTATCCCCCGCGAGTGAAGACCGAAATCGAAACGGTGCAGTAACACGGGCCTCCTGGCCGGTGTGGGTGCAAGGGCTTGAAGATTTCGTGCCTTTGCCCCACCTTGCCGGCCAGCTCGGTACAGATCCTGGCGCATGCAATAGCGCCAGTATGCTTGGTCATGGCTTCAGAACTAGAGATTCAACAACACCTGTTGCAATTCCTGAATGGGGTTTCCCAGCTCCATGAGTTCGAGGATTGGCTCGTGCCCGTTTTGTGGGATCTCGCAGAATCCGAGGACGTAGCCGCACGCGAACTCGCGGGTCATATCCATAACCTCATTGCCGAAGCTTCCAGGGGTGACCGCACCTATCGCTCAATGCGCGAATGGATGTCTTCCCAAGTGGCATAGTGCCATTTTGTTGTTGACATCCGACAACAATCCGTTCTTACCCTATTGTGGGCATCCGACATCATGAAGCAACCGTCCCGGCTCGATCTTCTGCAAGGCACGCTTGACCTCCTGATCCTCCGCGCGCTCCAGACCGAGCCTATGCATCGGTGGGCCATCTCGGAGCGCATTCAGCAGATCTCGGAGGACGTCCTGCAGGTTAACCAGGGCTCGCTCTATCCGGCTCTCCACCGTCTTGAGCACCAGGGCTGGATCAAGGCCGAGTGGGGCGTTTCCGAACTGGGGCGGCGCGCCCGCTTCTACCACCTGACCGCCTCCGGCAAGAAGCAACTGCAACTGGAGGCCGACCAGTGGGCCCGCCTCACTGCCGCCATCGGCCGCGTATTGGAGCTCGCTTGATATGAACTGGACCGATTTCCATCTCCGCCTGCGCGCCCTCCTGTTCCGTCGTCGCGTCGAGAGTGAACTCGACGAGGAACTGCGATTCCACCTCGCCATGGAAGCTTGCAAGAACATGCATGCCGGGATGGGCGCGCGCGCGAAGCCACGCGCAACGCCGCCGTCGAGTTCGGCGGATTCGAGAAGTTCAAGGAAGAGTGCCGCGACCGGCGGGGCCTCGCCTGGATTGAAGCCCTCGCCCAGGATACGCGCTATGCCCTGCGCGGCTTCCTGCGCACGCCGGCCTTCACCATCACCGTGATCGCCACCATTGCCCTGGCGCTGGGTCTCAACACGGCGCTGTTCACGCTATTCAATGCCTACGTGCTAATCAGCCAACACACGGCTCAGGTGCTTTGGCCCGGGCGCGATGCGCTGGGCCAGTCCTTTCGGATTCAGAAAGACTCCTCGCGAAGCCGCCAGTTCGCGCAACTCCATGCTCCCCCGCCTGAGTTCGCGATGGCGCGCGTGATCGGAATTGCGCGCGATGCGGTGAACGGATGGGTGGGAAATGGAAGGGTGGACCACACCTGCATCTATTTTCCACGAGCGCTTCAGGCGCCCGACAGCGTGCTGCTGGTGCGTGTCAGAGGCGATGGCGACGCGGCGCGGTCACGGCTCGACATCGCTTTGCAGGCGTCCTTGCCAGGTGGAGCGGAAGAGGTCCACACGATGGACGAGATCGTGGATTTGGAACTCTACCCCTGGCGCGCCATGTACTGGATCTTGTCGGCAGTGGGCGGACTGGCGTTGCTGCTGACGCTCTCCGGACTTTACGGGGTGTTGTCGTACCTGTTGCAACAGCGCACCAAAGAAATCGGGATCCGGATCGCCCTTGGCGCGAGGCCGGGCCGCGCGGCGGGGATCATCCTCGGACAATCGCTGCGATTGTCGATAATCGGTGCGGCGATTGGCGCGGTTGGAGCGTTGGGTTTGCTCCGCCTGTTAGCTTCCCAGATGGACATGAGCATGTTTGGCGCATTCGACGTCGTGGCATTCGGGATGGGCTTGCTGCTGGTGCTGGCGGCCTCGGCGGC
>PMTT01000600.1:21410-25967 GCA_003167275.1 Bryobacterales bacterium | reverse complement strand
GCAAAGACGGCGCCTTGGGACAGCGAAGCCTGCCACCATCACCGCATCTCCACCGGCAAACTTGAGGCGCTCATTTTGCCCTCCAGGCTTTCCTGCACTACGCCGCGCAATGTGTAGGTCCCGGGAGGCGCATGCAACGGCAAAAGGACATTCATCCCTTGGCCTGCGAGCGCGTCGAAGCTGGCCTGCTTCAGGGCCAGTTCGATCTCTCCCTGCGTGCCCGCGATGAAAGCGCCGCTCGCATTTAATACCGCTATCACGAACTTGAGCTTCAGCGCATGGCGGTCCGCGCTGGTATCGAACTTCAGCCGATTGAGATCCAGGTGCAACACGGCAGTCAGAGCAGGATTGCCGTTCTCCGAAGTACCGGGCTTTGAACCCAGCGTGACCGGCACCTGTGCGAGCGTGTCCGAGGCCAGTGCTTCCGTGTCCAGCTTGGACGGCTGCCGCTGTTCGGGCGGCGGCGTTTTCGTGAGCGCGGTATACCCCAGCCGGGATTGCAGAGAATAATGGTGTCCGGGCGCCAGTTTCACCTTCAGACTGTGATACTTGCCGTCCGGCGTCGCATCGGAAGGCGAGAAGCCCAGCACATACATCACGTCGGGAATGGTTCCCAGTTCGTGAAAACCCTTGTCCAGATCGTTGCTGTTGTGATAGAAAGCGCCGCCGGTCCCCAGGGCGAGCATCGCCATGCCATCGTCCTTGGCGGATTCCTGGCGGCTCTGGATGCTGGCTTCGGCGATCTGGGTTTTCTGCGACCTGCTGCGCACCGGCTGTGCATCGATGGGCCGTCCCGGTGTGAGAGTGTAAAGCCCCTTGGAGTCGAGCGCGTTGATCACGACCTCCGCATGCAGCGCCTTGGTGGCCATGTCGTCCAGGAGATCCTCCAGGTTCCCAGACAGGAAGCCCGACGACGCCAACAGCAACATGCGGCGCCCGGGTAGCTTCCCGAGCGAGTCCACCACCCCGCCGATGCTGTACAGAGCGTTCCGCGAGTTGGCGAGCGAGTGTTCCCAAATCATGTGAGACATGCTGGTAACTTCCTGGACCGCCTCGTCATGCCTGATGTGCTTGCAGCCCATGTCCTCTTGCGCGACGCCTTCCAGAGTGTCGTTGTCCAGGTGGTTGTAGATCAAGTAGGCTTGGTAGGCAGTGATCCGAGGACAGTGTGAGGTGTCGTTGTCGGAGAATCTCTGCTGCGGCGTCACCTTCTCGATGCTCTCGACGAGTTTGGGCACCTCGTCGGTGAACGTGATGGTCGGCTCCGTCCAGGCCGTGGTGACTACCGCCACGCGATCCCCCGGTGCGAGGCCGGTCTTGACGAATTTCTCGGCCGCTGTTTTGGTGCGCCTGAGGTCGGCAAAGGGCGTGCTGAGGTTGTCGAGACAGAGCGCGATGAATCGCGGATGTTGAGCTTCGGCCGTCGGTGCGGGAGCGGCCGCTGCGGGCTGAGTGTGATCGGCAGCAGGCGTCTCGGCGGGGACGGGTGCGGCAGCCGCCGGGCCGCTTTCCACGGAGAACGTCGTGATGGTTTGCTCTTTTCCCGAATCGAAGACCTGGAAATCGCTCTGCTTGAGGCCTGCGATGGCGCTGTGCTTGCCGTCCCGCACGACGACCGGGACTTCCACCAGCTTCACTTCCGTCCGCAGGGTGTTGGGTGGCGGGGGCGGCACATACGGTCCGCTGTGGGCGCGAAATTCGTCGGGGTCGAGCGTCTGTTGCCCCGTGAGTGCGAAAGCCATGCCCAACGCAAGACACAGCCATTTGCCAGTACCCATGAGGCCGACGTTAGCAGAAAAGGAGGGTTCCCCGCCACTGGTGGCGGCGCAGGCCGAGTAACCGCTTCGGGATTTCGCGCTTCCAGCTCGGCACTGTTTCGCATGCTAAAACACACACTCGTGAATTCTTCTGAAACCACCGCCTGCCAACCTCTTCAGGCGCTGGCCATTTGACGGAAAGCAAAGGATTTAACTCGCGCTCCCGCCAGCGGCATGCGTTTTGCAGCAGCAAACATATTAAGCTAATAATATCTTGAGTACTTAATATCTTCAATTAGAAATATACTAGACACGCAGATTTGAACGGGGAAAAGGAGCGCGTTTGCCGGTGAGGGTGTTGTGTTAACCCTCCTGGGAGCGCTCAGGGTTAGTCAAATGGCGAGCCGGCGTTGAGGTGGGGTCTGTTATCAGAAGTGTAGCGACTCGCAGCCAACGCCCGATTTCGCATCGGGAAAACACGAATAGAAGGAGTTGAAATGCTACGTCGCATTTTATCGCTGATGGCGGTATCGACCGTGCTTTGCGGGTTGGGGTGGTCGCAAGAAACCCGCGGCACAATTTCCGGCCGGGTTACGGACCCGTCCGGCGCAGTCATTCCAGGCGCTACCGTGGTGGTCACGAGCACCGCCATGGGAACTAAAGCCAACCTCACAACCAACCAGGATGGCATCTATCAGGCCACCTTTTTGATTCCCGGGCTTTATTCGGTGGAAGCCGTGTCGCAGGGGTTCAAGCAGGCGTTGCGCAGCAACATCGAGTTGCGCGTGGCGGACCGACTGGAAGTCAACATGGAGTTGCAGATCGGTTCCTCGGACCAGTCGGTCACGGTCACGGCCGAGACGCCGCTGCTGAATTCCGAGTCGGCCTCGGTGGGAACGGTCATGGACTCGAGGCGCGTCGCGGACCTGCCTCTGTCTTACGGCAACCCATTTGAGCTGATCGGCGCCGCCGCGGGTGTAGCGTTCACCGGCGATGCGCGGCTGGATCGGCCCTTCGAGCCAACCCACATTGTGGGATACGCCATGGCGGGATCGCGCGGAAATCTGGGCGACGTTACGCTGGATGGCGCGCCAACCACCGCTACGGCCAACGGGAACCAGGTGATTGCTTCTTACGTGCCTCCCACCGACATCGTGCAGGAGTTCAAGGTGCAGACCGCCACGTTTGACGCACAATTCGGTCAGACGCAGGGCGGCGTTACGAATATCAGCATGAAATCAGGCACCAACCTCTTCCACGGAGCCGCTGGCTACACGGTACAGCGGCCCAGTTTCTGGGCCAACGATTTCTTCAACAACCAGCAGGGCAAGCCCCGTCCGGACTTTCTCTTCAATCGCTGGGGCGGAGCGTTCGGCGGCCCGGTGATCATCCCGAAAGTCTACAACGGCCGAAACAAGACGTTCTTCGAATGGGGCTATGAGGGTATCCACGACTCCCGGCCGCGGCATGACGATTCTACCTACACAGTTCCCTCGACGGCAGAGAAAGCCGGCGACTTTTCGGCGCTGCTCCAGGTGCCGGGCACCGGCTCGAGCTACCAGATCTACAACCCGCTCTCGCGGCGCGCGGCATCAACTGCGGGGCGTTACCAGGAAGATCCCTTTCCCAATAACATCATTCCCACCTCGCTGTTCAATCCGGTGGGCGTCAAGGCCCTTAGCTATTTCCCGACTCCTCTCAGCGCCGGAGACGCGTCCGGCCTCAAGAACATGGTGGACTCCAGCGTCACGGAGAAGGCCAAGTATTACAATCACTCCTGGCGCGTGGACCACAACATCAGCGACAAGCAGCGCATCTTTGTACGCGCCAGCATCTATCGCCGCGACAGCCTCTATAACAACTACTTCAACGACGCCGCAACCGGCGTGTCGTTCAAGTTCCTCTCCCGCGCGGCGGTCTTCGACGACGTCATTACGCTCTCGCCGACCACGGTGCTCAACGTAGGCTACAGCTATAACCGCTTCATCCGGTATCAGAATGGGAATCCCGATGCGGACGGGTTCGATCTCACCAGTCTGGGCTTCCCGTCGTCGTATGCCAGCCAGATCCCCAAAAGCATCGCGTCGTTCCCGCAGTTCAACATGACCGGCTACATTCCTACCGGCTCGGCGGCGGGTGAGGACCGGCCGGTGATGAATCACACCGTGAAGGCCAACCTGACGAAAGCTGCCGGCAAACACGCCATTCGCGCCGGCCTGGAATTCCGCGCTTACCAGGAAACCGACAAATTCTTTGGCTTCCAGCAAACCGGCACGTTCAATTTCGATTCCACCTGGACGCGTGGCCCGCTCGACAATGCGGCGGCTTCACCCGGCAGCATCGGCCAGTCCGTTGCGGCTCTCCTGCTCGGTTTGCCGACCAGTTCGAGCAATGTGGCCCGCTCGGCGGATTACGCGGAACAGTCCAATTCCTGGGGCTTCTACGCGCAGGACGATTGGAAAGTTTCACCCAAACTGACGCTGAACCTGGGCTTGCGATATGAGTTCGAGCAACCCCTCCACGAGCGCTACAACCGGAGCGTTCTGAGCTTCGACCCCACCTACGTGCAGCCGTTCTCGGCGCAGGCAGCCAAGAACTTCGCGGCCAGCGACGCGTCGCTGATTACCCAGATCTCCACCATCCAAGCTAGCGGCGGCCTGACCTTCGCAGGTTTGAACGGCAACCCGACCGGCTTGTACAATACGCCTAAAACGCAGTTGATGCCGCGGATCGGCCTGGCGTACCAGATCGATCCCAACACGGTGCTGCGCAGCGGCTTCGGAATGTTCTATGGCTTCCT
>PMTT01000600.1:0-21347 GCA_003167275.1 Bryobacterales bacterium | reverse complement strand
GGGGCAACATCCTCGTAGACGCCAACTACACCGGCAACAAGAGCATCCACATCGACCTCAATCCCACGGGCAATCCCAACATCGTCAACATGAACTCGTTGCCGGACCAGTACCTGTGCACCAGTCCGTTCCGCGACAACACTTGCAACAACTACCTCACGGGCACGGTGCCCAATCCGTTCTACAACCTGGTGCCGGGCAACACGCAGTCCATCTTCTCCGTTACCACGATCGCGCGGTCCAGCCTGCTTGTGCCGTACCCCGAGTTCGGTTCGGTACAGACTTCGAGGAACCAGGGTTACTCCTGGTATCACTCCTTCGTGATGTCGATCGAGAAGCGATTCTCCAAGGGCTACTCGGTTTCGGGGAACTACACCTATTCGAAATTCATGCAGGCCGATGAACTCCTGAATGCCGCGGACCCGTTCCCGGTCCGGGTGATTTCGGATCAGGATGTTCCGCAGCGCTTCTCCATCAGCAGCGTTACGGAACTGCCGTTCGGCAAGAACAAACCGTTCCTGAGCAATGTCAACCCGGTGGTATCGCGGCTGGTGGGTGGTTGGCAACTGACCGGGATTTTCAGCTACCAGGTGGGCTTTCCGCTGGGCTGGGGCAACGTGCTGTACGTCGGCGATCCCGCGAACATCCTCCTGCCCGCCGACCAGCGCACGGTCGATCACTGGTTCAATACCAAAGGATTCGACACCGCCTCGGCCGACCAGTTGGTGAACAATCTGCGAACTTTCCCGTTGCGTTTCTCTCAGATCCGCGGCCGGAACACCAACAACGTGGACTTCGCGCTGATCAAGAACACCCGTATCACGGAGACCCGAAACCTCCAGTTCCGGGCGGAGGCCCTCAACGCCTTCAACCACCCCGGATTCCCGGCGCCGGTCCTGACGCCCACATCGACAACATTTGGCACGGTTGTGGCGTCGAATCAAGCGGGCTATCCGCGGCGCCTGCAGTTGACGCTGAAATACATCTTCTGATCGCGATCCGGTAAGCGGTCCGGTCAAGGCCGGCTTCCCTTTGGAGGGAGCCGGCCTTTTTCGTGCTCCAAACGCCAGGGGTTAGAATCACTGCATTGTGACGGGCTTGCGGCGAAGCCGGATCCAGGCGCCGTGACCGATTTCGAAGGGGTCTTGAGGAGGGGCGCTATTCGAGGAAGAAGACTTCCTTCATCATGGCGAAGCGCTGACCCGGGGGAACCGGCAGGGGCTCGAAAAGACGGCTCATGGCCTGCTGCCAGCGCTGGTTGACGGGATCGTGATCCAAGGCGTCCCATGCGCGGTTGAAATCATCCACCCGCATGCACAGGAACAGGTCTTGGTCCTGCCGGAAAATGGAGTAGTCGGAGATCCCGACTTCCTTCAGTTTCGCGAGCAGTTCCGGCCAGACGCGAGTATGCTCCTGCTCATACTCCTCGACGGCCTCCTTCTTGATCCTCAGTCTAAAAGCACACCGGGCCATTTGACCTTATAGAATACCGGTCGAGTGAGGGGATGACAAGGTTTTTCGAAGTGAGGCGCGGCGGTTCGCATCGCAAAACGGCCACGATGTGGTCCGGTGCTCGCAAGTGCTTGTGGGATTAGGCTCAGAGCGGAACCGGCACGACGCCACGAGCGTGTTTTGGCGCCCGCATCCAGCGCCGCCCGTTTCGAAGTGCGCAACAGACGAGGGTGTCGGCACCGGACCAGGGTGTCGGCCCCACCAGAGTTCGGGCCGTGGCGGCGGCGGATGGGAATATCCCGTCTTTTCGCCGTCTACACAATTGGGCGATTCGTCGCGATAGGGGAAACATGGTGATGCTGAAATACGGTTTGGGTTTTCTGTTGGTGTCGGGTATCGTCTTCGGTCAGGACTCGGTGGCTCTGGCCGGACATACTCGCGACGTCAATGTGGTCGCGTGTTCGGCGGATGGCAAAATGATCGCCTCCGGAGCGGAGGACGAGAAGACCTTCTTGTGGGACGTTGCGGCGAAGCAGGAAATTGCCTCGCCGGCGGGTGGTGGCGCCGTGATGTCCGTGAGCATCTCGCCCGACGGCCAGCGGATCGCTTCCGGCGAACGGTATCACAAGGTGAATCTGCTGGATTCCACCGGCAAGGTGGTGAAGGTGCTCGAAGGCCACGAGGCTGCCGTCATCGCGACCGGGTTCACCGCGGATAGCAAGACCTTGATGACCTTCAGCCTGGATGGCGGGATGCGCATGTGGGATGCCGCCACGGGAGCGCCGCAGGGCGTCACCAAGACGCCGCTCGATGTCTACTCGGCCGGAGCGTTTTCCGCCGATGGGCGTTGGTTCGCCGGTGGAACGTCGGGTGGCAATCTGTACCTGTACAATGTCGCCTTAAAGAAAGCCGGGCTCAAGATGCAGCCCGGCACCATGGTGCGAGCCGTGGCGTTTTCGCCCGATGGCAAGACGCTCGCCGCGGCTCTCGGCGATACCGTGCGCCTGTTCTCCACGGCCGACGGTAAGGAGACGGGTTCGGTTGCGGGCGTGGAGGCCAACGGGCTCGCCTTCTCGCCGGACGGCACGAAGATTGCAGCCGCGGGCCACGACAACGACGTGAAAGTGATTGACGTTGCCGGGATGAAGTTGATCTCGACGCTGAAAGGTCACGGCCGCACGGTGCGCTCGGTCTGCTTCCTGAATGGCGGATCCCTGGTCTCGGGAAGCTTCGACATGACGGTACGAATCTGGCCGGTGCAGTAACACGGGCATTCTTGCCTGTGTGGGTTTTCTTGTTCTTGCTGAGTGGGCTTTTGCGCGAGGGCCGATTTCTCCCGGAAAACCAACACAGGCAAGAATGCCCGTGCCACTATGCGCCAGGCCCCGTCCGGCTCAGACCCATCAACGTATCGTTCGGGTAGAAGTGATCCACGTTTTCCGGCGTGATCAGCAAATGCCGGATGAACATCGCGGGTGGCGTGGCCTTGCGCGCCAGAATATCGAGCGCCAGGCGAATCACGCCAGGCCCGTATTTCTCCGGAAAGTACGCTACCGAGCCGATCAGGCGCGTCCGCGGCTCGCGCAACTCTGCGCGGCCGTCCGGCTCCGCATTGTGCCCCACCACCACACAGTCGGCCGTCCGCCCGGCCTCCTGAAAGGCCCGCAGGGCGCCGAGAGCGCTCGGATCGGTGGCCGCACCCACCAGAATGCGCTTCGCCTTGGAAGTCCGCAAATGCTTCCGGATGCCTTCGAGCGTGGTCCGAAACTGCCCGTCCCCATCGAGGTGGATGGTGCGCGTATCCGTGTGGCGCAGGGTCTCATTGATGCCCGCCAGCATTCCGCCAATCCGCTGTTGGGGGACCGAGCCCGACCGGGAGATTTCGACCATGACAATCTCCTCCACCACGCCCTCCCAATGTTTATTGGCCCAGCGCCCCAGGTGCCGGCCTCCGATCAGTCCCGCCTCATAGTTATTCGCGCCGAAATAGGTCGCGCCAGGGTGCGGAATGTCGATCGCGATCATGGGAATGTTGGCTTCCATGAATTTCCGCGTGATGGCCGGCGCCGCGGCGTCGTCGGCTTGAAACTCAATCACCAGGTCGACTTCTTCCCGGATCAGTTGATCGGCGTTGCGCACCGCGGTCTTGGCGTTGTAGCGGTTGTCCACCACCACCAGTTCGACGTGTGCGCTCTCGGCGGCCTGCACCAGGCTGGACGCGACCTCCCGCGGGAACGACGAATCCTGTCCTTGTGCCGCATACCCAATCCGGTACTTCCGGTTGGTCCGGATCTCCGACACCGCACGGTATTGATTCTCGCCGACTTTCTCCAGGAAACCGCACGAATGGAGGGTGTAGAGCAGGCGAAAACACATACCTTTGTTGAAACCGGTACGGGCCACCACATCGCGGAGGCGGAGCACCTCGCCCTCCGAGCGGAAGGCGGAGAGCACTTCCGACGCATGCACCAGCGACTTGATCAGGTACCGGCTGTGGTTCGTCCGGGTCGGCATAGCAGAACGCTGTTTTGCTATTTGTAACACGGAAGCAAGCTAACGGTCCAATGGGAAACGGCGGAGGGAGTCCAGGGGCACACGCGCTCCGCAGATCGACGTCATTCATGTTTCTTCGCCGGAAAGGCGGAGGAGCGTTACACTTGTAACGGTGAAATCTTCGGAAAGGACACAAACGAATGTCTTTGATTATCGACCCTTTCCAGGAGTTTCTCGTTCAAAAAAACGACAAAACCCTCTGGTACTACCAAGGGATGTACAGCATTCGGGCCGTCATCCCAGCTTCGGACCGTCTGGCGCCAACTACCGGCTATGTAGACTTTGATCCTGACTCGTTTAGTCTCATGGTTCAGACCCCGCTGGATGATTACCAGGCCGCAATCGAAGAAGATTGTCGAGTGGCCATCGAACAGGCGAATAAAGCCGCATGGTCGGCCAACGCGTCCGGCCGGTGCGATGAGGACTATACCTTGGAAGCCATCGCGTTCTTTCTTTTCAAAGCACCTCAGACTATCGTCGTCAAAACGATCGAGGCAGTCGGTGTACTACTCGACATCGCCTTGACCGACAAGCCCACAACCATCGACAACGTAGTCACTGGTGTCGTGGCGAGCTGGTTCGCCGGCAAGCTGATTAAGTACGCTGTCAATCTCGATAACGATTGGGTGGTTGAGATCTGCAGCCAAACTACGCTGAAGGTTCTTGGGGCCCTGCCCTCCCGCACAGATTCTGACCAGGCCTTCTGCTTCGATCGCCGTGACCAAATCTATGCCTTCCGGGCGCGGCTCGACAAGCCCAACCTTCAAGTTACCTACGATTACTTGAACAAGAAGCAAAAGTCGGTGCTCTTCGTTAAGTGAACGTCGAAAAGCTCGGGCATGAAGCACCGCGTTGCCGAGCGCCATCTGACCACGACCGGGAGGGCGTGAGGGAGCGTTCGTTGACTGCGCCGCCACCGTTCCGGACCTTTAACAAGGCATCCGGTCGCGTCTGGTCGCGGCTCGGATCGGCCGACGGGCCCTACGTAATTCCGCTAGAATAGGGTTCGAACCTCTTTTAAGGAGCGTGAATGAGTAACGCCAGCCGATTCGTCACAGCCGGCCTCTGTGCCTTGTGGTTCCTGTCCGTGATTCCCGCCGGTGCCGCCGCCACCGCTGTCCAGATCTCGGGAGAACGCCGCCTCAGCTTCAACGAGGGCTGGCGCTTCTTCAAGGGGGAAGCCGCCGGCGCGGAGCGTCCGGACTTCCAGGACTCGCAGTGGAGCGAAATCCGCCTGCCCCACGACTGGGCCATCGAGGGACCGTTCGATCCCAAAATCAATCCCCACACCGGCGCCCTGCCGATCTCCGGGACCGGCTGGTATCGCAAGTCCTTCACGCTCCCGAATACCGCCAAGGACCGCTACTTCAGCATCGAGTTCGACGGCGCGATGTCCAACGCGCACGTCTGGATCAATGGACAGGACCTCGGCGGGCGTCCCTACGGATACAGCGGATTCTCATTCGACCTGACGCCCCACCTCCACTTCGGCAGCCAGGAAAACGTGCTGGCCGTCCGCCTGACCCCCGAGGAGCGTTCGTCGCGCTGGTATCCCGGCGCAGGGATCTATCGCAACGTGTGGCTGGATGTCACCGGCCCGGTGTCCGTGGGCCGCTGGGGAACCTACATCACAACGCCCGAAGTCACCGACGACAAGGGCACGGTGACGGTGAAGACGGAGCTCCGCAATCGCACCAACGAGTCAGCCAAGATGATCCTTCAGACCACCATCCTGGACCCATCCGGGAAGATGGTGAGCCGTAACGGCGACGCTGCCGACATCCCTGCCGGCGGCTCGCAGACGGTGGAGACGAAACTCACCGTGAACCGTCCCCAGCGCTGGGACATCGATCATCCGTCGCTGTATTCGCTGGTCAGCGAAGTGATGGATGTCAATAAGAAGGTGGTGGATCGGTATGTGACGCCATTCGGCATTCGCACCATAGAGTTCGATAAGGTCAAGGGCTTTCTGCTGAACGGCCGGCACGTGAAGCTACAAGGGGTCTGCGACCATTCCGACTTGGGCGCCCTGGGAATGGCCGTTAACCGCCGCGCCACCGAGCGGCAGTTGCAGATCCTGAAGGGGGCAGGAGTCAATGCCCTTCGCACCAGTCACAATCCGCCTTCTCCCGAGATACTCGAATACTGCGACCGGCTGGGCGTGGTGGTGATGGACGAGGCCTTCGACATGTGGCGCCGGCAGAAGGTGCAGAACGACTACCACAAGTACTTCGACGAATGGTCCGAGCGCGATGTCCGCGACATGGTGCGGCGAGACCGCAATCACCCCAGCGTCATCATGTACAGCATCGGCAATGAGATCCCCGAGCAGAGCAGCCCCGATGGCGCCGTGATCGCCAAGCGCCTGACCGGCTTCTTCCACCAGGAAGACCCCACGCGGCCGACCACCTCCGCATTCAACAACCCGGATCAGGCCATCCGCAATGAGTTAGCCGCGAACGTGGATATTCCCGGAATCAACTACAAGCCCACGCAATACGAGCATTACCTGAAGGAACATCCGAATTGGATCCTGTACGGCTCGGAGACCGCCTCATGTGTCAGTTCGCGCGGCGTCTACCACCTGCCCATCGAGAAGTACGATAAGCATCCGTCGCTGCAGCTCACCAGCTATGACGTCATCGCTCCGCCGTGGGCCTATTGTCCCGACGTGGAGTTCGAGGTGCAGGACAAGTTCCCGAATCTGCTGGGCGAATTCGTCTGGACCGGATTCGACTATATCGGCGAGCCCACTCCGTATTTCAACGGCCGTGGCTCCAACGACACTGACTGGCCGGCGCGCAGTTCGTATTTCGGGATGATCGATCTCGCCGGATTCCCCAAGGATCGCTACTACCTGTATCAAAGTGTCTGGACCAAAAAACCAATGGTACACGTGCTGCCGCACTGGAATTGGAAGGGCCGCGAGGGCCAGAACATTCCCGTGATGGTTTACTCGAATGGCGCCGAAATCGAACTGTTCCTCAACGGCAAGTCACTGGGGCGCAAGAAGCGCTTCTCCGAACCCGTGGAACTGCCGGTAGGGGCGAATGTGAGTCAGGACCGCAAGTACCTGAGCAAGTACCGGCTGATGTGGCAGGTTCCTTATCAACCCGGGACACTGAAGGCCGTCGCATACGTGGATGGCAAACAGGTGGCCGTGGATGAGGTTCGCACCGCCGGCGCTCCGTCGCGAGTCAAGTTGGTACCCGACCGCGCGACCATCCAGGCCGATGGCGACGACCTCTCCTTCGTGACCGTCCGCATCGAAGACAAGGACGGCAATCTATGTCCAGAGGCGGACAACCTGGTGCATTTCGCTGTTACCGGCGCAGGCAGCCTCCGCGCGGTAGACAACGGCAATGCGGCGACCACGGAGTTATTCAATGCCGACCATCGCAAGGCCTTCAGCGGCATGGCCCTGCTGATCGTGCGTTCAGAGCGCGGCCAGGCGGGAAAGATTCACGTTGCGGCGACGTCGGACGGATTGGCGCAAGCGGTAGCGGAGATCACGACGCGGCGATAGTGCCAGGAGGTGAGGACCGGGGCGGCACGCTTAACCGAAGGAGGCCAGTCTTCGGCGCGCCGCATCGATCGATGCGGAAAATCGGCAAGATTTGTGGGAAACAAACCACTTATTCGAGAAAACCCGCATCGATCGATGCGGTGTGCCTCCCCGCCTGGAAAGATTTGGGGGAATCCGAGTCGCGGGTTGTTACGGCGGCCTCACTCAACCTGACGCGACACAACTCTATTGTAATGCGGGGGTCCCAAAAACGAGGGTTGTCAAGGAGCTAAAAAACGCGGGCAAGTACTTTTGCAACATGCGGTTAGAGAATATTTTCAAAGGCGGTGACTGACTTTTGCGCCAGACCCCATGCTTGTGCGCTTCCGGGGTTCTCGCTGCTCGAACATCCCCTGGCGGTGCTTGCCGCTGGCGCGATTTGGCCGGTCTGCGACGGATGCGTCAAGAGCTTCTAGCGAACCGCGCCACGAGCTTTCTGTGTATCCGGGTGGGGCCGTTCAGGCGCATAAGAGCTTCCCGCCGGCTGCTTTGCACGTGTCAGCCAGGCGCTTATCGATTGTCGCCAGCGGAATACCCTCGCGGAGCGCCAAGTCCAGGTATGCGGTCTCATAGACGGTAAGCTTATGCTTGCGGGCCATGGGGACAATCGTTTCCATCGTATAGGCAAAACTCCGCTGATCGAGCTTTATGGCCAGGTCTTTCAGCAGAGACAGGAATCTGGGAATCTCATCGGGTTTTAGCCTGGCGCGCCGTTCCGCCACAATGAGGCCGTTGCCAACTTCCAGCAGCCAAAGGCTTGGGACGATTATGCTTGCCCCTGCCTCGGCTGCATCCAACACCCGCTGTCCGCAAGCGCTATCCTCATCCTCAAAGCACAAGGTCAGAATGGCCGAAGCGTCCACCACCAGGGCTGGGCTCAAACCCGGCGCCCTTCGTCAATCAGATCGCGGATTTTCAAGCCGTCGAGCCGGCGCCCATTGCCGAATTCGCGCAACTCCCGAATGGCTTCCGTGCGGGAACGTGTTGGCTGCCTATCGGCCGGCACCAGATGAGCGACGGCTTTGCCGTGGCGCGTGATGGTCAAAGACTCGCCACGCTCCACACGATCAAGAATCTCCGCCAAATGGGTTTCGGTCTCAAAGGCGACGATCGTTTCCATATGATCTCCTCTACAGCTTTAGGATAGCGTGTCAGGTTGCTTCGCCCCATAACAGATTTTCGGTTTGACAACACCGAATTTGGGGCGAAATAATAGGGACGTTTGCAACCCACCAGACGTCAACTTTTCGAACAAGCCGGCCTGCTGTTGGCGGCCTCGCAGCTTCCCGCCTCGGAATCAGCGGGCGCCTACGACTGGATCCGCAGCACCCGCATCCTGATCGCCGAAGCGTACAATCCGCCGTTCTACCCGTCGTTCGATTACGAACCCGAGAAGAGCGTCCGCATCGCGCGCGAGCTTAATGCCGACGGCTTCCGCTACCCGGCGGCCTCGTATTACGCCTACTTTCCGACCACCTCCGGCTATCCCGTCCACCCGGAACTCAAGGGCGATCCGATTCGCGCCACCCTCGACCTGTGCCGCCAGGCGGGCTCGAAGACGGTGGCCTACGTCCCGCTCAACCATCCCTTCATGGAGGTGACGTCCAAAGACCCCCGGTTTGCCGGTTGGAGCAAGAAGTTCGCCGATGGCACGTCCATGACCGCAGTTGGGGCAATCCACCGGCAAGGTCACTTGGACCTATGTGGGCACCCACACGCAGTACAACCGCGAACATTTGAAGGACGATCGCGTGCGCGGATGGTTCAGTTATCCGGTGGAAAGCCAGGAACTGCTGCTGGATGGCGCCACCGCCGTGGCCGCGGGTGTAGGGCTGGTCTACTGGGGACTGCCGCGCTTTTTCTGCGTGTCCGTGAGGAGTTCTTCCCGGTGGCGGATGTGAAGGTCCGGGTGAGGGTTCCGCAAGGCCGGACGGTGCGCTCGGTTTCGCTGTTGCGGTCCGGGGAGAAACTGCCGGCGCGTCCGCAAGACCGCTGGCTGGATCTCACCGTTCCGCGCGTACTCATCCACGAAGCCCTGCGGGTTGACCTGGCGTGAAGCCTCACCCGCGCCGCTGGCTGATGATCGCGTTCGCGTTTCTGGCGACCGTGATCAATTACCTGGATCGCCAGACGCTCTCGGTGGCCGCGCCCGTGCTGCGCGAGCAGTTCCACATGAGTAACGTGGACTACTCGCGAGTGGTGTTCGCGTTCATGTTGGCGTACACCATCATGAACGGCGCGTCCGGACCGCTGATCGACCGCCTGGGGACTCGTCTGGGATATGCGTTGACGATGGCGTGGTGGTCGCTGGCCGCGATTTGCCATGCGTTCGCTCAGGGCGCGGTGAGCCTGGGTGCATTCCGCTTTCTGTTGGGGATGGGCGAGGCGGGAAACTGGCCCGCCGGCGTGAAGGTGGTGGCCGAGTGGTTTCCGGAGCGGGAGCGCGCGCTGGCCTCGGGCCTGTTCAACACCGGCTCGGCAGTGGGAGCGGTGCTGGCGCCGCCGATTGTCGCGGCCATCCTGCTGCACTATGGATGGCGAAAGGCCTTCGTGGCGATCGGCGTGGTCGGATTGGTTTGGCTCCTGTTCTGGTGTCCGGTGTACCGTACGCCGCACCACGTGGCGCGGGCACTCGTGCCGACGCAGTGTGGAGTGCCTGCGATCCAGAAGGAAGCAGACCCGGCTGACGCCCCCGTACCAGTCCTCACTCTTATCCGTTCGCGGTTCGTCTGGAGTTTCACCCTGGCCAAGGTATTCATGGACCCCGTCTGGTGGTTCTACACCTTCTGGTTCCCCGAATACTTGAAGCACGCCCGCGATTTCAACTTGGCCGCCATTGGGAAGTTCGCCTGGATCCCGTTTGCAGTAGCCGGCGCGGGCAATCTCCTGGGCGGCTGGCTTTCCGCCTTCCTGCTGAGCCGCGGATGCACCCTGACGGTGGCGCGTAAATCAGCCATCACGTTCTTCGCCGCCCTCATGCTTTCAGCGATCCCGGCCGTGCTGGTGCGGGATGCGGCCCTCTCGATCGGGCTGGTGTCGATCGCCATGCTGGGCTATACCGGCAGCCTCGCCAACATGCTCGCCATGCCCGCCGATGTGTTCGGCAAGAACGCCGTGGCTTCAGTTTACGGACTGGCCAGTATGGGCTCGGGATTCGGCGGCATGCTCTTCACACTGATCACAGGGTGGGTGGTGGACCACTACTCCTACACGCCAGTCTTCATCGGCTTCGGCATTCTGCCGCTGATTTGCGCTACGCTGCTGTGGACACTCATGGGGCGGCTGGAGCGGCCTGCGCCGAGCCTCTGAGGGCACCGAGAAAGCGCAGAGAAGACAACGGAGAGAACCGCGACCGCTGGTCCCACCCAACCAGAAGTCGCCATCGGAATCCAGATTCGACCCGATGCCGGAAGGCCGACGAGGGCGTCGGCCGCGGACCAGGGGGTCCGCCCCACGATTCAGTGCCACTCCCTTTAGCGAACGACCGTCCGCAACAGGGCGCTCAGCCCGTTCCACAGAATCTGGACCCCGATGCACACCAGGATGAACGACGACAGCCGGATGATGACGTTCATCGCCGAGTCGCCCAGCGTGCGCTCGATCCGTTCGGCGAACCGGTAACTCAAATAGATCGACGCCGCAATCAACGCAGACCCCAACAACAGCCCTCCGATCAGAGGCCAGTGCGCCTCCACACCTTCGGGCCGATTTGCGCCGACCGTAATCGCTACCGAGATCGAACCTGGTCCCACCGTCAGGGGCAGCGTCAACGGATAGAATGCCTGCCGGGTGTAGTCGGCCTCATTGCACTCCTTGCGGCCATCCTTTTCGCTGGTCCCGTCATCACTTGCCTGCCGCAGGAGCGCCCAACCGGTGGAAATCACTACCAGCCCTCCCCCGACTTGCACCACAGGCAGCGAGATGCCGAAGAAGGCCAGGATGTAGGTGCCGACGAAGATCGAGGTCAGGATCAGAATCAGGCCGTTTAGAGCGATCATTCTGGCCAGCATGGTGCGCCCGCGGCTGGACAGCCCGCGGGTCAACGACAGGAAGATCGGAGTATTACCGACCGGGTTGACGATGGGAAACAGCGCTCCTACTACAAGCAGAGTGCTTTTCGTCAGATCGCTCAACGCGCCCCACATGTTCGTTTCACTGTACACGAGTCGATGGCGAAAATGTCGGACCAGTGGCGGGATGGGTTCACTGCCGGCAAGACCGCCGCCTTCCAACGCCGTCACACGCGGTATAACATTAGGCGTGCATCTCCCAGTGAACCCGCCAATCTTACCGATGCTCGCCAAGCGGGTTGGCGAATTGCCGGTTGGCGAAACATGGATCTTCGAACCCAAGTGGGATGGCTTTCGCGCTCTGGTCTTCCGCGACGGCGACGAGATCCAGATCCAGAGCCGCGATGAGAAATCGCTGAACCGATACTTCCCCGAGTTGATCGATCCCCTGCTGTCGCATCTGCCCGCACGAGCGGTGCTCGACGGCGAAATCGTCGTCGCGAGGGAGACCGGGCTCGATTTCGAGGCGCTGCAACTCCGCATCCATCCCGCCGCGTCGCGGGTGAAGATTCTCTCCCGCCAAATCCCGGCATCCATCGTCTTCTTTGACCTGCTCTCGGAGGGTGACCGGGACTTGCGTGGCGAACCGTTCCAGAGCCGGCGCCAGGAACTGGAATCCTTGCTGTCTTCCGCGTCGCCGCCCATTCACCTCACGCCCGCAACCTACGATTCGGCCGTCGCGTCGGACTGGTTTCGCCGCTTCGAGGGCGCGGGCCTCGACGGCGTCATGGCCAAGCCGCTATCCGGCGCCTACCAGTCTGACAAGCGCGTGATGCTCAAGGTCAAGCATGAGCGTGATTGCGATTGCGTCGTCGCAGGCTTCCGATGGCACAAGAACGGCGAGGGAGTTGCGGTCGGTTCCCTTCTGCTCGGCCTTTTCGACAATGCGGGCGGGCTGCAGCATGTCGGCGTCTGCGCCAGTTTCACGCAGGAGAAGCGCCGGGAACTCACGGAATTTCTCGCCCCCTATCGCCATGACGCGCTTGCCGCTCACCCCTGGAAGCTCTGGGCGGAGCATGGACAGGGAGCCGGTGACGGTGAGCATCGCATGCCAGGCGGCCAGAGCCGCTGGAGCCAGGCCAAGGACCTGTCATGGGAACCGCTGCGGCCCGAACTGGTGGCCGAGGTCGCGTACGAGCACATGCAGGGATCCCGCTTCCGTCACATGGCGCAGTTCCGAAGGTGGCGCACGGACAAAAAGCCGGGCGACTGCACCTATGCCCAGCTCGAAGTAGTTCCCCCGCAGGAACTGATGGCAATTTTCGCCAGCGGGAGGTGAGGCGACGGACTGAGCTTCACGCCTCCTTCTTCGGCGCACGCTTCGCACGCCACTCCCGCCATTCCCGCGTGGGGTCGTCGTCCGGGTCGGGAGTTTCCTGCGCAGGCCGCATCGCTTCGGGCACGTGGCGCAGGTTCACCCGCACACGCGTCCAGGTGGAGGACCTGCCTCGCATGGAGTCCACCAGCACGTCGTCCACCGCCAGATAGTCGGCCACATCGGCATGTTTGCTCTTCCATCTTTGGAGGCCAGCCAGGGCGGCGCCCTTGTCGGGAGAGTTCGCCACCACCACGAGCGGCATTTTCTCCCGTGGCGGCTTCGCGGCGGACCTGGCGCGCGAAGGGGCCACCCGCGGCGCCTCGCCCTCCATCTTGCGAAAGTGCGGCGGCCAGGGTGCGTCGCCCAAGCCCGCCGCCTCGTCTCTAGCCGCAAGATCCAGCAACTTTTCGAGCGATCCGGGCGCAACATCCATGTCTCGGTGCGGATCGCTCATCCCGGCGAACCGCTTGGGAATCGTGAGCACCGTAAAATCGGCCGGCTCGCAGTCGGGGACCTCATGCCAGTAAAGCGGCGTGGACACGCGGGCGTCTGGTAGCGGCCGCACCGAATAGGCGGAGCACGTGGTCCGATCCTTGGCGTTCTGGTTGTAGTCGAGGAACACGCCGTGACGCTCCTCTTTCCACCACTTCGAACTGGCCAGTGCCGGTACCCGCCGTTCCACCTCCCGCGATAGCGCGATGGCTGCACGCCGCACCTCGCCGAAGGCCCAGCGCGGCTGAATCCGAACATTCACGTGAATGCCGCGTGAGCCGCTGGTCTTGGGCCACCCACAAAGCCCCATCTCTTCGAGCAGCGACTTCACTTCCAGGGCGACCGTCCGCACATCCTGCCAACCGACGCCCGGCCCCGGATCGAGATCGACCCGTAGCTCATCCGGGTGATCGAGATCGCCCGACCGTACCGGGTGCGGATGCAGCTCGATACAGCCCAGGTTAACGATCCACGCGAGCCCGGCCGCATCGTCGACCACCACCTCTTCCGCGGTACGGCCCGAAGGAAATGACAGCGTCACCGTTCGCAGCCACGCCGGCCGCTCCGAGGGCGCTCGCTTCTGATAGAACGCCTCGCCCTCGGCCCCGTTCACGAAACGCTTGAGAACCACGGGACGATCCCGGATCCCGGCGAGAGCGCCCGGCGCGACCGACAGGTAGTACTGTACGAGGTCCAGTTTCGAGAGCTTCGTCTGGGTCGAAAAATAAGGCTTGCCGGGGTGCGTCACGCGGATCTCGCGCCCCTCGATCGAAAGCACTTCAGCAGCTTCTTCCTTCACGGAAACAGCCTACACCATTTGGAAAAGATCGTGGCGCGAGCACTCTTGAAACGGTGGGGCGGACCCCCTGNNCCGCCCCACCATGCTGGTGCAGTCGCCCGTTTTCATACCGATCTTCGCCCGCTGGCGGGCCGGGAGCATCGAACCCATCAGAACCTCCGTGACCTGAAAGCATATCATGGTACATTACGCCGGGCTGCCGGTATGTTAGAAGCATGGATCAGACACCCGCACTTCCCTTGACCGGCATTCGGGTAGTGGCGTTGGAGCAGGCCGTGGCCGCGCCCTTCTGCTCGCGGCAGCTTGCCGATATGGGCGCGGACGTGGTCAAAGTGGAACGTCCGGATGGCGGCGACCTGGCGCGCGGCTATGACGGCGCCCTCAACGGCGTGTCGACCTACTTCGCCTGGCTCAACCGGGGCAAGCGCAGCATCGTGCTCGACCTCAAACAACCGCGCGACCTCGACATATTCTCCCGCCTGGTGGCGCGCGCCGACGTCTTCCTCCACAACCTGGTGCCCGGCGCAGTCGAGCGGTTGGGCCTGGGGTACGAGCAGCTTCGCGAGACCCACCCTCGCCTCATCTGGTGCGGCATCTCGGGCTACGGACCCGACGGCCCCTACCGCGAGAAGAAAGCCTACGACATGCTGGTGCAGGCGGAGGCCGGCGTAGTGAGCCTCACCGGCAGCCCCGACGCTCCCGCCAAAGTGGGAATCTCGATTGCCGATATCGGATCCGGCCTGTACGCCTACTCCTCCATCCTGGCCGCGCTGATCCACCGCGGGAGCACCGGATGCGGAGAGCGGATAGACATTTCCATGCTGGAATGCCTGGCTGAGTGGGCGATGCCGCCCTTCTATGCCTGGTATGGCACCGGAAAGATCCCCGCGCGCGTGGGGGTCCGGCACAATATGGTCGTGCCCTATGGCGCGTATGCGTGCTCCGATGGCGCGGTGATCTTCGCGGTGCAGAATCAGCGCGAGTGGGGGCGGCTCTGCACGGCGGTGCTGGAGATGCCTGGGCTGGCGGACGACCCGCGGTTCCGGACGAATGCCGATCGTCTGGAGAATCGCGACGAACTGGAGCGGATTATCGAAGAGCGGCTTGGCCTCCACACGCAAGCCGAGGCGCTGGCCCGGCTCGACCAGGCCGGCATACCGACCGGCGCGGTAAACGATGTGCCCGCCGTGGCCCGGCACCCTCAGCTTGCCGCTCGCGGGCGCTGGGTAGATGTGGATTCCCCCGGCGGTGTGATCCCGCCCTCCTGCCGCCGCACAATCTCAAACACTCCCCGCCGCGGATGGGCGCCGTCCCCGCGCTGGGCGAACACACGCACGAGATCCTGGGGGAGCTGGACATGCTGTAGGACAGGCCTCCTGGCCTGTCCTACACTAGGACTAGCCCATGACCCGCAGCATGTTATTCGTCCCGGCCTCTCGCTGGCCGATGATCCAGAAGGCCGCCGCCAGCGCCGCCGACGCCGTCTGCATCGATCTGGAAGATTCGGTATCCGTCGAGGAGAAGCCCGCCAGCCGCGCCATCGCCATCCGGGCATTCACGGAGCTCGATTTCGGCGGCCGCCTCCGCATGCTGCGCATCAACGGGCTCGACACGCCCTTCGCCTACCGCGATGTCATCGAAGTAGTTGAGGCCGCCGGCGACCGCGTGGACCTGATCATGTTGCCGAAAGCCGGCTCATCCGAAGATGTGGCTTTCCTGGACAAGCTTCTCACCCAAATCGAAATGCATCGGGGCTTCTCGCGACCCATCGGTATTGAGGCGCAGATCGAAACCGCCGCGGGTTTTGTCTGGCTGCGAGAGATCGCTCGCGCCTCGGCACGCCTGAAAGCTCTGATCTTCGGACCGGGCGATTACTCGGCATCCATGCACATGCCTTCCTCCTCCATCGGAGAGTTCGACTCTCACGACGAGTTGTATCCCGGCCATCGTTGGCATGCCGTGATGCACGGGATTGTCGCCGCGGCGCGGGCCCACGGGCTGCGGGCGATGGACGGTCCGTATGCGGGCTTCAAAGATGCGGCCGGCTTTGAGCGCTCGTGCCGCATCGCGCGCGCCCTGGGCTTCGACGGCAAGCAATGCATTCACCCCAGCCAACTGGCGGCCGCCAACGCCGTCTTCGGTCCCAGCGCGGAAGAAGTGGCGCAGGCCGAGCAGGTGGTGCGGGCATACGACCAGGCGGTGGCCGAGGGACGAGGCGCGGCCACCCTGAACGGCAAAATGATCGACGCGGCCAATCTGCGCATGGCGCGAGTGGTCCTGGAGCACCGTCGTGGGGCAGGTTGTCAACCTGCGGCGGATTGTTAATCCGCCTGCTGCATTTGGCACCCAGATGCAAGGAAGGCGCAAAAGGCGAACATGGTCGATTGCCAATCGGCCGCAGATTGACAATCTGCCCCACAACGCGCGGATTGTGTATGGTGGAGAGTTGGACTTCACTTGCAATATCTGTGGCGCAGCGAATTCGGGCGTCGAGGAACTTGGACGCGAGGGAGCGCTGTGTGCGGCATGCGGCTCCTCTATGCGCCACCGGTCGCTGGTGGCCGTGCTTGTCCACGAGCTTTTTGGCGTTGCTCTTCCCATCTGCCAGTTGCCCGTGCTCAAGAGCATTCGGGGATTGGGGCTGAGCGACACCGAACTGTACGCGCGCGTGCTGGCGGACCGCTTCTACTACCGCAATACCTACCTCCATCGCGAGCCTGTACTCGACATCGCGGATCCGGGCCCGCAGGAACCCCACGCACTCGACTTTCTACTGGCTTCGGAGGTGTTCGAGCACGTCCGTCCACCGGTGGAGCGGGCCTTCGAGAACGCACTGGCACTGCTGCGGGCCGAGGGCGTCCTTGTCATGACCGTGCCGTATGAACTCCAGGGGGAAACCAAGGAGCATTTTCCCGACCTCTCCGATTTCGCCGCCGTGACGCTCCGTAGCGGGGCTGCTTTGGTGAACCGCACCGCGGCCGGAGAGCTTCAGCTCTTTTCGGATCTGGTGTTTCACGGCGGCCGGGGATCCACTTTGGAACTGCGCTGCTTCAGCGAATCCGGTCTGCGCAAGGTCCTGGCGGATGCCGGTTTCGCGTACGTCCGCATCCATGCGGAGGACTACCCGGAGTATGGAATTGTGCACCAGGAATCCTGGTCACTGCCGATTGCGGCGCGGCGCCGTCCGCCGGAAAGCAACCGTGCGCTCATCCGTGAGCTCATTGAGCGGAATTGGGACGGATGGCCGAAGGCCCTGCGGCACGAGCAGGACGAGAACCGGCGATTGCATGATGAGCTGGCTGAGCGCACGGAGTGGGTCAGAACCGTGGAGCGCCGGTTGATGACCGAAATCGAGGATCGGACGCAATGGGCGCACCACCTCGAAGCCCAACTTGCAGATCGCACGAGTTGGGCGCAACGGTTGGACCAACAAGTAAAGACGTTGGAGGAGCATCTTCGTCGAATCCTGTCGAGCCGATGGCATCGCGTGGGCAGGTTGTTGGGCTTCACTCCGAGACGATTCGATTGACCAAGAGACCGGAGACAATTACAATGAGTGACGCACTCCGCACAGGCGGACGCTGTTATGAAGACTTCGAGGTGGGGATGGTGATTCGCCATCCGCTGGGGCGCACCGTGACCGCCACGGACAACACCTGGTTCACCCTGCTGACGGTGAACGCCAACCCTATTCATTTCGACCGGCACTATGCCGCCCAGACCGAGTTCGGCCAGCCGCTGATGAACTCCACGTTCACGCTGGCCCTGGTAACCGGATTGTCGGTGGCCGACGTCTCGCAATACGCCGTCAACCTGGGATGGGATGAGGTGCGGATGCCTGCCCCGGTATTCGAGGGCGATACCATCTATGCGCAGACGGAAGTGCTCAGCACGCGGGAATCGAAATCCCGGCCCCATATGGGCCTGGTAGAGATCAAGACGGTCGGCTTCAAACAGGACGGCACGGTGGTGATGTCATTCCGCCGGACTATCCTGGTCTACAAGCGCGGCCACGTACCGCAGATGCCGGCGCCTGCACCGAAGTAGGGCATGCTTTGGCTTGCCCGGCGGTATGGATTTGGATGGGCAATCTAAAGCATGCCCCACCGGCGCGATCAGCCCTGAACCTCGACCGCGTCCTCGACGAACGCCGCCTTTGCCGCATGCGCTGCCACGGCCTTCGGGTGCCCCTCGCACCATTCGCGCTGGAAGGTCGACTCCGCCCGGGTGTACATCTCGATGGCTTCTGCCCGGTGACCTGTCTTCGCCTCGGAAAGCGCCAGCCGCATCTGCAGGTGGCCGACGTCGATGTTGTCCGGCCGCGTCACCTGCTTCTCCCAAAACGCCACCTTCTCTTGGTACAGGCGCCGCGCGTCCTCGTACTGCTGGCGGCAGAAATGCAGGTCCGGCATGCTCATCGAAATCACCGAATGCGTGGCGGGATTCTTCCCCTGGCGCACCAGGTTCTCGTGTACCACCCGGGTTTCGAGGGCGATGGCGCGGTGGATCACTTCCTCGGCCTCTTCCCGCCGCTCCTGGCGGATCAACGCATCGGACAGGCGCTGCATATCGAAGATCGTCCCGCCGATGTTTCCGCCTTTCTCGTCGCCTGCCAGCGCCTGCCGATAGTGCACTTCGGCATCGTGGTACCGGCCTTCATCGGTGCATAGGTCGCCCCAACTCAGGTACCCGTGGTAGACCAGCATGGATTCCCGGCGAGATCCGACATGCACCTTCGAAAAGCCCTGCCGGAACATCTCGTCCGCTTCGCGCATCTTACCCTGCCGGTGCAGCAGGCTGGCCCACAAGACCTCGACTTTGCCTTGAAGCTTGGACCGAAGCGACGGCCCCTTCAACTTGCCCGCAACGTCATGGGCCTGGCGATACAACCTCGCTGCGGTCTCCCAGTCCTTCCGCTCGCGGGAGAGCATTGCGGCCCGTAAGAGAGCGTATACCAGCCGTACCGGACTCCTGACGAACACGAACAGCAGGATGACCACTACCACTGCCACGGCGATCCAAATCATGGCCACAAGTATAGGCTTCGGGCTCGCGCGGAGAAACTCTTCTTTGGTTAACGAAGGATGGCTAACGCCCCCCTTGCCCCACCCCATGCAATCGCTTAGATTGAGAGTTGTGAACGAAATAGTCTTCGAGATCACCCAGGAGGCCGACGGCGGCTTTTGCGCCGAGTGCCTGACCGAAAGCATCTTCACCCAAGGCGACACCTGGGACGAACTCCGGGCCCACGTCAAAGAGGCTGTCGAGGCGTTCTATTTCGACCGCCCGAAGCCCACTTATATCCGACTCTATTAAATCCAGACCACCCGCCCACCGCGTATTACCAATTTGAAATTCGTGTTACGATTGTCGATGTCACGACCCCGGACCGCCCGTCTGCGGTGTTAGGGCTCACGTTCCGGCTGCAGGGCCAGTTAAGATGCATATTCCCGATGGGTACCTCAGTCCCGCCACCTGCGCCGCACTGTATGGAGGGGCCACGCCGTTCTGGTATGTGGCGCTCCGGCGCGTCCGGAAGGCCCTGCATACGCGCCTGGTGCCGCGACTCTCTCTCTTCGCGGCCTTCTGCTTCGTGATCATGATGTTCAACCTCCCGTTGCCGGGAGGAACCACCGGCCACGCCGTGGGAATCGGGCTCGCGACCGTCGTCCTGGGTCCCTGGGCTGCCATCCTGGCGGTTTCCATCGCACTCGTCATTCAGGCGTTGTTCTTCGGTGACGGAGGAATCACCGCGATCGGCGCAAACTGCTTCAACATGGCCGTCGTGGGCTCCCTGGTTTCCTACGCCGTCTACCGGGCCATCGCGGGCCGATCCCCGCTGACTTCCGCGCGTCGCGTCGTCGCGGCCGGCCTCGCAGGCTACGCCGCCATCAACCTCTCGGCGCTTTGTGCCGCCATCGAGTTTGGGATCCAGCCGATGCTCTACCGCGACGCCGCGGGAGCGCCGCTCTATTGCCCCTACCCGCTCAGCATTGCGATTCCCGCCATGATGATCGGTCATCTCACCGTCGCCGGACTGGCCGAGCTCTTTGTGTCCGCCGGCGTAGTGGCCTTTCTGCAACAATCCGATCCATCCTTGCTGCGTGCCACCTCCGGCCTTGCGGGCCCTATGTTCGAGGAAGGATCGCGGGACGGGAGGAAGGCTCTTCGCCCTCTATGGCTGGGACTGGGCGCGCTGATGATTCTGACGCCCCTCGGAATCCTGGCGGGAGGTGCGGCCTGGGGAGAGTGGGTGGCGTCAGATTACGCCGATCCAGCCATCCGGCAGCAGATCGCCGCATCTTCTTTGAATCACGCACCACCCGCGCGCCCGCCCAGAGGATTGGAACGGCTGTCGTCGGTCTGGACCGCCCCCTTCGCGCAATACGCTCCACCCTACGTGCGCAGCCGCACCTTCGGATACCTGCTTTCGTCGATGTTCGGCGTGGGTCTGGTCATGCTCGGGACCTTCGCCGCCGGCAGACTCCTTCGAAGCCCTGACCGCTCGCGCGAGGAGGTGGCCGGCCCATGAGCGGAAGCCATGGACGCCGCGGCTCCTTCGTAGAACGCACCATCGACGGACTGTACGCCGCCACCAGCCGGGCGATGTATGCCGACACGCTCGCCCGTCGCACCGGCCTCCTGCAATGCCTCGATCCGAGGGTCAAACTGGCCGGTCTGCTGGCCCTGATTCTGGCCGCCGCACTCTCCGCCAAGCTCTGGGTCATCGGGGCGATTCTGGCGCTGGCGGTCTCGCTCGCGGCACTCTCCGGACTCCCGCTCTCGTTGGTGGCGCAGGTCTGGATGAGCGCCCTGACCTTCACGGGAGCGATCGCCGTACCGGCCATTTTCCTGACGCCGGGCGCGTCTGTCTACCAGGTGCCAGGCGTCGATTGGAACGTCACCGCGCAGGGCCTGACCACCGCCGGCTACCTGGTCCTGAGAGTGGAGAGTTCCGCCACTCTTGCCCTGCTGCTGGTCTTTACGACTCCCTGGACGCACGTTCTGAAGGCGCTACGGATCTTGCGCGTCCCCGTCGTCTTTGTGGTGGTGCTCGGCATGACGTTTCGGTACATTCTGCTGTTGCTGGAGACGGCC
>PMTT01000074.1 GCA_003167275.1 Bryobacterales bacterium | reverse complement strand
GGGGGGTCGGCCGCGGACCAGGGTGTCCGAACCAAAATGGCACAGGAGGCTTCATGGGTTCACCCCGATAATGGTGAACTGAAAGCTCTTGGGGTTGGGATCGCCGCTATTGTGTTGAAAAGCGGTTTGGCTGGAGCTGGCTGGAGCCCCACCAGGGCTGGCAGGGCCGGGACCCAGCAGTTGCCCCAGTTCAACGTGATATCCCACTCTGCTTTCACACGACCATCCGTTCTTGATAATCAGGCCCTATTAACCGGAAATGGAGGGCCAGTCACATGATTTGAAAATAAATAATGCGTAAAAATGCAATTGAACACAAAGCACAAACAAAGTAGTTCCGGTCCGCCTAAAGAATTCCTGGATTTTTTTCGAAGTATTGTGAATGTGAAATATGAGTTCTTTAAGAAGACAACTTTCTTCGCAGGCCAACGGCAGACTTTCCCGTGGCCCCGCGACCCCGGAAGGCAAAGCCCGCTCTTCCCAAAATGCTGTCAGCCACGGTCTGTTGTCCGACTGTGTCGTCCTGCCCGGCGAGTCGCTGGAGGGCTTCGAGTCCTTCTTCGCGCAACACCTGGATCGGTTCGGCCCCGTCGATGGCGTCGAAGAAGCCCTGATTGAGGAAATGGTGGCCTCTTACTGGCGCATGCGCCGCGCCTGGGCCATGGAAACCGAGCTTATGACCAGCGGCCTCGCCGCTCACCCCGGCGAGGACGGCCGCGCCCGCATCACCGCCTCTTTCCGTGATCTCGCATCCAAGCCAGAGCTCGCCCTGCTCCATCGCTACGAGACCCGTCTCCACCTCATGTACCAGCGAGCCCTCCACAACATCCTCCTCCTCCGCACCGTACCCCCTCCCGCAAGGCCACCGCTGGTCGGTGGGGTCCTCGCGAATCGCCTTCACGACAGCGCACCGTTTGCCGCGTGACAGGCCGCGCCGGAGACGGTCTCAACCGCATAAGCCCCTCCAGAGGGCGGCAAATAGGCGCAGGCGGGAGGCTCCCATCCTGGCGGCCGATCGCCCCCGCCCCCGCTGGACATTACCCTATCGGCGGGGCAGAAGCTCAGGACGGTCATTCGAATCACTAAAGGCTCCATCCTCAAGGTCCGTGTCCTGGATCCTGGTAAGGCTACCGCCAGTCTTGCCAGCCAGCAATCCAATGGCAAGAACTCACCCAGCCCGATCATGCCTCCACCCGTCCTGATGGAGGTTTGGGACGCTCACGGCCACTCTCTCCCGGTGCATAACACCGGCGGGGATGGCGGCGGATTTAATTACCAGTTAACCATCCCGTTTGACACCCCGTTGAGTTTCCAGATCGTCAGCGCGAAGCTCAAGCTCTCCGACAGTGCGGGCCTCGCTCTACCGGCTGGCCCCGCCAGCCCAGGCGGAGGTCCGGTCAACTCCAGCCAAACCGCTTTTCAACACAATAGCGGCGATCCCAACCCCAAGAGCTTTCAGTTCACCATTACCGGGGTGAACCCATGAAGCCTCCTATGCCATTTTGGTGGGGCGGACCCCCTGNNCCCGGTCGGCCTGCTAGCAGTGGGCAGTCAGTGAATCTCAAGTTGTGGCCCCAGTGGCCACCGCCGGATTCCCTTTCCGCTCCCTGCCGAAGCGCGCGCATCTGCCATGCTGCCTGGCCAGCCTCTTCCTGTTGGCCGCCGGCGTCCACGCGCAGCCTACCAACGTCTCGGTAAGCCCGGCCTCCGGAAGCTCTGCGGGTGGAGCGGCGCAGTCCTTTACCGCTACTTACGCCGACTCGCTCGGAGCCGGGTACATTACCGACATGTATTTCCTGGTCAACACCAACGCATCGTCTGCGGCTTCGGCTTGCTATGTGCAATGGTTCGGTTATGGCAACGCCCTCTACCTGGTAAACGATGGTGGCACCGCATGGCTCGGCCCACTTACTCTTGGATCGGGCGCCACGCTGCAGAACAGCCAGTGCACTCTGTACGGCACGGGCAGTTCGGTCAATGTGGCCGGCACCCCGGCGACCATGACCCTGAACCTCAGCTTCACCGCCGCATTCGCCGGTACCAAGGGCACGTACATGTCGGCCGTTGACTCCCAGGGCTACTACAACGCCTTCCAGCAAATGGGGAGCTGGACCATCACGGCCACGGGTTATCCGGACCTGACCATCGCGAAGAGCCATTCGGGCAACTTCACCCAGGGGCAGGCCGGCGCCTACACCATCACAGCCACCAACAGCGGATCCGGCGTAACCAGCGGCACCGTAACGGTGACCGATTCGCTGCCTTCAGGGCTGACCGCGAGCGCTCTCAGCGGAAGCGGCTGGACCTGCACGGTTTCCACCGTGACCTGCACGCGTAGTGACGCCTAGGCCGCGGGAAGCAGCTATCCAGCCATTACGCTGACTGTCAGCGTGGCCGGCAACGCGCCGGCCAGCGTAACCAACGAGGCCAACGTTTCGGGCGGCAGCGAGATCAACACCAGCAACGACTCAGCCACCGATGTCACCACGATCAATACCAGCGGCGGCGGGGGCAGCGACCTGGCGCTGGGAAAGACGGCGACGCAAAGCAGCACCTTATCCGACACATACTTTGCCTCGCCTTCACGCGTAGCCGCACTGTCGGTGGATGGCAACACCGATGGCAACTACTACGATGGCTCCGTCTCGAGCACCAACAACGACCAGAATGCCTGGTGGCAGGTGGACTTGGGGAACTCCGCTACGGCGAATTCCGTGGTGGTCTGGAACCGGACCGATTGCTGCAACCCTCCACGGCTGGTCGATTACTGGGTCTTCGTCTCCAACACTCCCTTCTTGTCCACCGACACGCCCACCACCTTGCAGAACCGGGCGGGGACCTGGAGCAACCACCAGACCACGGCTCCCAGCCCCTCCGCCACGGTCTCTCCGGGCGGCTATTCGGGCCGGTATGTCCGAGTGCAACTGACCGGCCAGAACTACCTCAGCCTGGCTGAGGTTCAGGTGTTCGGTTCGGCGGGCTCCAACACTCCCGATATGACCATCACGAAGAGCCATACGGGCAGTTTCACCCAGGGGCAGGCCGGCACGTACACCATCACGGCCGCCAACAGCGGGACGGCAACCACCAGCGGGACCGTGTCGGTAACCGACTCGCTGCCCACCGGCCTGACCGCCAGCGCCCTCAGCGGAAGCGGCTGGAGCTGCAACGTCTCCACCGTGACCTGCACCCGCAGCGATGCCTTGGCCACGGCAAGCAGCTATCCGGCCATCACCCTGACGGTGAACAGACACTCCGTGCTGGTTTAACCAAACCCAAGTGACCAGCCCGTCCGCGCCGGTCCACTACCCCATGCTGGCCGAGACCGATGAAACCCTTTCCGACACAGGGCAGACAGCCAAAACCACCTATTCTTACGACCAATATAATAACCAGACGGACGCTTACGAATCCGATTACAACGCCACCACGCTCCTGCGCCACACCAATCGAGTCTTCCTGACGAATTATAATGGCTACAGTTACGATGGCTACAGTACTGCAAATCCTGCCGCCAGCATTCATATCCGCGACCGCGTCTCGACGGAGACCGTCAGCGATGGCGCCGGCACGATCAGCCAGAAGCAGTTCTTTTACGCTCAATTCGCGTTGACCGATCTGGGGGCCATCGAAGGACATGATGGTGGATACACGGCCACCTACACTACGCGTGGGAACGCCACCACCCAGCAGAGCTTCGTGTCCGGAACGAGCTCGATATCGGTAACCGGCAAGTACGACACAGCGGGAAATCTGGTGCAGACCACGGATGGAAACGCCAATGTTACAAACGTGGGCTATTCATCCCCGGACTGGTCCTTTCCGGTAACGGTCAACAAGACCGTCGGACTGCAGAGCTTCAAGTGGACCCGCGGTTACGATCCCTCAACCGGCCTGGTCACGAGCTTTGCCGACCCAAATAACAACCCGACGCACTATCAATATTTTGACAACCTGGACCGGCTCACGACGGTAACCCGGCCGGACCTGGGCACGACGCAGTTTCTCTACATTGATTCCACCCTGCCCTCTAGCGTCACCACAAGAACCGATCAGATCAACCCCGCTTACGCGCGCCTCGTCTTCGAGGTCTTGTCAGACGGAATGGGCCGCAGAAGCCAGAGTCGAACCTACGAGGACGGTAATCCAGGGGGGACGAACTACATCTTCGTGGAGCAGACCTACAATGCGTTGGGGCGCCCGTACCAGGTATCCCAACCGCACCGCCAGAATGTCGGGGCAAATTGCAGTTCGGCTCTATGCATAACCACAAACTACGATGCCTTAGGACGTGTTGTGGCCGTCGTCGGTCCCGAGGGTTCCACGACCAACACCAGCTACAACGGCAATATCACCACGGTGAGCGATCCCTTGAACGTCACGCGTAGCGCCACGCTGGATGCGGCAGGCCGGATCACCTTGGTGGTGGAAAACCTAAGCGCCAGCACGAATTATCTCTACGATGCCTCCGACCGCCTGGCGAAGGTTTGCCAGGGTGCTGCGTTCGACATCAACCACAACTGCCAGAGCCCCGGTCAAGTCCGGCAATTCGCGTACGATCTGTTGGGGCGCGTCACAGGGGCGACCAATCCGGAAACGAGCACCGGAGCGCAGATCGGCGGAACGACATATTACGCATACGATGGCAATGGGAACGTGACCTCAAAGACCGACCCGCGGGGCATCACTACATCCATGGGCTACGACGCCTTGAACCGGATCGTGGCGAAATCGTACTCCGATGGCACCCCAGGGGTTACCTACTGTTACGACGGCAACGTCTATTCGGGCGGCCTCTGCGTGACAGCTTCCCCCCCGGTGTCGAATCCGCTGGGGAATCTGACGCAGGTATACTCCTCGGCATCGACGACCAGCTATTCGGCATACGACGCCTTAGGGCGGGTGCAGGTCAGCACGCAACAGACGCCGGCGGTCAACGGAATGTCATTCTCGTTCGGTGCAGTTGGGCAGCCGGGCTACAGTTACAATCTGGCGGGAGAGATCACCTCGACGACCTATCCCTCGGGCCGGCAGGTGAGCTACGACTACGACAACGCCGGCCGCACCGCTCATGTGCGGGACCCGAGGGCCGTGGGAATCGC
>PMTT01000406.1 GCA_003167275.1 Bryobacterales bacterium | reverse complement strand
TTCTAAAATAGCCACACCCTTAAGAATTACTATTCCGGCGGCTTCGGCAGCCTGGGAAGCGGGCCTGGCCCGAACTACGGTGTTTCCTTCAGCACTCTCGCCTTGATCACCACCGACGCCAACTCCCCGGCGAAGACTGGAATCTGTGCCGGTAACCAGAACGCTTATGGCATGCCGTCGGAGTCCAATGCGTTCTATTTCAGCCCGGACGCCGGCTCGGCGGCCAGCATGAACGTTCCGGGAGGATTCACAACCGGGCTCTCGCTTTACTACGCATCCTCATCCGCTGGGACCCTTAAAGTGTATTCCGGCGTGAATGGGGCCGGGACAGTGCTGGCCACTCTGTCCCTACCATCCACTAGCGGAACATTTACTCCCGCCGGTATCTCGTTTTCGGGAACGGCCATGTCTGTGAACTTCGGGGGCAGCAGAGAGACCTTTTTTGACAACATTACACTGCAAGCCGCGCGGGTAACCAATCCGGGGAAGTCCGCCGGAAACCCAGCCAAGCAGCCGGGAAGCTGCGCCTGTGGCGATCCGATCAACGCCGGCACGGGAGCTTTGTTCGAAGAGGTTACCGACTATACCAGCACCGGGGAGAACCCGCTGGCCTTCATCCGGTATTACAACAGCCTGCTGACGGGGCAGAGCTTCGCATCCCAGCTCGGGCTCCAATGGCGCACGAACTTCGACCGTTATCTCGTCAACAATTCCCCGACCTCGGTAACGATAGAGCGCCCGGATGGGCGGCAGGTGGACTTCAACCTGGTTGGGACTGTCTGGACGCCCGACTCCGATGTGGATGCCACACTCACGCAATCGGGAACCACCTGGACGTTCAAAGACAACACCGACACCACCGAGACCTATGGGACCGCCGCGGTGGCGGGTTTTACGCTGCTCGAAACCATCCAGGCGCGTAACGGCTATACCCAGACCTTGACCTACAATCCGAACACCAGCCAGATAACGATCACCGACTCCTACAATCGAAAGCTCACGCTTACTTACAACGGCGCAGGCCTTTTGCAACCCGTCGCGACGCCGGATGGCCTGGTCATCACGTACAGCTTGGCTACAATCGCCGCGGGATCTCAGCTCACCAAAGTCTCGTACTCCACCACACCTACCACCAGCCAGACTTATCTATATGAGAACCCGGCGTTGCCCCTGGCATTGACTGGAATCATCGACGAACTCGGCAACCGCTACGCCACCTGGACCTATGACTCCTTCGGCCGCGGGATGACCAGCCAACTCGCCGGTGGCGCCGACCTCATCACGTTTACCTATAACGACGCCGACGGCAGCCGCACTGTCACGAACGCCTTGGGCCAACAGGAGATCTACAGATTCACGACCCTTCAGGGTGTTCCCAAATTGACGGAGATCGACCGCGCGGCTGTGGGATCGGTTGCTGCCGCAAGCCGGCTGTTCGGGTACGACACCAACGGTTATACGGCGAGCGAGACGGATTGGAACGGCAACCTCACCACTTACCTGAACGATGTCCACGGCCAGCCGATCACCGCCATCGAAGCCGCAAACACGCTGGCGCGCACCACCACGACAGTTTACGACCCTACCTTCGTTCACCTGCCGAAATCCATCGCGGAGCCGGGCGTGACCCTCACGTTCACTTACGACACCAGCGGCAATCTGCTGACCAGGACGGCAACTGACACTACAGCCACGTCGTCGCCCTATTCCACCGCTGGCACGAGCCGGACATGGACTTACACGTGGTCCAACTTCCTGATCGCTTCCGAGCAGGGACCCCGCACCGACCTGACCCAGATAACCAGGTTCACTTATGACACCAGCGGCGCGCTCACCAAGACCACGAATGCGTTGAACCAGACCACGCAAATCACCCAGCACTTGCCGGGAGGGCTGCCGCAGACGGTGATCGACGAGAACGGGGTCACCACGCAGTTCACCTACGACGCACGGCAGCGGCTGCTGACCAGCACTCTGCTTACGGCGGCAGGCCAGCTCACGACTACGTACGTCTACGATGCGGCGGGCAACCTGCTATCGACTACCCTGCCTGACGGCTCCAAACTTACCAACACTTACGATGCCGCGCACCGTCTTACGGCGGTCACCGATCTCTTCGGTCAGAAGACCGCGTACACGCTCGACGGGCTGGACGGCGAGACGCAAACCAGTGTGTCGAACGCGGCCGCCGCGGTCACGTTCAAGAATTCCACAACCTTCGATGCGCTCGGGCGGCCACTGCTGGACGTGGGCGGGGCTAGCCAGGCTACGACCTATACTTACGATGCGAACGACAACGAACTAATCGTTACCGATCCGCTACAGCACACCACCCAGCAGTCCTACGATGCCCTCGATCGCCAGGTGAAAGCGACCGACCCCGCTGCGGGCGTCACCTCCCTCGCCTACGATTTGCACGACCGGCCCACCAGCCTCACGGACCCGAATGGGAATACCACGACCTACGTCTACGACGGGTTCGGCGATGTGATCGCCCAGGTGAGCCCGGTTACCGGGACGACGGTCTATCGTTACGACCTGGCGGGCAATCTGACTCAAACCGTGGACGCCGATGGCGCGATTTCGAACAGTACCTACGACGCGCTGGACCGCCTCCTGACGACCACCTATCCCGGCGATCCCGCCGAGAACGTAACCTATACCTACGACCAGGGCGGACATGGCTTTGGCACGGGCTGGTTGACGAGCGTGACGGATCAGGCGGGCACGCTGAGCCTTTCGTACGATGAGCGCGGTAACCGGCTGAGCGAATCGCGCGCGGGCAGGGTGACGTCCTATGCATATGATGCCGCAAGCCGGATCGTTTCCATCACCTATCCCATGGGCTGGACGGTCAGCTATACGCGCGACGCCATGGGCCGCAGCACGGCGCTGACCGCAAAGGCGCCAGGGGGCGCTGTCATCCCGGTGGTGTCGGCGATCGGCTACCAGCCCTTCGGGCCGGTGAAGACGCTGACGTACGGAAACGGCGTAGTGGAAACGCGGAACTTCGACCTCGACTATCGACTGACCAGCCTGACCGCGTCCGGAACCGCTCCGCGCCAGAACCTGACATACGGTTACGATACGGCGGACAACGTTCTTTCGATCACCGATGGCGTCACCCCGGGAAACAGCCAGACCTTTACCTATGACACATTAGACCGCCTGCTCAATCCGGCGGGCAGTTATGGCCAACTGGCTTACACCTATGACAAAGCGGGAAACCGTCTGACCGAGACGCCGCCCGCCGCGGGCGTGGCGCCGCCGCTCGATGGGTTGGGATCGACCACGAGTTTCGCGTACAATCAGGCTGGCCGCCTCACTGCGGCGATGGCGGGAGCGCAGACCTTAGCGCAATACACCTATGATGCCTTCGGCCAGCGCGTGGCGAAGGCCCAGCCGGGCCTGGCCACCACGACGCAGTATCAGTTCGACCAGACCGGCCTGCTGCTCGAGGAGAGTAACAATCAAGGCAATCCCGCCGCCGCCGACTATATTTACCTGGACGATGGGCGGCCGGTCGCCACTCTATCGCCGGGCGCCGGAACACTGGCCTTCCTGCACACCGACCAGTTGGGAACGCCGCAACTGGCGACCGGCAGCAGCCAGGGCGTGGTCTGGAGCGCGAACTACCAGCCCTTCGGCCAGACCGCCAACGTACAGGCTGCGATCGTGCAGGACCTCCGCCTGCCGGGGCAGCAGGTCGAGTTCGAGACCGGGTTCAACCACAACGGCTTCCGGGATTACGTGCCGAACCTGGGCAGGTATCTGGAGAGCGACCCGATTGGCCTCGCGGGTGGAACGAATACCTACGTGTATGTGCTGGATAATCCGGTAATCGGGGTCGACCCGTTGGGCGATGTTTGCGTCCGCCGCGGCAGCTCGTGTGTGGACTCCAGAGGCAAGAAAGTAAGTAGCCAGCGAGCTGTAAAAGGAAAGGGATGCAGCCCCACGGACACCGGATGTAAGATAACTCTCGCCACGCGGCGCAAGTCGGGCATCTCCGGCACCTCCTACGTTCTGGAAGGCCGCCTCTCTGCGGCTCAAGCGAAGGCTTACCAAGCCGTGCGCGTGGGGTACATCGTCAAGAACGGCAAGAAAGTGCTGCTCAAAGGGAATTGCACCGCACAGGTCAGGGAAGTGAATAAGTTCTTCCACGTACAACTCCCTTTGCCACGCCCGGCTGCGCCCGCCGCGCGGAAGAGTGCCGCGGCCCAGCCATGAAGCACAGGCCGAACTGACTTGCAGCGCCGCTTCCAGCGCCGGAGTATTGCACCGAGGAACCTTAAGTATGGAAACTACTGGAGAGCAAATGTCGTACGGGGAATGTGATGCCCTCGCGGGGTTTCGGACCGCTCCGAGAATGCGTCGAGACGAGTGTCGCCGCGGCAGACACGAGTGTTCCCTGCCTGCGCAGCGGGCAAAGACGGCGATGAAAATCGAGAGTTGGCAGGCGGAGACCGCCTGTCCCACGGTGGCACAGGCATTCTTGCCTGTGTTGGTTTCCAGGGCAACAAAAAGCAACACAGGCAAGAATGCCTGTACTACTAAATTTTAGTTTCTTTGCGCGGCGCAAAGAAACTTTTCATGCGGCTTTCTTCCGCTCGACGAGTTGGTTGATTTGGTGCACGCTGGTTTGGGCTGTGGTCAGGACGGCGACAAGGATGATGCGGCCGAGTTCGGTGACTTGGTAACGATGTGTGCCCGGGTGGACTTTCTGTATGATTTTATGGGCTTTCAGCATGCGGAGTTGGCGGCTGATGGCGGCCGAGAGGCGGCGCCGATCGACAATGGATTCGGACTCGGTACGGTAGAGCAGTTTCTGGAGGTCGCGATTCCGGAATCCATTGATCAGGAAGTCCACGTGGTTCACCGC
>PMTT01000605.1 GCA_003167275.1 Bryobacterales bacterium | reverse complement strand
CTCCCACCGAGCAGGGCGCCGCCGTCGCCCGCGCCGGTTCCGGCCCGCGCCACGCCGCGTTCCATCCCCGGTTGCCGATCGCGTGGGTGGTCAACGAGATCGCCAGCACAATCACGACGTACTTCTGGGATGCCGAGCGCGGCAGTCTCAGGCCAGTACAGATTCTGCCCACTTTGCCGCCCGAGTACACCGGCGAGAACACCGCCGCCGAGATTGCCGTCTCCGCAGGCGGCCGTTTCGTCTACTGCTCCAACCGCGGCCACGACGGCATCGCCACGTTCGCTGCGATCCGCGGACCGGCCTGCTGACTTCCGCCGGTTGGACGCCGTCACAGGGCCGCACGCCCCGCTTCATCGGGTTCCACCCCTCGCATTCGTTCCTCTGCGTGACAAACGAGCAGTCCGACAGCGTAGTGACCTTCCGTGCCGACACCGCGACCGGCCGCCTGGCAGCGACAGGATCGCCAGTGGACAACGCCAGCCCCGTGTGCATCGCATTCCGGCCGTAGGGTATGCTTTAGCTTGCCCACCAAAAAAGAACAAGTACCTCGAAGCTAATGCCGGGCTCTTCTTGGTTTTGTTTGGCGGTACTTGTTCTTGCTTGGCGAGAAAGCTTTTTGTCGCACGTCCCGCCTCACTCCCGAATGAACTCGATGTCGAGCGAGATGGATACCTCGTCGGCCACCGCCAGGCCGCCGGTCTCCAGCACTTCATTCCATACGATCCCAAAATCCTTGCGGTTGATCTTCGTGACGGCACTCAGCCCGACCTTCTCCCGGCCGCGCGCATCTTTGACCACTACGGATGGGCCCTCCACATCCAGCACCACTGGTCGGGTCGTGGCATTGATCGTGAGGTCTCCGGAGACCTTGAGTTTGCCCGGCCCGGCTTCCTGCACGCGAGTCGTGCTGAACTTCATGGTGGGATACTTTTTCACGTCGAAGAAGTCCGGTCCCTTCATCTGGGCGTCGCGCGCAGCCACCCCACTGTTCAGCGTGGTGCAGTCGATGGTCGCATCCACCCGCGCCTCCGTGGGACGTTTCGGATCGTAGTGCATGGTGCCGTTGATCCCACCGAATTCCCCGCGGACGGTGGAGATCATCAGATGGCGGACGCTGAAATAGGCCGCGCTGTGGTTCGGGTCAATCTTCCAGACGCCGTCCTGGGCCGCCAGGCTTGCGGAGACGATCAGAAGGGCGAAGAATCGAAGGAAGGCCGTACGAGACAGCATGTCGTCGTCATTCTATCAAGACCAGGGAGGCCGAAATGCAAATTCAAATGGGGCCAGCGGTGCCTCGTGTTCTCCGCGTTTTCCTCCGTGTCTTCGCGTCTCCGCGTCAGGCTCCTCTTTTCCTCTGCTCTTCCGCCCGCCTACACATCGCAGAGCGACACCGCCTGCTCTAAGCCCTCGGCCGGATCGCGCGTGGGAATAAATTCCTGACCAACATAACCCTGATATCCGATTTCGACCAGTGTCCGCATCACACCCGGGTAGTTGACCTCCTGCCGGTCGTCGAGTTCCCCCCGGCCTGGAACTCCTGCCGTGTGCACGTGTCCGATCCAGTCGCGATACTGCCGGAGGCGGCGGATTACATCTCCATTCATGATGGCGACGTGGTAGATGTCGAACAGCAGTTTGGCGCGGGGCGATCCCACCTGCCGGATGATCTCGGCGCAGTAGTCCAGGTCATCCCCCTGGTAGCCCGGATGGCCCTTCATGGGATGCGAATCGTCGCGAGTGTTGAGGTGCTCCAGGCAGATCGTTACGCCGCGGGCCTCACCGTAGTCCGCCAGTTCCCGCAGGCCTTTCACGGTATGAGCCGCGCCTTCGGCCAGCGACATGGCTCCGCTCGACGGATCGTCGGCGTCCAGCCATTTGTACCCCGTGAAGGCGATGACATTGGGGATGCCGGAATCGGCGCACTGGTCGATCGTCTGTTTCGTGCGGGAGATCACCTCATCGCGATAGCGGGGGTTGTTCAGGCCTTTCGCAAAGACCGGGTCGGGCATGCCGTTGAGTGCGATCGCATTCTCCAGGCCGTACTCCCGCACCACCGGCCACAACTCCGGCGGCACCAGTTCGACGCTGCGGCACCCTAGCCGGCAGGCCGTTTGGCACACCTGGTGAATGTCCCATTTCCAATCGGTGGCGTTCAGGCACCAGTACGCCAGCGACTGCCGGATACGACCATTTTTGACCACTGAAGCACTTTACCACGGGCGCGCGCCGTACGGTATGCTTTAGCTTGCCCAGAAATCGCCTTCCACTGAAATCTACCGGGGCAAGCTAAAGCATACCGTACGGCGCTGGCAAGCCTACGCCACAACTACCCATGCACCAGGTACATTAACCAGCCGCCTCCCACGATGCTCGCCACACAGACTAGAAACGTGTAGGCGGCACTGTAAACCCGTTCCCGTCCGCTGCGGTCACCGGGCAGAGCGACCGCGCCCGAGATCAGCAGGGCCATCAAGAGCGTGAAAGTAACATGCGACATCTAACGTTCCGCCTTTCTCAGTTCCCACGAATCCGCGAGGGCCAACAGGTTGAGGAGGCCCGCCATCACCAGCAGCATGGTCCCGTACTCGTGCAGGCGTCCCTGGAGGAAGCCCTGGGAATAATCGAAGAGCCGGGCCAACAGATACGGGCCCCCAGCCAAGCCTTTCACCAGTCCGCCGGCTTGGGCCAGCAAGGTGGTGAAGCCGTCCAGTCCCTGGAGTTCGTCGGGCTGCGGCCACAGGTTGCCGCCGTGAAGCGCCAGTCCGGCGGCGAACGCGGTCGAAACCAGCAGGAGGAACAGCGCGAACTGCCGTTTGCGCCCGATCAGAAGATAGCCGCCGCCGGGCACCAGCCAACCGAATACGGCTAGGGCGGCGGCCGGCACGGACCGGGCCGTTCGAGGCGACTTGACGGCCGGCCTCATTGCGCGCCTCCCGCTTTCCCAGCCGGCAGGGGCGCCGCACCCACGTCCTGCGCCACTTGCGACCGCGGCACCAGGAGCATGCGCTCCCATCGCGTCTTGGTGAAAAAGTGCAGCGTGACATCCACGACGTGCGACACGGACCACTCCTCCAGTTGGTCCGTAGGCGCATCGAACGACCAGTAGACCACCAGCGGCTTGCCCACCACGTACTCGCGCGGCACGAATCCCCAGTAGCGGCTGTCGGCCGAGTTCTCGCGGTTGTCGCCCATCACGAAAAGCGTGCCGGGCGGCACCACCAACTCGCCATCCTGGACGTGATGCAGGAACATATCGCGGCCTCGCGGAGTCGTGAAGAGATCCGGCGCCGTGGGGAAATCGTCGCGGTAAGAGTCAGACCCGGCGATGTGCCGCGTGTAGGGTTCCAACAGAAGGCGCCCGTTGCGCACCACCTGCTTATCCACCATGCGAATGCGGTCGCCGGGCAGCCCGATCACGCGCTTGACGTACGTCTGGCGGATGTCCTCGGGATACAGGAAGGCCACGATGTCACCGCGCTGAACCTCGCGGTACGGCAGCAGGCGGCGCCCCAAGACACCCGGATCGGCATAAGCCAGGCGATCCACGAGCATGTGGTCGCCGACTCGGAGATTGGTTTCCATGGACCCCGTCGGGACGACGTAAGCCTGCACTAGTGTCGTCGTCGCGAAGAGATACACCAGGATGGTCATGGCCCACTCGGCCACAAACCCGCGCGGCTGTGGTTTCCGGCCGAGCATCCAGACGTTGCGCACATGCTCCCGCCAGTTGGTGGTGGTGATGGGCTTGGTGGGGCAGGCGGTTTCGCCTGCCTCGCCCGCTTGCGGGCGCGCTGCCACTGTCTCTCCCGCCTGAGCCGCCGTGCGCAGCGCGTCAACACCTTCGCGCAGGGTGGTGGTCAGCCAGTCGATCCCGCTGTGGACGGCAAAGCGGAGCAGTCTCCGTCGGCCTTGTGTGCGTACCACGTAGCTGCAGCGGTCGCGGAAGACCTGCTGCATCTCACCGCCGTACTGGAGGCGGAACTGGCGCGGATAGGCGTACAGCAAGGCTGCGTAAATGTGACAGAACCAGCGGACTAAAGAAGATGTGGGCATCAGGCTTTCCCTCCGGCCAGACTGGGCCTGCGGTCGAGCAGCCGCTTGGACTTTGCGGCCACGACGGCGTTCGCCAGGCGCTGCGCTTCGGCCCGGACGACAGTATGGCCCAAGCCGGTCATGCGGTAGTAGCGGCGGCGCTGATCGTCGAGGGCGGGGTCGGGACGCTCGTCGGACTCTTCCACCAATCCGGCCGCCAGCATGCGTTTCAGACAGCCGTAGAGCGTGCCCGGCCCGAGCTGCAGCGCGTCATCGGTCTGCCGGGCGACATCCTGCATGATCCCGTACCCATGCCGTTCCTCGTCCGCCAGGGCCAGCAGGATATGGAACACCGGCGGCGTCAGCGGAAGCAGATCTTGAGGCGATTCTGTTTTTGCCATATATACATCCGTTACGGATATATTAACTGCCGCATGCCGCAGTGTCAAGGGGCAAGTGGCACAGGCGTTCTTGAGCGCAATTCGGACTTCGACATGCCGGCGATGTCCGCGAGGGGATTACATCATCGCAAACAGGTCGCTGATCTTGATCGAGAAGCCGGGGATCTGCCCGGGGCGGAAGTCCTGGTCTTCGCAGAGGACGGTCACGGGATGCTGCGAGCAAACAAAAACCTGGCGAGTTGCGATGGAGAATATGAACACTTCCTTCGTCCCGCACTCCCGATACCGGTAGGCTTTGGCGAAGAGCGATTCGAACCGGTCGTTTTTCGAAGCGATTTCGATGGCGACATCCGGAACGAACAACTGTACGCGAAGCCGGTCGTCAAACTGCTGCGCCGCCGCCGGGCCCAGGAAACTGACGTCCGGGCCATGGGCATTGTCGCCGAACTGGAATTCCTGCTCCGAGACGATCAGTCCGAGCTTGCGCTGGCGGACGAAAGGGCGCGACAGCTCTACGAGCGCATCGCGCAGTCTATTGTGGCCCCCGGTATTTCCCGACACGTCAATCAACTCTCCGTCTACCAATTCGTGATTACGGGCGAGCGCGTCCGGGAGCTGTTCGAAATCCTCGATGGTCAGGCCGGTGATTGTCGCCATGAATTCATTGTACGCTGAGCTTGAGGTTTCAACTAAAACCAATACGGCTACTCCACCCGGTCCAGGGCCAGGAACTCCTGAATGTGTGGGTGCTCCGACTTGACCAAGTCCCCGACCGGGCCGAAATAGATCACGCCGCCGTCATAGAGAAACACGACGCGGTCGGCGACCTTGTACATCAAGTCCAGATCGTGCGTCACTACCACCGAGGTGAGCTTCAACTGGCGCTTGAGGCGCAACATCATATCGCTCAGGTGGTCGGACATGATCGGGTCCACCATGGTCGTCGGCTCGTCGTAGAGAATGCACTGGGGTTGGGCGGCGACCGCCCGGGCAATCGCGACGGCGCGCTTGTAGCCGGTCGAGAGGTCGGAGGGGTAGGCATTCCGCGCCTCCACGATGTCCACCATTTCCAGGAGGCCGGTCACTACGTCTTCCTTATTCTGGGCGTCGTAGTCCTGGCGAAGTTCCAGGGAGAACAGAACATTCTCCGCCACCGTCAAGGAATCGAACAGGGCGCCGGACTGGAACACCATCGTCACCTTGCGGCGGATTCGTCGCAATTCGGACTCCGGCATGTCGGTGATGTCCTCGTGCGCCACAATCACACGGCCGCTGTCGGGCTTCAGAAAGCCCATGATGTTCGCCAAGGTCACGGACTTGCCGACACCGCTGCGGCCGATGATGGCCACGGTCTCGCCTGGGTTGACGTTGAAATTCGAATCGACTAAAACCGGCCGGTCGAACGTCTTATAGACATGCCGGAATTCAATATAGTGGGGGTACGGGTCAGTTTGCGGCATATCCGGCCCAATCTTCGGGAGTGTTGACATTTTGAACAGGCGTGAGTTCCGGGATGGGGAAAACCACGATCCGCAGATCTGTGAAAGCGGCCGTCACCTTACGAATGCCGGAGGCGAAAGCCTTGTAGAGCGTCTCCCGCGACCGGCGGTGATAGACGGCGCAGAGCGGTTCCAGGCGCCCGGAAGGTCCCGCCGGAACCAGGACATCGGCGTCTTGGCATTCGGCGGCATCGAGCAGGCCGCTCAAGAATCCAGCCGAGATTTCGGGCATATCGCAGGCCACAATCAGGTTCCAGTCCGCGGCATTGTGCTGGAGCACCGTGAGAATCCCGCCCAGGGGGCCCTCACCCGGATAGATATCGGGGAGAACGGGGTAACCGATCGCTCCCAGGCGTCTGGGGTTTCCCACCAGAAGCACGTTTCCTGCCGCCAACTCGACGGCCCGCGCCACAAACTGAACCAGCACACCCCCGCGATAGGGCAGAAAGGCCTTCTCGCGTCCCATTCGGGAACTGCGGCCCCCTACCAGCACGTATCCCGACCGTTTCACACAGAAATGATAACATTGGGGGTTACAGGACAGGGTCACCTAAATCTATGGCCACACGGTCCGACCGGCCGCCGCCCCGGTCGCGGGGCCGTCGGGTTGGTTCGCAGGGAAAAAACAGGAAACGAAATCGGTAGCAAAAATCAACACAGGCAAGAAATGCCCGTGGTACGCTAGGAGCTAAACATTTTGATGCGTTTCTGTTCTACACTGGTTTGGAGTGCAGCTTTGGCGGCGATGGTGGTGTATGCAGGCGAGCCCGCCGGCCAGCCCCAACGCATCACGAGCGTCGTTCGTGCGGATTTGAAGAGCGGAAGACTGGTGAGGAGCGTGATCGTGACTCCGCGAACCGTCGGCGAACAGAGGGTAGCCGAGACCGTAATCACTTCACGTGTCATTCCCGAGTCGCCGGTTGCGCCGGTAGTAGAGCCGGAGGCGTCGAAGTCGGCCCCGCCCACTAGTTTTGATGAAGCCGTGGACCGGATCGCCGCGCAGCAGTCCGTTCATCCCCGCCTGATCCATTCCGTAATCAAAGTGGAAAGCAACTACAATCCGCGTGCAGTCTCGCCCAAGGGTGCACAGGGGCTGATGCAACTGATCCCCTCCACCGCGCGGCGCTTCGGCGTGGCGGACTCCTTCAACCCCATGGAGAACATACAGGGTGGGGCGAAGTACCTGAAGTATTTGCTGGACCTGTATAAGAATGACTACGCGTTGGCGCTGGCGGCGTACAACGCGGGCGAAGCGGCCGTAGCGAAATACGGCGGTGTGCCGCCGTATCCGGAAACTCAGAACTATCTCCATCTGGTGGCGGACCAGCTCAAGAAATTGAACAAAGCCGCCGAGGGGGCTGGGCAAGCCCAGCCGGTCACCCAACCCGCGGAGGCGCCGCCGGACGGCCTGAAACACATGCAGAAGATTGTGGATCGGGACGGCTCGGTGCGGTACGTCTCGCGATAAGAAGCGATTGGTATGAAGCTGATTGCAGCGCTTGCGTTTTCACTTGCGGTTTCGATGCTGGTCGCCCAAACAGAGCGTCCAGTTCTCGGTACGGTGACGGCAGTGCGCCATTGGTCCTTGCCGGACGTGACTCGCGTGGCCGTGGAAATCTCGGGCGATTTCCATTTCACTACTGAGCGACTGCACAACCCCGAGCGGGTCTACTTCGACATTCCGAACGTGCGTCCGTACATTGAATCGAAGCGCGCCTACACCGAGCAGATTGACGACAAGCTGGTGCAGCGCATTCGGATCGCCGAGACCCACCCCGGAGTGACACGGGTGGTGCTCGACCTGGCCGGATCGGTGGAAGCCACTGCGTCGCAACTGACCGGGCCGGATCGTCTCATGATCGAGGTGCGGAGTTCCACGGGCGGGGCTCCCGCGGAGAAACCTGCGGTGGTTCCAACTCCTGCTGCCGGGACGGAGCCACTTCCGATGGTGGCAAAGGCGGAGGCTCCCAAGCCAGACGCGCAAATGCTACCGAAGCAAGCCGATCCGGAACCTGCCGCGGCGGAGCCTGCTACCGGGCAGTTGGCGAAAGTGGAACCGGATAGGCCGGTACCCATGCCCGATCCGCCCAAGGTCTCTGGCGTTCCGGCAGAGTTGCCGTATCCGCCGTCTACTAGTTCCGCGTTGCCGTCCCGGCCAGGCGAATCGGAAGTCGGCAAAGCCGCCCGCCACACTGCTGGGGGGGAGACTTCGCTGGTCCGGGCGCTCGGCCTGAAGGTGTCGCGCGTGGTCATTGACCCGGGCCACGGGGGACATGACGCCGGGACTCAGGGCACCAAAGGGCTGCTGGAGAAGGACTTGGTTCTGGATGTGGCCAAGCGGGTCGGGAAATTGATCGAGGATCGGATGGGGTCCGAGGTGATTTATACGCGCACCGACGATACGTTCATCCCGCTCGAAGGCCGCACCGCTCTGGCCAACGAGAAGAGGGCCGATCTGTTCCTCTCGATTCACGCCAACTCCTCTCCGATGACGAAGATTGCGGGAGTGGAGACGTATTACCTGAACTTCACGGACATGAAGGACGCGTTGGACGTGGCCTCCAGAGAGAATGCCAGCTCCCAGAAGTCGATTTTCGAGCTGCGCGATATCATTCAGAAGATCACGCTGCACGATAAAGCGGAGGAGTCCAAGGAGTTCGCCGGGCGGTTGCAGACGTCGCTATACGCTTTTTCGGCGAAGAACTTTCCCAATTCGAAGAATCGTGGGGTGAAGAAGGCGCCATTCATCGTGCTGATTGGCGCGACGATGCCGTCGGTGTTGGCCGAGGTCGGATTCCTGAGCAACGCGCGCGAAGAGAGCCTGTTGAAGAGGTCGGATTATCGCCAACGGCTGGCCGAGGCGCTGTTCCGGGGAGTTTCGCGGTACGCCGACAGCCTCAGCCACTTCCAGGTGGCGCAAAACGCAGAAGCAGGGAAGAAAGATTCCAAGTCCACGAACGAACACTAGTGGCACGGGCATTCTTCCGTGCCACTAAGGCGAGTCATAGCTTTCCGGCACGTGCCTTTCGAAGGGGTTGGCCTTATTGCGCCAGCTCTGGAAGCGCACGGGTTGTCCCTGGAATACGCGGATCTCTATCGGCCGGACGCCAAACTGCCCGAGGTTGAGGATGCCGCCGGGCTGATCTTCCTCGGCGGTCCGATGTCCGTCAACGATCCCCTGCCCTATTTGAAGCACGAGACGGATGCGATCGTTCAGGCCGTTGAACGCAAGCAGCCGGTATTGGGCATTTGCCTGGGATCACAGTTGATCGCCCGTGCGCTGGGGGGCCGGGTCTATCCCAATCAACGGAAGGAGATCGGATGGTTTGACATCCATCTCACGGAGGCCGCTTCGAGCGACCAGCTCTTTTCCGGGATGAATCCTTCGGAGACTGTATTTCAGTGGCACGGGGAGACATTCGACCTTCCAGCACGGGCCGCGCGTCTGGCGTCTTCGGAAGCGTGTGCGAACCAGGCGTTCCGGTTGGGCTCGAATGTCTACGGGCTGCAGTTTCATCTTGAGGTGACGCCGGCGATGATCGCGGACTGGTGCGATCAGGATGAGAACTGCGGAGACGTAAGGGAATTGGAAGGGCCGCTCGATCCGTGGCGGAACTCGGAGCGATTGGTGGTATTGTCGCAGATGGTGTTCGGGCTGTGGTGCGATCTGCTGTGAATCCTCCAGCGTTCGGTTGGAAAATATAACGTGGGCGTGATATACTTGCCTTTATGGAGGATCTACCACTTTCTGGATGAAGGTCGCTCAGTGATCCATCGTTGGCTGGAGGAAGAAGCTTTCACTGTGTATCAGAAGGTTCTGCTTCAGAATAGAATCGAGCTCTTCGGAGCTGGTGGGCGTGACACCCTACCCGGATCCATCATACACGTGGAGGGCGATTTTTGGGCCTTTAACGTCACGCGAAAAGGCGAGATCCCAATGAATCCCATCTTCTGTTACGGTCCATTCCACGAAAACGAAATCACCTTTCTTGCCGGCGCTCCCCTTAAGCGTGGACTACTGAAACCTCACCATGTTTTGCCGGTCGCGCAACACAATCTGGGAATTCTGTTGCGCGATCCTCGAAGGAGAATCCGTGAAGAACTTACTTGATCGCCTGCGTGAGACCTTTCAAGATGAGTCCGCCCGGTATGCCTA
>PMTT01000020.1 GCA_003167275.1 Bryobacterales bacterium | reverse complement strand
CAACTTCATCCGCCGGCGCGTGCCCGACCCGCTCGATGCCGAGGACATTCTGCAGGACGTGTTCTACAAGCTCGTGGAAGCGAACCGCCTGCTGATGCCCATCGAGCACGTCACCGGCTGGCTGTTTCGCGTGGCGCGTAATCGCATCACCGATCTGTTCCGCCAGAAGAAGCCGGAGAGCTTCAGCGATACCGCCGCCGTGAACGAGGACGACGAACGGCAGCAGTTGGAAGACCTGCTGCCTTCGCCCGATGCCGGGCCTGAGGCGCTTTACGCCCGTCAGGTACTTCTCGAGGAACTGCAGGTGGCGATAGACGAGCTGCCGGACGAGCAGCGCGAGGTGTTTGTGGCGCATGAGTTCGAAGGGCGCAGCTTCAAGGAGATGGCCGCCGAGACCGGCGTGAGCGTGAATACGCTGCTCTCCCGCAAGCGCTATGCGGTGCTGCATCTCCGCGAGCGCTTGCAAAGCATTTACGACGAATTTACGAAAGCATGAGGAACTGACATGAGACTGAGAATGAGAAGGAAATGGATTTTCCTGGCCCCACTGGGGGTTCTGGCAATTGTGCTGTTTATCGCCATCGGCGGCGAATCCGTGTTGCTTCTGTGGAATTGGCTGCTGCCGCCGCTTTTCGGCTGGCATCAGATCACCTTCTGGCAAGCGCTTGGAATTCTGGCGCTCTGCCGGATCCTCTTCGGCGGATGGGGAGGCCACGGTGGGCATCGCTCCGGGATGCGCCGCCGCATGGCCAAGCGCTGCGAGCAGATGACCCCCGAAGAGCGGGAACGATTCCGGCAAGGCATCCGCAGCCGCTTTGGCTTCGGCGCACCGCCCACCGAGAGCGAGAGCAAAGCCCAATAAAGTGCCGATCAAACTCACGGTTCCAGGGGCACCTGCCGCGGGAGTAGCGGATGGAACGTGGTGGCTGAACACACGAGGGCCTGTTTTGGGGTCATTCCTGGTCATCGGAGGATACCTCTTGATCGGGAAAGCATGCCGGGCACTGCTTGTGGTTCCGATATTCGAATTTGAACTTATCGGCTGGTGTGAAGCGGCAAGTGCTCCCGGGAAGGTGGTAAGGGCGCGGGTTGGGGGCGGCGGTTGGAGCGGTTTTTGGGGCAGGGGCGGAAGTTGACGAAACGAACTCCCGGGATGTGGTAACGGGTTTTGGTTCAGGAGGTTGCGGGGAGGCTGGGGTTGGGGATTGGGGGCTGGGAGTTGGGGATTCGGGTGGCAGGACGGGCTCGATTACGGAGGCGGGCGGAGGGGAGAAGTTGATGGGGAGCGCCTGGAGGCGTTCGAGTTCATGGAGGGCGTCGCGGTAGTTGCGTTGGGTGGAGTTGACGATGCGGTGGAGGCGGGTGAGGGTTTTGTCGCAGAAGGCCAAGGCGTGGCCGAGAGGGGCGGTGGAGCTGAGTTCGAAGCGGGCGTCCATCGAGTAGGTCCAGACTTGGGTTTCGGCGGCGGCGAGGCGGCGGAGGGTCCAGGTTGAGCGGACCAGGATATCGACTTGGTCGCGCTGTTCGGGAAAAGCGGGGCAGTAGCGATGGAAGTATTCGTCGCGAAGGGTGTCGAGGTGGGCGGGATCTTCGCCTGGGATGATGAGGGACTTGGCGTANNCGGGCCTTGCCCTCGGCGGAGCGCGGGCCTGTGGAGGCGTTGGGAGTCATATGAGTTCCAAAATAGAAAAGGCCGGACTCAGTGAGTACGGCCTGGTGGGCGTGGATTCCTACCTGGCTTGATGGTGGCANNCCGGCCAAACTCCCGGGCGCCGCGGCGGTCTTGCGGCCATCCTTCAGGCGGGGTCGTAGGGGGCCAAATAGATCTTGTTGTCGTGGTGAATCAGGCCAAGGCGAACTCGATCCAGCCAGCCGGTTCTGCCCAATACATTCTTGTCGATCACAGGGTCGGCAAAGAAGTAGATCAAAGAGTGCGTCGCAAAACCGAAAGCGTGGAGTCCGACTCCGTGGCCATAGGCGTCAAAGACGCTGTTCGCAGTCCGGAAACGCTTGCGGATTCCGCTGGTCAAATCGAGACCGAGAGCCCCAGCGATTTCGGTTCGAAATACGCAGAATGAGGCTCCGGTATCCACGCTTGCAGCGATTTGGACTTCGTTCGCACCAGACCGAAGCACCACGGGGATCACGACGCTTTCATCCTTACCGGAATAGTCGTAAACCCAGGCAAATTCCAGTTGGTACATGTCCTACCAGCCGCCGAACGGCGTGTCTTGGTCCCTGGGAACACTAGCGAAGAAAGGTTCGCTGACGCCTGCTGCCTTGGCTGCCGCGCTGACGATCGCCAGTCTTTCATCGTGCGCGACCAGATTGGGCCCATCAAGAGCCACCCACTCGCCTGCGTACGGACCAGATTCCCTGGCGAGCCACTGCAACTCTTCGCGCCGCTCGTTCACGGGCCTTGCCGATTCCCAAATCAACGGAGCAGTCTTCTCTTCAATCGTCAAACGGACGCGCTGATGCTCCGCCAGAACGAGCGGTTCAAGCGGGCGCAAGATCCCTTGTTCGTAAACGGCTTCGAGGTGGCGCACCATAATACCTTCATTGTACCCGTTGAGCCGAGATTCGGGTACCCATGTCAGCTCTAGATTAGGGCTAGATTGGGCTAAAGCCAATACTGTCTACTTAAGCTTACGAGCACTTCCCGAGGTCGCGTTTATTGGATCTGACCCCGCCGGCGGTGGGTTGGGCGTCTTCTCGCCGGGATCCGGATGTCCCTCTCTTGCCGAGCGGATTTTCGCGCAGCAACGAGCTGTTTCCGAGTGGCCGACGATACGGACGGGGCCGGGCAGAGCAGCACTTCGACGGTTTGGGCGTTAGACGGCCAAGTGGCTTCCGTCACCCCAAGGAGTAGTTGTCGGCACTGGCACGCTGAGGCGTCACCAACGAGAAGTTACCGTGAAAGAGGTAGAGTTGTATCAAATGTGGTCTTCAGGAAAGGACCAAGATTCATCTCCGCGTGCGGGGAGAGCTTGGGCGACCTCCCGTTCGCGAGGACGCTCTCTCGGATGCGTGTTGCGCCCGAGTTCGTGGCTTGGGATCGAGCTTTGGCTGCTCATCGTCGTTCTTGCCAACGGGTTTGACTTACCGAGAGCGACGGCCCAAGTAATGACGGGTTCGCCGATTGGAGGAGGTCCGCCGGGCGGCGCCGTGGAGGCGATCGTCCTGGACCCCAGGGACCCTGCCACAGTATACGCTGCCACAAACTGGAGCGGTGTCTTCAAGAGCACCGACGGCGGACAGAGCTGGACCGCAATTAATTCAGGTCTCGCCAATTCGATGGTCTACGCTCTCGCGATCTCGCCGTCCGATAATGCGGTAATCTATGCAGGAACCCGAGACGGGGTGTTTAAGACCGTGGATGGGGGAAGACATTGGACAGATGCGAGCTACGGCCTTCCGAAGGGACTCGGAGGCACGTTGATTGAGATGCTGGCAATCGACCCAACGAACCCCAAGATCGTCTACGCCGGCACGTTTGACAAGGTTTACAAGACCATCAATGGAGCAGCAAGTTGGATCGCGATCGTCTCATACCCAGTGGTTAAGCAGATATCGCGCTTCAAGGCCCTTGCCGTCGATCCGTCTCACCCGGCGACAGTCTATGTGGCAGCGTCGGATCGCGGACTGTTCAAGAGCTCCGACGGCGGAAGAAACTGGAGGGTCATCACCACAGGTGCAGACTTCAGGTACGTCGAAGACATCCTGGTCGATCCTTCCAACTCAACGGTGATTTACGTTTCCGACCGTGGGGGGCGATTCGGAGGAGCGCGGATTCGGGAAAGAGCTGGACTCGCGCCGATACCGGGCTTCCGGCAAGCAACATCGGATCTTTGACGCTGGGAATTCACCCTAAAGATTCCCGGATCCTCTACGCCGCGAGCTCCGAAGGTCGATTCTTCAGGAGTGGCGACAGCGGCGAAGTCTGGACGAAGGTTGGCACTCGCATGAGCAACGCCGACACCAAGGTGCTGATGGCCCACCCGGTTCACGCAGATACACTCTACGCTGGCACGGGGGGCGGGATACTGAAGACTGTCGACGGCGGCATGAGTTGGCGGTCCACGAACTCCGGGATTACGAACTCAAACATCTCCGCTATCGCGGTAGCTCCTTCCCATTCTGGCGTGCTTTATGTGGGGACGTACGGCGGCGGTATCGCCAGGAGCCGTGACGGAGGTGCGAGTTGGGTTCCAGTCGACACTGGCCTCAGTTCTCACGATGTTGGCGCTTTGGCGATCGATCCGACGGACGCCGACCGAGTCTACGCCGGAGCTTATGGGGGGATCTTCAGGACCACCAACGGCGGGGCAAATTGGTCTGAGGTGAAAGGACTGCCCTCCATGGCCATCTGCAGCCTGTTCATTGATCGCTCGAACCCGGTGCTGCTTTATGCCACCACCACTGGCGATGGCAAAGCGTTCAAGAGCACAAACGGAGGCGATACTTGGGAGGAGATCCGCTTCGGGTTTCCACGAACCGGCGGCTGCGGGCTTGCAATGGTCCCGGTCGACCCGACTATCCTCTATGCCAGCGCATACTATGGATCGACGATCGGAATGGCGAAGAGCACTGATGTTGGTGAGACTTGGCAGAAGGACGCCGCGGACTATAGGGTATTCGGTCGTGTCTGGCAGGAGACTGCGGTCCTGACGATCGACCCGGCTGACTCCAATACGCTCTACGCGGCTTCGTTTGCAGGGATCTTTAAGAGCACAAATCGCGGGGCAACCTGGGTTCGGATAGCTTCCGCACCCAGAGGCTTGGAAACCCTCGTCCTCGATCCGACAAGTCCCAATACCATCTACGGCCAAGGGGGCAGCGTCTCCGGCGATGGGCGCGGAGCTTTCAAGAGCACCGATGGGGGAAAGAGCTGGAAACTGATCAATTCGGGGCTTGCCGATCCTGGCTCGGTTCGTAGCCTGATGGTTGACCCGACCGATTCGAACACACTGTATGTCGGCACCACACGTGGTGTTTTCAGGAGCACGAACGGTGGGGAGAGTTGGGTCGCGACCGGCTCCAAGGAGCTGATAGACGATCCATTGAAAGTGAACGCACCAAGACCGTAGCCCCACTGCCTGGGTGCCGTGCTCTGCTGAGTCCAGTTGACGGAAGGTCACCGACTCGTTGATCTGACACCCGAGTCGCACGCTCCGAGTGGATCACGCGCCACTCGGACAGAGCAGCCCATTCAAGGCGTTCAGTGAACAGGATTGGGGCTAAAGTGGGACTGGACGCACGTCTCCGCGGTGAAGTCCACCTTGGCGCCGCCGGGTGCGATTCTACGGGTTGGGCTCGGAATCCGCTCCTTGAGAAGCTGTCAAAGGGGCGCCCGCAAGCGGGCAGGCAGGCGGAGACCGCCTGCCCCACAGCAGCGCGCCTTCTGCCAATGCGATATGCTTTAGTTAATAGCAGTCGCCACGCCACTGGAGGGTTCATGAGTTTTCGCGAACAGCTTCACGCATACATTGCGCAACTGGAATATCGTTTGCGTTGGAGCACCTGGTTGCGCGGCCTCGCCATTCTCACCGGCAGCGCACTGGTGGCGACGTTGGTGCTGGTCACCGTCGCCAATGCGCGCGCCTTTTCGCAGGGAAGCGTCACCGCTGCCCGCTTTGCACTGATCCTGATCCTGGCGATTGCCGCTGCCGCGGGGTTGGCGCTGCCCTTGCGCCGACTCACCCGACGCCGCGCGATCGGCACCGCCGAGGCCGCCTTCCCCCAATTCCAGCAGCGCCTCACCACCTTCGCCGAGCGCGACGGCCAGGATCCCTTCATTGAACTTTTGGCCGCGGACACCATGGATATCGCCCAGACCGCCGAGCCCAGGCAATTGGTCACGGAGCGCCGCCTTTGGCTCTCGCTCGGCACGGCCGTCGGCGCATTCGCCCTCTTAATCTGGATGATCGCCTCCGGACCCGGCTTTCTGGGCTATGGCGCCTCCCTGCTTTGGACCGGTCCGCACGTCGACAAGCCCGCCCTGTACGACCTGCGGGTGACTCCTGGCGACGCCGTCGTCCGCCGCCACGCCGACCAGTTGGTTTCGGCGCTCCCCAGCGGCCTGCAGTCCCCCACCGTCAAGTTGTATGCCCACTATGAGCGCTCTTCCAAGTGGGAAGAGATTACCATGCAGCCGATGGCGGCCGGCAGTTTCGCGGGCGGCTATCAGTTCCTGTTCGCCGGCTTGCCTGAGAACGTCGAGTACTACGTCACCGCCGGAGCGATGACCTCGAAGCACTTTAACATTCACGTCACCGATTTGCCCGCGGTGAAGCAGATTCGCGTCACCTACCACTACCCCGCCTGGACCGGCGTGCCCTCCGAGGTCGAGGAGCGCGGCGGCGATCTGCGCGCCGTCACCGGCACCGAGGCCGCCCTCGACGTCATCACCGACCGCCCCCTGCAGGGTGGACAGATCCAGCTCGACAGCGGACAGAAGATCCCGCTCACCGGCGGCCCGAATAACGTCTATCACGGTACCGTCAAAATCGATCGGGACGGCTTCTACCACATCGCCGGCGTCGAGCAGGGCCAGCCCGTTCGCGTCAGCGAGGATTTTTACATCGAGGCCCGCAAAGCCAACCCGCCTCAGATTACCTTGCTGCATCCACGGGGCGACTACCATGCCAGCCCCATCGAAGAGGTCACCGTGACCGCCAAGGCCGCCGACGAGTACGGTCTCCGCGACGTCACCCTGCATTATTCGGTCAACGGCGGCCCCGAGAATACCGTGGATCTGCTCCAGCAAAAGGGCAAGAAGGAAGCCGACGGCTCGACCACGATCTCGCTCGAGACTTTCAAGGCTGTTCCCGGCGATCTGGTGAGCGTCTACGCCACCGCCAAGGATGCCAACACCGAAGCCCACACCGACATGATGTTCATCCAGGCCGATCCGTTTGAGCGCGAGTTTTCACAATCGCAGCAGTCGGGTGGTGGTGGTGGCGGCGGTGGAGGGGGCGGTAATCAGTCGGCGCAGATCTCCCAGAGGGAAAAGGAGATTATCTCCGCTACTTTCAGGCAACAGGGAGATAAGAATTCGACCCAGCAGCAGGCCACCGACATCGCCAAGCTGCTGTCCCAATCCCAAGCCACTTTGCACGATCAAGCCGTCACGCTGTCCGGCCGCTTGCAGGCTCGCGAGTTGACCGATGAAGTGCAGGCCATCAGCGACTTCCAGAAGGACATGATGGCCGCCTCCGCAGCCATGGGGCCGGCCGCACAGCAATTGCAGCAGCAGAAGTGGAAGGACGCCATCCCCAATGAGCAGAAGGCTCTGCAGTACCTGCTACGCGCCGAGGCCACTTTCCGGCAAATCCAGGTGGCGTTTGGAGCGCGCGGTGGTGGTGGAGGCGGCGGTGGCGGCGGCGCGGCGCGCGATTTGGCGGCCCTCTTCGATCTGGAGCTCGATACCGAGAAAAATCAGTACGAGACCCAGCAAGCCAGGACCACTTCCGCCGAACGAAAGGCGCAGGAAATCGACGACGCGCTGAAAAAGCTCGACGAACTGGCCAAGCGCCAGGAGGAACTGGCCCAGCAGCAGCGCAATGGCCGTCCCCAGACTGCCGAGCAGAAATGGCAACAGGAGATGTTGCAGCGCGAGGTGCAGCACCTCCAGCAACAGATGGAGCAGCAACTCGCTCAAAATGGTCAGCAGGGGCAAGGCCAACAGGGTCAGCAAGGACAACAAGGACAACAAGGACAGCAAGGCCAGCAGGGCCAACAAGGACAACAAGGTCAGCAGGGCCAGCAAGGGCAACGAGGCCAACAGGGTGGCCAGAGCGCTTCCGGGCAATCCGGCGGACAGCCAGGCCAACGCGTCGGGCAGGCGGGCAATTCAGCCTCCGGCCGTAGCGGCAGCCAGTCGGCCGGCCAGGATCCCGCCAATCCCCAACGCTCCGCGGAACAAGCCGCCGACGGTCGCAAGCAGGCGGCCGAACAGGCTCTCGACCGCCTGCGCCAGGCCAACGAGGACATGCGGCGCGCCATCTCGCAGGGCGCGAGCGCCGCCGATGCCCGCCGCGCCGCAGACCGCTTGCGTGAAGCTACCGACCTGCTCGGAGGCCTGGAGCAGCAGGACGCCTCCACTCGCCTTAACTCGATGGCGCAAACGGCCGATCAATTGGCGAACCAGCAAAAGCAACAAGCGGATCGCGTGCGCGAGATGGTGGCTCAGCAGAATGCCGCTCGCGCCGCCGGCCAGCAGCCCAAGCCCCCCTCCCTCCAGGAGGTCGACAAGCTGGTCAACGATCGCCAAAAGGTAAGCGATGACCTGGCGCGCCTCACTCAGCAAATCCGCACCGCGTCGCGCGAGCTCGCCCCCACCCAGCCGGCGGCTTCCACCAAGTTACGGGGCGCACTCGATGGCTTGGACCAGAACGATCTCGGCACCCGCATGCAGCGCAGCTCGGATTGGCTGCGCCGCGGGCAGTTCTCCGATCCTCTTGAATCCGCCCTCACCAGCGACCTGCAGAAGCTGGGGCAACAGGTCGGTGAGGCGGCTCGCTCCTTGGGCAGGGCTCAGAACAGTTCCAAGGACACCGCGATCAACCGGGCGATGGACGATCTAACCCGTCTGCGCGACCAACTCGCCGCGCTGGGACGTCCCAATCCTCAAGCTGGACAGGGGCAACCCGGACAGGGTCAACCTGGTCGTGGCGGCCAACCCGGCGATCAGCAAGCCCAAAACGGCCCGCTCTCCCGCAACCGGCAACCCGGTCAGGCCGGCCAGCAGCAGGCGCAAAACGGNNCAACAGGGCCAGAGCGGCCAAGGTGGCCAGGGAGGTCAAGCCGGCCAGGGTGGTCAAAACGGTCAACGTGCGCAAGCCGGCCAAGGCGGCCAGAACGGAGGACGCCAATCGGGTCCGATGGGCGACCGCGTGGCTGGTCCGAACGGTAATGCCGGCGGTGGGATCAATCGCGATCGCAGCGTGATGGG
>PMTT01000247.1:8852-11700 GCA_003167275.1 Bryobacterales bacterium | reverse complement strand
CCGGACAAAAGGCCGCCCCCGCCGACGGGGGTGATCAACGCATCGAGCGTGCCCACCTCCTCCAGCAGTTCCAGCGCGGCGGTACCTTGCCCAGCCATGATCATAGGATGGTCGAACGGGGGCACGAGGGTGGCTCCGCTCTCCTTCAGAATGCCGGCGGCGAGTGCCTCGCGGCTCTCGGTGAAGCGGTTGTAGGTCACAATCTTGGCCCCGCGCGCGCGGGTCGCTTCCATCTTCGACCGCGGCGCGTCTTCGGGCATGACGATGGTGGCCTGGGCCCCCACGTGTTTCGCGGCGATGGCGGTCGCCTGCGCATGATTTCCCGAAGAGTACGCTACCACGCCGCGGGCCAGCGCCGTTTCCGGCAGGGACAGAATCAGATTCGCGGCGCCACGGATCTTGAATGCCCCGCCGCGCTGCAGGTTCTCGCACTTGAAGAGGACGCGCGTGCCGGCCTCGCGGTCGAATCCCGCCGAGGTAAAGACGGGCGTCTTCTGCGCCAGGGGGCGGATGCGCTCCGCCGCCCGGCGGATATCGTCTGCGTTGATTGCCAGGTCCATCGTCTTGAGTCTACCTGACTGTTCCCCGATTTCGTGGAGCGAATCCCGCCCCGAGTTGGCCCAAAAGCTGCGGGGGGTTCCTGTTCATGCGTGTTGCCGCCGTAATCGCCGTGCTTGCCTCGACCGGCTGGGCGCAGTTCAAAAGCACGGTTCCGCTGGTAGTCGCACCCACCACCATCACCGATTCCAAAGGACATTACGTGGACGGGCTGACACCCGAAGACCTGATTCTCTACGACAACAGTGTGCCGCAGACCATACAGATGGATTGGATGATGTATCCGATCGACCTGGTGGTGGCGGTGGAGACTGGGGAGAACGCCGGCGCCATGATCGACAAACTGGGCGGCAGCGGCATTCTGTTTACGCAATTGCTGGCGGCCGAAGCGGGAGAGACGGCGCTGATCACGTTCAGTGACGGCGTGAAGCTGCACCAGGATTTCACCGGCGATCCCGACAAGCTGTCGCACGCGTTGCGTATGCTGCGCAAAGAAGGCGGCGAGGCCAACATCCTGGACGCCCTGGCGCAGGCGCTCGGCATGCTGGAACATCGGCCGCCGGGACGCCGCCGCATCGTACTGATGATCGCCGAGAAGCGCGATCGCGCCAGCAAAGCGACTCTGGTGGAAGTGATGGAGCGCACCCAGCGCCTCAACGCCGCGGTCTATTGGTTGACGTACTCGGCGATGTTGGAGCCGTTCACGGTTCGGAGGAAGACTAAGGAAGACCTGAAACCCATCGATGAGCGGATCAAGATCGCGAAGTGCGCCTGGTGTCCGAAGCCCGATGACACGCCGGTACCCGCCGATCTGGGACCGGGCGGATTCATCTACGCGATCGGCGAATTAGCCCGCATGCATCTGCCAGACCTCTCGGAGCTGTTTCCGAAAACGACTGGCGGACGCACTCTGAGTTTCCTCAAGAAGAACGGATTGGAGCAGGCCATTCAACTGGTGGGAGAAGAAGTGCATCGCCAGTACATTCTCAGCTTCGAGCCGAAGGGCGGTGAGCCCGGGAAGTTTCATGCGATCCGGGTAGTGGTGAAGGGCCAGCCGGAGCTTCAGGCAAAGACGCGCGAGGGCTATTGGGTGGTGCCCTGAGGAGGGGGCTGACCAAGGGCTACCCACTTTCCCCTTTCGGGCTTAGGCCGCTGGCGCGCGTGAATCGTTCGGCGAGGGAGCGGATGCGGTCGACCAGTTCCGGAGGCTCGCGCACCTCGAATTCAAAGCCGAACATCACCAGATACAGGGAGAGCATATCGAGCGAGGACGCTCCCGTCCGCAGCACGCACGTGCTCTCGTCGATCCGCTCCAGCATCGCCACGGCCGGCGGCACGCGTTCGGCGGCGGCCTCTAAAGAGGCGTGCAAAACGACCAAGGCCCGATGCGGATATGGCGCGTAGGACACGCTCCGCGCGACGTACGCTGCGAAATCGCCTTCGGGAGGTGTCCGCGGGGTGAACCTTTGACCGGTGGAGAGCCCCGGCTCGATGCGGTCGACCCGGAAGGTCCGCCAATCGTTGCGGCCCACGTCCCAGGCGGCCAGATACCAGCGCCGGCCGGTATGTACCAGCCTGTGGGGCTCTACCTCGCGCGTGGTCGCGGCACCATCGCGGCTGCGGTATTCGAAGCGTAGCTTCTCGTTATCGCGGCAGGCCCCGGCGATGGCGGCGAGCGTCTCGGCGTCCACCGTCGGCCCCGTGCTCGCCATCGGCAGGATGAAGGAATGGAGCGCGGCCACCCGGCGTCGCAACTGCGCCGGCAGCACCTGCTGGAGCTTCGCCATGGCGCTCACGGAGGCCTCTTCAATCCCCGTCACCGTGCCGCTCGCGGCCGTCCGTAAGCCGACCGCGACGGCCACCGCCTCATCGTCATTGAGGAGTAGCGGCGGCAGCGTAGCGCCGGCTCCAAGCTGATAGCCGCCCGAGGTTCCCGACGTGGAATTCACCGGGTAACCGAGGCTGCGGAGGCGATCGACATCGCGCCGCAGGGTGCGTGCGGTGACCTCCAGCCGGCTGGAGAGATCGGCGCCGGACCAGTAGCGCTGGGCTTGAAAAAGCGACAACAATCGGAGCAGCCTGGCGGAGGTGTCCAACATTCTTCCAGTCTGCCACTGATTGCGGACTGAAACTGTCCGCAATCGCTGGTATCGTTCGGAATGTAAGTTTTGGAGATCAGAGGAGAGAATATGCCGTTCAGCCAAGCGATTTTACCGGAATTCGACGAAGAGATGAAGAACACCCGCAAGCTGTTGGAGTGCGTACCGGACGGAAAGTTCGATTACCAGCC
>PMTT01000247.1:0-8682 GCA_003167275.1 Bryobacterales bacterium | reverse complement strand
AAGAAGTGGTGGGAAGGCGCCTGACACCCTGGGGCAGGTCACCGACCATGGTCACCGACCTGCCCCACTCGCTACATCCGGCGCGGCAGAAGGAACCAGGCCAGGAGCAGCCAGGCGGCGATGAACGAGACGCCCCCTATGGGAGTGATCGCGCCCAGCATTTTATTCCCAGTCACGGCCAGCAGGTACAGGCTCCCCGAGAAGATCAGGATGCCGGCCAACAGCAGGCCGCAGACCCAGTTGGTGGCAAATTCCGAGAACGTTCCGGTCTTCGGCAGGAAGGAAACCACCAGCAGGCCCAGTGCGTGGATGAAGTGATAGAACACGGCCTTTTCATACACGCCCATGGAATAGGCGTCCAGGCGGTTGCGCAGTCCGTGGGCGCCGAACGCGCCCAGGATCACGGCCAACGCCATGAGGATGGAACCGGTAGAACTCCAGGTCATCAGTGTCTCCCTTTTCTCAGTCTACAGGGTTAACTCCCAGATCTGTCCTACCATGGGAATCCCGAAGGCGCAGTGCGGCTCCTCCCTCACCAGGCGGAACCCGGCCTTGTCGTAAATGTGCTGCGCTGCCTGCAGCACGTCCTGGGTCCAGAGCGTGATGGTCCGGTAGCCTTCCAGCCGCGCGAAGCGGACGCACTCGGCCACCAGGCGATTGCCGATTCCCAGGCCGCGCGCGGCCGGGTCGACGATCAGCAGCCGNNGTTCTGAATGAACTTGGCGGCGATCTCCGCCACCAGCGCTTCGAAGCGCTCGTCCCACCCATATTCCCGGGCGTACAGCGCTCCGTGGAGGTGGATGATCCAGCCCATGTCGCCCGGCTGGTGGGGGCGCAGAAGGTAGGGCGTCGGCGGCGCGGCGTGGGTGCCGATGAGCGCCTCGATGGTGCGCATGGCTCCCACCAGGCGGCTCTGATCGGCGGTGGGAAGCCTGCCCAGCATCGCGGCAGCCTCCTGGCTGGCGCCGCGATCCAGCGGAGCAAAAGCCTTCCGGCCGGCTTTCGTCATCAACAGGTGACTGCGACGGCGGTCGCTTTTGGAGGGCTTTCGCGAGACGAAGCCGCGCTTCTCAAATTGCCGTAGGATGCGGCTCAGATAGCCGGCGTCCAAGCCCAAATCTTTTGCGAGCTCGGTAGCGGCCGGGCTTTCCCGGTGAGCCAGTTCATACAGGACGCGGACCTCGGTCAGTGAGAACGGGCTATCCAGCATGCCCTCGCGCAACAGGCCGATCTGCCCGGTGTAGAAACGGTTGAAGCTGCGAATTGCATCGACGTTCGGGTCGGACATGGTGTCACCCCAGTGGGAGCTGCATTGGCAAATGGCTTGGTGGGACAGGCGATTCGCCTGCCCTCGCCCGCGTTCCGCAGCGCGGGAACCGGGCGAGCTTCGCTCGCTGACAGGCGGAACCGCCTGTCCCACCAGGAACTGGACCGGCTGACGCCACGAGGACCAAAACCCTAGTCTGGGGCATTTAGTTGACTCTGTCAAGTAGTTTTCCGGCCTGCGTCAACCAGCGCTTTCCGCACGGCTTCCACCGCGCGGTCCACGTCTTCCGCCGACGTCCGCCAGTTGCAGACGCTCACACGCATGGCGCGCCGGCCGTGCCAGGTGGTTCCGCCAAAGTATGCTTCGCCTCCCGCCAGAACTTTGGCGATCACTTCGTCTGTGCGGCGGTCGTGATCCGGGTCGCCGGCGCCGGCATGGGAATCCAAAAATCGCACCAGCCCCTGGTTGATGGTCGGCTCCCAGAGCACCTCCGCTCCAGGCAGGCGGCCGATCCCCAGCACCAGGGAGTGAGCATGCTCGCAGCACTGCTCCACCAGTGCGGCAATGCCCTTGCGCCCTAGTTGACGCAGGGCCGCATAGGTCGAAAAGCCGCGCGCGCGCCGCGACCATTCGGGGTTCCAATCCATCTGGTCGCGGGCCTCCTGGTGGCGCTGCAGGTAGGGCTCGCGATGGGACATGGCGGCCGAATGCGCCTCCGGGTCGGCGACAAACGCATAGCCGCAGTCGTACGGAACGTTGAGCCATTTGTGGCCGTCGGTCGCCCAGGAATCGGCGCCCTCCACGCCGCGCAGCAAATACCGGTAGCGGGGGCTCGCCGCCGCCCACAGGCCGAATGCTCCATCCACGTGCACCCATGCCCGATGCCGCCGGGCGATGGGGATGAGGGTCTCGAACGGATCGTAAGCTCCCATGCAAAGGTCACCCGCCAGCAACAGAACGATGGTGGGCGACCGGCCGCCGGCATCGAGTTCCCGCTCCAATGCTTCTGGCGATAGCTGCCCAAGCGCCGTGGCGGGAAGTTCGATCACCTGGTCGAGTCCCATTCCCAACAGCCGCAGCGCGCGTTGGACGGAGCCGTGCTTCTCGCCGCTGGTGAGGATACGGATGGGGGGAGCGCCATACAGGCCCTGGCGTGCGACATCCCACCCGCGGCGCTCCAGGAGGGCATGGCGAGCGGCGGCGAGACAGGTGACATGCGCCATCTGGCAGCCGGTGACGAAGGCGAAACTCGCTCCCGCCGGCAGTCCAAGAATGTCTTTCAGCCAGCCGCCGGCTATCTCTTCGACCAGTCCGGCCGCCGGCCCGGACACGTGGATGCCGGCGTTCTGATCCCAGGCCGAGGTCAGCCAATCGGCCGCCAGCGAGGCGGGAAGCACGCCTCCCACCACCCATGCGAAGAATCGCCCGCCCGTGGATCCCAAGATGCCGCCTTCCACGTCGCGGACCAAGTCCGATACGACCTGTTCCGGCGCGGCGCCTTCGTCGGTCAGTTCCCTGGCGAGGCGACTGCGCAGAGTCTCCAGGCTGGCGGTGGGACAGACGGGAGCGTCGTCCAGGTTTTCGAGGAAGCGGAGTGAGTGTTCGAGCGCGACGCCCAGGCTTTGGCGGAACGGGTCTGCAGGGTTCACCATTCCAATGTAGAACGTTGTCCGGGCCACGGACTATCCGAAACTTGTGGGGAATGGCGCCGTTCGCGAGCCATTGAAACAGGCAAGCATGCCCATGGTACGGCTTCAGTGCAAGGTCGAACTCCAGGAGTTGGGCTTGCGTCCCTCTTGTGTCTGGCTGGCTTCCTGGTACTGCTCCCTCTCCACCGCCGCGAGCGCTTCTTTCCCCTGCGAACGGTAGATTTCCGCCAACATCTGGTGGGCCCGGGGAATTTGACGGGCCGCGATCTGGAACTGCTTGATGGCTTCCGCCACCTTGGTCGCACGTGGCGTCAACACACAGCCGAGCACATAGTGCCCCAGGGCGTTGCTATTTTCCTGTTGGACCGCGTGGCGCGCCCAGGACTCAGCTTCGTCGAGGCGTCCCAACTGGGCCAGCACGACGGCAAGGTTGGACTGGTGGCGGGCGGTGGCCGGGTCGAGGGCGATGGCTCGCCGGAATTCTACTTCCGCGTCACTGGGGCGGTTCAGGCGGGCATATTGCGCACCGAGATTGCCGTGCGCTTCGCTGAATTCCGGATCGGCTTCCACGGCCTTGCGCCATTCGGTCGCGGAGCGATCATAATCTCCGGATTCCGAGAACTTCTGCGCCTTGTGGGCAGCCTCTAAGGCATGCCGGTTGGGGTGATGCTGCAAGCGCGCGACAGAGGTGGTCTCGCCCGTTGGGCGTTCCGAGGGGACGGATGGAAGCCGTAGCGAAATCGAGGGGTTGGCAGCGCCCACGGTGACGGGCTGCTCCAGAATCTCGTCTCCTCGTGAGTCAAGGAGCCGCAGGGTGTACGGACCTTCGGGCACGTTTAGAAATGCGAAGTCTCCACCCACGGTGACGGGCGACGTTTCGCCGGGGCCTTGCGCGCCTGGCGGATCGAGGCGTACGGTGAGCCAACCCAGGTCCATTGGCTGGGCCGCAACAATCTCGCCGCGCAGAGAGCGAAGGATCTGTGCCAGGCACGCAGATACCGATACCACGATTAAGATAGAGATCTTCTTCCTGTTCATGAAAGCCTCCGTTTGTATTGGGAAATGGCGCCCTCTGGTGGGGCATCCTTCTGCCTTTGCCGCCAAGTCCGATCGAAGATGGGCACGCCAATGCTGGTCAAAGCGCAAAGCATGCCCGCCAAGTGGATTGGGGAATGCGCCATGCCCATCGAGACGTTCCCAGCGCGGCACGCACAAGCGACATGAAACACCGTGGCACAGACATTCTTGCCTGTGTTGGTTTCCAGGCAAGAAAAAGGAACACAGGCAAGAATGCCTGTGCCACGGTGTTTCAAGGGTGCCTGCGCCACGAAGAACGATGCGCAGCTAAGGATGCGCCCACAGTCAGGGCTCTAGAGAATTGGCTGGACTTGGCCTGGGAAATGAAATGATCGCGAACGGGGATCCGAAGGGTTAACCCCTTCTCAGAGTGTTAACGCTTTCATCCTAGCGCGCCGGGAACCTGGAATCCAATCGAAAATTCTTATTGGGATCATGATTCGCCGCGCCTTCCGCCGCTTTGCTATCTTAGGATTACAGGCAGGGACTCTCTATGATGACTCGTGAAGAAGCGCTCGATCTGTTTCGCTCCGACGACCTGATCGGCATCGGCATGGAGGCCGATTCCGTCCGCCGCAAGTTCCACCCGGAGGGCGTGGTCTCCTATATCATCGACCGCAATATCAACTACACCAACTTCTGCACGGAGTATTGCAGCTTCTGCGCTTTTTACCGGCCGATGGGCCACGCGGAAGGGTACATCCTGCCTAAGGAAACGATCTTCGAGAAGATCCAGGAGACTCTCGACCTGGGTGGGACCGGCGTCCTGATGCAGGGCGGTTTGCATCCCGATTTGAAGGTGGAGTGGTACGAGGACCTGTTTCGCAGCATCAAGGAGCGCTTCCCGATTCATCTGCATTGCCTCTCCGCGCCCGAGGTCACCAACATCGCCGACGTGAGCGGGATCAGTCTGCGCGAAACGATTCGGCGGCTGCGGGATGCCGGGCTGGACTCGATCCCCGGCGGCGGAGCGGAGATTCTGGACGACGGCGTGCGCCACCGGATCAGCCGGCTGAAGTGTTCGACGCAAGACTGGGTGGACGTGCATCGCACCGCGCACCAGCTTGGGATGCGGACCACCGCCACGATGATGTTCGGCTGCGGCGAAACGCTGGAGCAGCGCATGAATCACCTGGAACTGGTTCGCAATCTTCAAGAGGAGACCGGCGGATTCACGGCTTTCATCCCCTGGACGTTCCAGCGCGAGAATACCTCGCTGGGCCATTTCGTGAAGGAAGAAGCGACCGCCGTGGAGTACCTGCAAACACTGGCGATTTCGCGCATCTACCTCGACAACTTCGAGAACGTGCAGTCGTCGTGGGTGACGCAGGGGCTGAAGACCTGCCAACTGGGTCTGCGCTTCGGCGGCAACGATGTGGGCAGCATCATGATCGAAGAGAACGTGGTCTCGGCCGCGGGGGCGCATCACCGCGCCAGCGAAGAGGAGCTGAGGCGGATCATTAGGGATGCGGGGTTCGTGCCGAAGCAGCGGGACACGTTGTATAGGACGTACTTTTTGAATTAGACTGACAGACGACAAAAGGCGATCGTCTGTCCTACTGCCCGTCAGCGGAGGTTCGCCATGGCGGTGATGATCATGGAGTTTGTGAAGTCGATCAGGAATGCGCCTACCACCGGGACTACCAGGAACGCCTGCGGAGCCGGGCCGAATTTCTCCACCAGTTCCTCCATGCAGGCGATGGCGTTGGCGGTGATGCCGAGCATGAAGCCGCAGAATCCCGACGCGATCACGGCCGATTCGTAGTTGCGCCCCATCACCCAGTACGACATGGTGACGCACATCAGCCAGCAGAGCGCCACCTGGGCCGTCAGAATCACTACCAACGGTAGCGCCAGGTGCGACAGTTCCCACAATCGCAGGGTCAGCAGCGCCATCACAATGAACAGGTAGAGCGCGATCTTGCCTAACGAATCCACGTCGGGCTGCGAGATGCGCGCGAACTCGAAGCGGTCGTCCAGGTTGCGAATCACCGCCGCCACGATCATCGCCCCGATGTAGCTGGGCAGTAGAACTCCGAGGTGTTTCATCTCGAGGCTGAGCAGGTTGCCGATGCCCATAGCGACGCCCATCACGATGACGGTGGCGAGGAGTTGCTGTGGCGCAGGCCTGAGGCCTGCGTCTGACGGAGATGGAGCGTTCCCGAGAGATAGGGCGATCTCGTGCGCCGATCCCAAGGGCTGGGCAGGTCGAGGACCGCGGTCACGGGCCGTTCCGGCTGGCCTACCGGGGGCCAAACGATGGCGGCGGATTAGCCAGCCGCCGATGTAGCCGCCGATCAGGCCGGCCACGGCGATGCCGAATGTCGCGGAAGCCATCCCCACCGCCGCCGCACCTACTACGCCCCGCTGTTCGAAGGTCCCACCCCACGCGATCGCCGTGGCCGGACCACCCGTCAAGGCCACCGATCCGGCCAGGATTCCCAACCGCGGGTCCAGAGACATGGCTTTGGCGAGCCCCATCCCCAGCAGGTTTTGCAGGAAGGCGCCGATGCTCCCGATCACCAGCAGCAACACAACCTGCCGGCCGCCGTCGCGGAGCAACTTCAGCCGCGCGCCCAGCCCGATGGTGGTCATGAAGGCCACCATCAGCATGTCGCGCAGAACGTCGTCGGCATCCAGATTCACGTAGCGGTCGCGGAGCAGCAATGCTATCAGGGCAAATACCATGCCGCCGGCGATCGACACCGGAATGTTCAGGCGGTCGAGCAGCGGCAGTTTGCGCTTCAGCCATCCGCCCAGCAGCACTCCCAAACAGGCCAGGCCCAGCACCTGTACCGCGCTCAGCTTCAAAGTGGGTATCATCAAGAATTCCGCGACACATTTTGCAGTATAGTAGGTCTCCAAAGGGGAGTTGCATGAAAATCAGATTCGGACAGGTAGGGCACGGTTTTTCGACTCTGTCAGCCTGGTTTGGCCGTGTGGTCTCGCTGGCCCTCCTCTGCTTGCTTGCCACGCAGGCCATTGCGGACAACTATCCCCGCCAGCCGGGCGTCGACGTGCAGCACTACATCTTTCGCGTGACCCTCAACGACGACAACGACGAAATCACGGGTGAGAGCACCGCAGCGCTGAAGTTCGTCCAGGACGGCGTCACCGAAGTGGCGCTCGATCTGACGTCCGTCGCGAACGGCAAGGGCATGACGGTGTCCGAAGTGACCTCGGGCGGCGCCGCAGTTCATTATGTTCACAGCGCCGACCGCCTGCGCATCACGCTGCCCTCGATGCCGGAGAAGGGAGAGGTCCGGCAGTTCACCGTGAAGTACCACGGGATCGCCGCCACCGGTCTGCACATTCTGAAGAACAAGTTCGGCGAGCGGTGCTTCTTCAGCGTGAACTGGCCGACCCTCGGACGGCAGTGGCTACCGATGATCGACCATCCGTACGATAAGGCTACCAGCGAGTTTCTGATCACCGCGCCGGACAAGTACCAGGTGGTCGCGAACGGCTTGCTGCAGGAGGTGGTCGATCTGGGGGACGGGCGGCGGATGACGCACTGGAAGCAGTCGGTGCCCATCGCTACGTGGCTGAATAACATCGGGGTGGCGCAGTTCGCCACGCGGCATTTTGGCACCGCGGCGGGCGTTCCCTTAGAGACCTGGGTGTTCCACCAGGACCGGGACAACGGCATCGCCACGTTTGAAACGCCCACTCGCCAGGCCATCGAGTTCTATAGCGACCACGTGGGTCCTTACCCATACGAGAAACTGGCGGACGTGGAGGCCGCGGGGATGGGCGGCGGCATGGAGCACGCCAGCGAGATCTTCTACGGACAAACTTCGGTCACCAACCGTCCGGCTTTCGGGCTGGTGGCGCATGAGATCTCGCATCAGTGGTTCGGCGACTCGGTGACCGAGAAGGACTGGGACGATGCCTGGCTGAGCGAGGGCTTCGCCACGTATTTCGCGCTGCTCTGCACGGAGTTTTACCAAGGGCGCGAACCGTTCGTGGCGGGTTTGCAGCGGAGCCGCACTACGATTCTGACCGCCGAGAAGCGGACTCCGGGTGTGGCGGTGATCCATGACAATCTGCCTGAGATTCAGGGCGGGCGGGCGCCGGTGGGGATCGTCTACCAGAAGGGCGGATGGACGCTGCACATGCTGCGCGGGCAGATCGGGACGGAGAAGTTTTGGGCGGGGATGCGGGAGTATTACCGGCGTTATCGGGACAGCAATGCGTCGACCGAAGACTTGCGCAAAGTGATGGAAGAGGTCTCGGGCCAGAAGCTCGAGTGGTTCTTCCGGCAATGGCTGTACCGGGCGGGGTCTCCTGCGGTGGAAGGCGGATGGAAGTACAATGCGCAGTCGAAGAAGATCGAGATCGACCTGGCGCAGACGCAGGATGGGGATGCCTTCCGGCTGCCGCTGGAGGTGGGGGTTTCGGCCGGTGGCCGGCAGAAGGTTGAGAAGATCGAGATGACGGAGAGGCGGCAACGGTTCGAGGTGGCTAGCGATAAGGAGCCTCAAGCGGTGGATCTGGATCCGAATACCTGGATTCTGATGGATGCGAAGTTTAGTGGGGCAGGGCTTCGGCCTGCACGGTGAGTAACGCAGGTCCTCGACCTGCCCAACGGAAAAGGGGACCCTCGATGATTCTGGCGAATCTTGGTACAGCGTTTCGTAAGTACGGTTGCGTATTTTCCCGACCTGGGAACGCGTCGAGACGAGTCTC
>PMTT01000888.1:38114-44610 GCA_003167275.1 Bryobacterales bacterium | reverse complement strand
GTAACGCCGTGTGGGGCATGCTTTAGCTTGCCCTGTGTGGATGGGTGCTTAATCATTTGGGGGAATTCCTCACCAGTCAACACCGCTCCCTCACGGTCGCGGCTCGGTAACCCACGCTGAATCAGCAACAATCGCAACCGAGCAGCGACCGTCAGCGGTTGCCTACTTGAACCGCGAAAATCCCCACAAAGCTGCCCCAATTCTAATGTCTGATGTCCTTCCTGTCGACCTTCTCACCGGGAAGAGGAATCTCGGGAGTTTCGGTGGTAAAACTAAGGGGAATATCGATCAGGGCGGCTTTCTCGCCGGATTCGTCAGTCACCCGCAGCTTATAGTGAGCGGGTGGGGCGTCGAATACCACATATCCTTGGACACTATCGGCTGGTTTGACTTGGCGCAAGGCGCCAATCCACTGGGGCACGCCCTCGCCGTTGCTCAGTTCGTCATAGGTCTTGCCGTGATCGTCCTGCACGGTCACGTTGGGCACGATCACGTTGCCACCGCCGCCATTCACGGCGCTGATGCGGATCAAAAAGAAGCGGTCTTGGGGAATCCGGGGCGTGGGGTCCTGGGGGATTTGAGTCAGCCATTGCGTCTCGTAGGCGGTGTAAACGATATGTCCCACTTCGACCCTTTCACCCATGGGGTAAATATGACTGGGCTCCTCCGATTTGTCCCCGCAGGCGCTTAGCAAAAGCGCGGCGAGGAGGGCGGCGGGCAGCAAGGGAACGCGAAGTTGGCACATGTCAGTGATCCATTTTCGACACGAGCGTACGCCGATGTCAACCTTAGGAGGGGGGAAGGTGAAACTGAGTGGTTACCTGCCGAAAACACAAAAGGCCGGACGGGATCGACCCGCCGGCCCTTTTGGATATCATTGAGCGTGGTGTTAGTGCCCGCGGCCGCCACCGCCAGCCGAACCATGGCCGGCCGAAGAAGCACCGGCGGACGACGCTGCGCTGGAGGAACTCGCCGCCGCAGCAGGGGCGGACGACACTGACGAGGAGGACGAAGCCATCGCTCCGGAGTAGCCAGAAGACGTCGCCGCCATCCCGGTATACGACGGGGCACTGTACCCGCCCCCACCACCACCGTTGTTGTAGAACGCGGGCGGCTGGTAGTAAAGCTGGTTCACTGCGTAGGGGCTCCAATAGCAATACCCGTAGAACGAGTCGCAGAACCTTCCGGAACCGGGTATGTAGGTGTACAGCCCGAAGTAGGGGTTAAAACTCCATTGACCACCACTGGGGACTTGAGAGTAACCGTTGTAAATCGACTTGGCTGCCGAGACGTTGGCCAAGGCCATGACTTCGCCGCGGCGGCGAGCCCAATTATCCAGGCTGTCGGTATCGTTCCGGTCAAATTTCTCGATCGATGCCGTATCGCCGGTCAGGCCCAGCATTTTGCCGGCCGGGACCGCAATGTGCTCGTTTCGAATCAGAACGTCGGCGATCCCTTCGAAAACCTTGATTCGCGCCGGCTCCGCATCCAGGCGGTAGTGGCCGGCCTTGGAAACGGCGATCGTGGCATCCTTGCAAACCACGGTCAGATTGGTGTCTTTGGGGATCTGTTCAGCGTCCACCACGGCCGATCCGGTCAGCAGTTCGAGTCGGGTGTCGATGAGCCGATTGGTGATCAGGCGGAAGGAACTGTTTTCGCCCAGGTGCATCACGGTGCCCGGCCCTAACAGGATTTCGGCGCGGCCATCTTCGGTGCGAACCACCCCGTTCTCCTTGATGTCCGGGAACTTCGTGAGGGATTCTTCCACAACTTGATCGCCCAGGTACACCTTGCCCTCAGCTTTTGCGATCGTCCCAGCCTTGGCGGAGATCACCGGTTGCGCGGACGCCGCGATTGCGCTCAGCGCGACAACGCCAGCCGAGAGGGCTAAACTACGGAACGATATCATAAATCACCTCGCTCGATTTAAGCTTGCGGGCTTTGGCGCTTCTTGTCAATGGCTTACGGACACTATTTCGGGCTATGTTGAGGAATTTGACATGTGGGGCATGCTTTCGCTTGCCCAGCGATCAAAATTGGCGCGAATATTGCCAACTCCGCACAATAACAGGCCTCCAGCGGGGTCCTACGGACCCCGGCCGGTGAAGGTCATGGCAAGAACGGCGAGCACGAATAGACCGAGAATCCCATACCCGGCAATCTTGGCCAGACGTCTTCCCCATTTCCGGGCCAGACTCGGTCTCTTGGTAGTGGCGATCGGCGAATCGATGAGTGCCATGAATTTCTCCTCCGGCATCTGGAATAATTTGACATCTCTGACCTCCGGGGGCCAAGTCTCAGGGCGTAAGTAACATCAGGTTACATTGATAGGTAAAGGTTTATGGCGGCAGCCCGATCCGCGCCCTCCACAGGCGCCGCGCGAATCGTGCTGGATAAAATGCTCCAGTCCGCGCCCGCCGTTAATTCCGGCAGGCAGATCCGCCAAGCTGGCGGATCGCGAAAGGACGAAGCACCGGACAGCCGCGGAACGCTCCTGACGCGTGACATCCTGACGCGTGCTCCTTGACTTTGGTAAGCTTGGTAACGTATTCTGACGGTTCGCTTTGGCCACGCGTCATGGCCGTTCTACGTATGCAGGAAAACAAGCACCACGTTCCGGACACCGTGGAACGGTTTCTGGACTCGACACTGGACAGCGTGGATAGCGCCGAAGAGCTGGCGCTGGGTGTGGCCCAGCGCGCGGGCTTCGACGAGGACGATCTCATGAAGATCGGGATGGCTGTACGGGAGTCTATGGTGAACGCAGTCGTGCACGGGAACCGGTACAACTCACACAAAAAAGTGCGGTTTTCGGTGGGGCACAATGCGGATCGGTTGACCTTACGGATCGCCGACGAAGGCGAAAGTTTCGATTTTGCGACCGTGCCGGACCCGTTGGCGCCGGAGAACTTGTTGCGCACTTCGGGTCGCGGTATTTTCCTGATCCGCTCGTTCATGGATGAGTTTGAGATGCGGCATCTGGACGTAGGCGGAACAGAGTTAACTTTGGTCAAGTATTTGGTGTCTAAATAGATTCGGCAAGCATTTAGCCAGGAGGCATATTCAGTGAGCGTAAAGTTGAATACCAGGCAGGTAGGCGATGTGACAGTGGTGGACGTGGCGGGACGGATCACCCTGGGCGAGGGTTCGAGCGCTTTGCGCGACGCCTTGCGCGAAATGGTCAGCAAGAGTCAAAAGAAAATCCTGCTCAATTTGGGCGACGTATCTTACATCGACAGCTCGGGGATCGGCGAGTTGGTATCGGGCTTCACCACCGTCACCAACAGCGGCGGACAGTTGAAACTGCTCAACCTGAACAAGCGGGTGAAGGACCTGCTGCAGATCACCAAGCTGTACACCGTCTTCGACGTCCATGAGGACGAAGCGGGCGCCATTCGCAGCTTCTAGTTCCAGTAGTTATGGGCGGCCCGTTCTTGAAGCGGGCCGCGGCACTTCCCTCAGAATTCCAGTTTTTCCGGTAATCATGACAGGCAGGAGAGGACACGGTTCAGGACTCGCGCCTCCTCACTCGATCATCCCAGATTGTGTGTGGGAACTACCCTCCGCCGACGAACTGCACAATCTCAATCTGCGCGCCAGGCTCCAATACGGTCTCGGGCCAGCGAGGCTGCTTGACGATCCGGCGATCCAGTTCTACGGCCACGCGCGCCGGATCAAGCTGCAATTGGTGCAGAAGGCCGAGAATGGTTTGGCCTTGCGGGGCCGCCTGCGGTTGGCCGTTGACAACGATGTCGATGGACATTCTTCTTGGTTGACACCCTTTTTTGTACCAATTATAGTCTAGTTTACGCCCCTGGATTCCTAACCACATGCCTACTTCGGCCACGGAAGTGTATTTCCCCGTCCTCGTCCAAGCGCTGCTTGCGATGGCCCTGGCGGCGGGGCTGCTCAGCGTGTCGTACCTGTTGGGCAAAAAGGTACGAAATCGGGTGAAGGACATGCCCTATGAGTCCGGCATTGTGCCCACGGGCGACGCCCGGCAACGATTCAGCGTGAAGTTCTACCTGGTGGCGATGCTCTTTATCCTGTTCGACATTGAGGCGATCTTCCTGTACCCTTGGGTGGTGGTTTACCGCGAACTGAAGATGTTCGCGTTCGTCGAGATGCTGATTTTTGTGATTTTGATCCTTTCCGGGTTTTTCTACATTTGGAAAAAGGGCGCGCTGGACTGGTCCGGAGCCGACTCCACCAGCCGGAAGCCGTAAACGACTCGAAAAATGCTACCCGACCATTTGCGAGAGCGGGCCGTAGCCGCGGCCGTGGCGGACTTCGATGCCGACGCCGTGACCACTGGCAAATACGACCGGAACGAGTTCACGCTGGAGATCGCTCCACCCAAAATCGTCAGCATTTGCGGATTCCTCAAGTACGATCAGAAGTTCGTTCGTTTGAGCGCTGTGACCGCCGTGGACCGCTATCCGATGGAGCCGCGGTTCGAGGTGGTGTACCACGTGCACTCGATCGAGCGTAACGAGCGGATTCGGCTGAAGTGCCGCGTCTCGGGCGTCGATCCGGTGATCGAATCGGTCACTTCGGTGTGGCGGTCGGCGAACTGGTACGAGCGCGAGGTGTTCGATCTGTTCGGTATCCGGTTCTTGAATCACCCGGACCTGCGCCGGATCCTGATGCCCGACGATTGGGAAGGTCACCCGCTGCGAAAAGACTACCCGATCACGGGGTCGAGGGTTTAGACATGAGCGAATCGGGCATTCCAGGACTACTCCTCAGCGAAGTGGAAGAGGAACAAAAGCCGCAGTCTGGTGCGCGCCGCATGGTCCTCAACATGGGGCCGCAACACCCGTCCACGCACGGCGTGCTGCGCCTGCTGATCGAACTCGACGGCGAAACCGTGGTCAAATGCCAGCCCGAGATCGGCTATCTGCACACCGGGATCGAGAAGGAGTTTGAGGTCAAGACCTACCAGCAGGCGGTTACCCTGACCGACCGCGTGGATTACCTGGCGCCCCTTTCGATGAACCTGGGCTATTGCCTGTCGGTGGAAAAGCTGCTGGGCCTCGAGATTCCGCCGCAGGCGCAGTGGATGCGCGTGATGCTCACCGAGTTGACCCGGCTGAACAGCCACCTGGTCTGGCTGGGCACCCACGCGCTGGATATCGGCGCGATGAGCGTCTTCCTCTACTGCTTCCGCGAGCGCGAAGACATTTTGAAGATCTTCGAGATGTTCTCCGGCCAGCGCATGATGACCAGCTATTTCCGCATCGGCGGGCTGGCGCTGGAGCCGCCGCGAGGCTGGCAGCAGCGGGTCAAGAAGTTCATCGATGTATTTCCCAGCCGGATCGACGAGTACGAAAGCCTGCTGACGAATAACCGCATCTGGATCGGCCGCACCAAAGGCGTCGGATTCATTTCCCTGGAGGATATGCTGGACCTGGGGGTCACCGGACCGATGCTGCGGGCCGCGGGGCTGAAGATCGACGCCCGAAAGGACGAGCCGTACACCAGCTACGAGAAGTTCGATTTCGAGGTGCCGACGCGCACCGAGAACGATGTCTTCGCGCGCTACCAGGTGCGCGTGGAGGAGATGCGGCAGAGCACGAAGATCATCCGCCAAGCGCTCGAGGGCATGCCCGCAGGACCGTGGAAAGCCGACGATCCGCACGTGGTGCTGCCCGACCGCGAGAAGATGAAGACCCAGATGGAGGCTCTGATCTATCACTTCAAGATCGTGACGGAGGGTTTCCGCGTGCCGGAAGGAGAAGTCTACCAGGTGATCGAATCGCCGCGCGGCGAGCTGGGATTCTACACGGTGAGCGCCGGCACGACCAGTCCGTACCGGGTGCACATGCGGACGCCCAGCTTCGGAAATCTGCAAGCCACGTCTAAAATGGTGGAAGGGACGCTGATCGCGGATGTGATAGCATCTATCGGCAGCATGGACTTCGTTTTGGGGGACACGGACCGATGACCATAGACGAGCGGCTCGAAAAATTAACTGAGCGGACGGACGCGCTAGCGGTATCGCTGGAGATCCTGCAGGGGTTGCAGCTCGCGAACGAACGGCGCTTTGAATCTAACGCAAATGATTTCGACAAAATCAAGCAGACTTTCCTGGTTGCGCTCGACTCGATCAAGCGCCTCGAGAACATCGCCTTGGCCCATGGCGAACGGTTGGACGATTTGGAAAAGCACTAAACTCGCCCATGACTTTCTCTCCACAACTGGAAGCCAGGTTTGACAAATTCCTGAAGAGCTATCCTCCGGGGCGGCAGCGCTCGGCCATGATCCCCATGCTGCTTTACGGGCAGGATGAACTGGGCCACATTTCCGACGAATTCATCGCCGAGGTGGCCAAGCGGGTCGGCGTAACCCCGCTGCAGGTGAACGAGGTGCTGTCGTACTACTCTATGCTTCACAAGAAGCCTCTGGGGAAATTCCACGTTCAAATCTGCACCAACATTAGCTGCCTGCTCTGGGATGGCGACAAGCTCTGGGAGCACGCCTGCAAGAAGCTCGG
>PMTT01000888.1:881-37968 GCA_003167275.1 Bryobacterales bacterium | reverse complement strand
GCGACTGACGGCTACAAGGCTTTCAAGAAGGCCGCCGGCATGACGCAGGAACAGATCATCGATGAGGTGAAGGTCTCCAATCTCCGCGGTCGCGGCGGGGCGGGCTTCCCTACGGGAATGAAGTGGAGTTTCGTGCCGCGAACCTCGCCCAAGCCGAAATACATCGTCGTCAACGGCGATGAGAGCGAGCCGGGCACCTGCAAGGACCGTGTCCTGATCGAGAACGACCCGCACCAGTTGATCGAAGGCTGCCTGATCGGGGGGCTGGCGGTAGATGCCCACAAAGGCTACATCTACATTCGCGGCGAGTATCGCTACCTGATCGACATCATGGACAAGGCGATCGCTGAAGCCTATACCAATGGCTGGCTGGGGAAGAACATTCAGGGCACCGGGTTCGATTTCGATCTTTACACCCACACCGGCGCGGGCGCTTACGAATGCGGCGAGGAATCGGCGCTGCTGGAATCGCTGGAGGGCAAGCGGGGGATTCCGCGCATCCGGCCGCCGTTTCCGGCGGTCTCGGGCGCATTCCAGTGCCCCACGATATTGAACAATGTAGAGACGTTTTGCGCAGTGCCGTCGATCATCCTGGACGGTGGGAAGGCCTTTGCAGACCTGGGCATACCGAAGTCCGGCGGGACGAAGATGACCTGCCTCACGGGCCACGTGAATAAACCGGGTGTCTACGAATTGCGGATCGGCTTCCCGGTGAAGCAGATGATCGAAGAGGTGGGCGGCGGCATTCGCAACGGAAAGAAACTGAAAGCCTTCATTCCGGGCGGATCGTCCTGCCCGGTGCTGACGGCGGCCGAACTCGAAGGCGCCAACATGGATTACGACTCCATGGCCCAGCGGAAGACCATGCTGGGGTCGGGTGGCGTGATCATCATGGACGAAGACACCTGCATGGTGAAGGCCGCGCTGCGGATCATGCGGTTTTACGCGCATGAAAGCTGCGGCTGGTGCATTCCGTGCCGCGAGGGCACCACGTGGCTTCGCAAGATCCTGCAGCGCTTCCACGATGGTTACGGGACGCGCACCGACATCAACTTGATCGGCGACATCTCGAAGAACATGCTGGGGCGTACGTTCTGCCCGCTGGGTGACGCGGCCGCCATGCCGACCATTTCGATTGTGGAGAAGTTCCGGAGCGAGTTCGAAGACCACCTGAACGGCAAGCCGTGTCCGTACGAGCATGCCACGCATATGGTGATGGCATGAAGAACATTTTCACCGCCGAGGCGCAGAGACGCGGAGAAGAGAGAGTCTTGCTTTGCTCTGCGCTCTCGGCTTCCTCTGCGGCCCATATGGAAGTAGGATTCAGCAACAGCCGTGGTTCCGAGCCGGGGTTAGGGCGCAGAGATGGCAGAGTTCGCCGAGGTCCCGTTTTCTCCTCTGCGTCTTGGCGCCTCGGCGTTGAAATGAATGCCCGGGGATGCAGGTACTTTGGTTTAGCAAGAGGCGCCGGTCTACATGGCTGATCTCATAAAACTCACGATCGACGGCCGGCAGGTGCAGGCTCCGCCGGGAACCCTGGTGATCGATGCCGCCAAAACGATGGGCACCGAGATCCCGGCGTTCTGCTATTACGAAGGCTTGACCCTGCAGGCGGCCTGCCGCATGTGCCTGGTGGAAGTGGAGAAGATGCCCAAGCTGATGACGGCTTGCACGCTCCCTGTCGCCGAGGGCATGGTGGTTCGCACCGAGACTCCACAGGTGGCGCAGGCGCGCAAATCCATGCTCGAACTGCTGCTCACCAACCACCCGTTGGATTGCCCGGTGTGCGACAAGGGCGGCGAGTGCGAACTGCAGGACATGGTGTTCCGCTACGGCGCCGGGGAAAGCCGCTACACCGAAGAGAAGGTCCACACGCCGGAGAAGCAGTTCTCCCCGGTGGTGTTCTTCGATGCGCCGCGCTGCATCCTCTGCTTCCGCTGCGTGCGCATCTGCAATGAGGGGCTGGGCGTGGGCGCGCTGGGCGTGATCAACCGCGGAGTGCTATCGGAGATCGGGCCGAACCAGGGCGACCACCTGGAATGCGACGAGTGCGGCGCCTGCATCGACATCTGCCCGGTAGGGGCGCTGACCAGCGGGATCTACCGCTATCAAACGCGGCCGTGGGAGATGACCCACGTCGGCACCATCTGCACGCACTGCGCCGACGGCTGTAAGACCACGCTCGGGACGCGCAACGACCGCATCATCCGCGGCAACAACCGCGATCATTCGGGCGTGAACGGCGAGTTCCTGTGCATCAAGGGCCGCTACGGATTCGATTTTTACGATCATGCGGAACGGTTGCAGGCCCCGCTGGTGCGCGTCAACGGCAAGCTCGAAGAAGTCTCCTGGGCTCAGGCGCTTGACACCGTCGCGAAGAAGTTCAACCAGACCCTGGCGGATGGCGGAAGCTTCGGCGTGATCGGCTCCAACCACACCACCAACGAAGAGAATTTCTATCTGCAGAAGTTTGCGCGCGAGGTGTTGCGCACCAACCACATCGACCACCACCGCACCGGCGATGTTGTAGCGCTGCTGGATGCCTTGAGCGGCAAGGCCGGCAAGTTGGCCACGGTCGCAGACCTGTACGAAAGTAAGGCGGTGCTGGTGCTTGGGGCCGATCTGGCCCTGGAGCATCCGCTGCTCTCCTTCCAGGTTCGGGCGAATTACCGGCATCACCAGGCCCATGTGTACGCGGTGACGCCGGGACCGGTGCGCGAGGACAAGTACTCGGTCGCAAGTATTCGCGTGGGCGGCCCCGTCGGTGGCTGGCAACTCGTCGCCGCGGAGGACCTGGCGCTCGGCAACCCCTCGGGATTCGTCCATCCGCACAGCGTGACTGCGGTCCCGGCGGACTACTTCGCGGCACTCGGATCCCTCCGCGAGAAGTTGCAAGCCGAAGCGGAACTGGTGATGGTGTTCGACGACTCCTTCAAAGGCGACGACATCCGCAGGCTGGTGGATTTCGGCGAATCGCTCGGCATCGCGGTGAAGTACATTTGTCTGGTGGATTATTCGAACTCGCGAGGCGCAGTCGATATGGGCCTGGCGCCGGAACTGCTGCCAGGCTACAGGCCGTCGGGTCAACCCGGCATGCACGCCGGAGAGATGGTCAGCGCCGATCTAGGCGTGCTCTGGGTGGTGGGGTCGAATCCCTACAAGGGGGCCGGCGAGAAGAAGTGCGGGTTCCTGGTGGTCCAGGACATGTTCCTCACGGAAACTGCGCGGCTAGCTGACGTGGTGCTTCCGGCGGCTTGCGCATACGAGAAGAATGGGACCATTACCAACGTCACGGGCGAAGTGCAGCGCATGAAGCGCGCCGTGAACACCATGGGCGCCAAGCCGGATCTCGAAATTATGGGTTTCATCGCGCGCGAAATGGGCGTTGCCGCGACCCTGGGGCCCTGGGTGCCCGACGTGGTTTTCGAGGAGATTCGCAAGAAGGTTCGCGGCTACGACGTTCCCCTGCCGGTGATTTCCACCGGAGGCGCCGCGCAAACCGTGCCGGTCAACGGGCGAATTCCCGTGGAAGGCCGCCCGGACCTGGTGCATTCGGATCACAACGGTTTATTCGCGTCCGGGACGCTCGGGCGCTATTCTAAGGTTCTGAACTCGGTGCTGGAGAGTCGCGCGAGCCGCTAATGGACCTAACATTCGTTGTCATCAGCCTGATCAAGATCCTGGTAGTCTTTGCCGTGCTCATGACCACCTTGGCGTACCTCCAATGGGTGGAGCGCAAAGTGATCGCGCACATCCAGGTGCGGCCGGGGCCGTATCGCGTGGGTCCGCACGGCCTGCTGCAGCCGCTGGCGGACGTGATCAAGCTTCTCACTAAGGAAGACCTGGTGCCGCCGTACGTCAATAAGGCGCTCTACCTGGCGGCGCCGTTCCTGGCGATCACCATGGCGCTGCTTTCGATTTCGGTGATTCCGTTCGGGCCCGAGATCACGGTGTTCGGCCACCAGACCTTGATGCAGCTCACGGACCTCAATATCGGGGTGCTGTTCGTGCTGGCCGTGTCGTCGCTAGGGGTGTATGGGATTGCCCTCGCGGGATGGTCTTCGAACAACAAGTACGCGCTCATCGGCGGGCTGCGCAGCTCGGCGCAGATGATCAGCTACGAATTGCCGATGTCGCTGGCGATCGCCGCGCCGCTGCTGATCTCCAACACCTTGAGCCTGCACGACCTGGTGATGCGGCAGGAAGGCAGCATTTTGAGCTGGAACCTGCTGCACGGACCGTTTCCGCAGATTTTCAGCTTCATCATTTTCCTGATTGCCGCATTCGCGGAGACCAACCGCGTGCCGTTTGACTTGCCCGAGGCTGAAAACGAGCTGGTGGCCGGTTTTCACACCGAGTACAGCAGCATGAAATTCGCCTCATTCTTCATGGCCGAGTACGCCAACATGATCACGGTGAGCTCCATGGCGACGCTGCTGTTTCTAGGCGGCTGGATGGCGCCGTGGCCGGAAAAGTATGGATCGAGCTTTGTGCCGGCCGTGATCTTCGCGTTCGCGGGTGTGGTGGCGCTGTATCACGGGATGCATGCTGCGCGCCGGCGCGATAAGAAGACGCTGCCGGTCTTCGGGATCATCTTCCTGCTCATTGCGGTGGTCTTCGTTCTGCCCATTACGCAAATCTGGCTGATTCCGTTGTTCTGGTTCTGCGCCAAGACGGGCGCGATTCTGTTCACGTTCATGTGGGTTCGCGGCACGCTGCCGCGATTCCGTTACGACCAACTGATGGGCTTCACCTGGAAGTTTCTCTTCCCGGTCGCGATTTTGAATCTGCTGGTGACCGGTTTTCTGGTCGCCTGGTTTTCCTAAGATGGCTGCCTGAAATGGATGTCATTCTCTTTCTGATCTTCGCGATTATCGCGGTAGTCTGCGCCATCAACGTGGTGGTGCAGACGCATCCGATCTCGAGCGCGATCTCGCTGGTCGGCGTTATGGGCTCGCTGGCAGTCCTGTATCTTCTGTTGGGCGCGGAATTCATCGCGGCCGCGCAGGTGATCGTCTACGCCGGCGCCATCATGGTGCTGTTCGTATTCGTGATCATGCTGTTGAATGCGGGGGCAGAGACCAAGAAGGGGCAGTCGACCATGGCGCTGTTTCTGGGTGTGCCGCTGCTGGCCGGGCTGCTGATCGTGATGTCCTGGTATTTGCAGGGCTGGTTTCCGGCCAACACCACGGTACACTTCGGCGGATTCAGCCTGCCTGCGCTTCCTGGAAAGGTCGCGGAATCAGGGGGCTCGGCGCACCAGGTCGGCATGGCGCTGTTTACCACCTATCTTCTTCCCTTTGAGGTAACCTCCGTCCTCATCCTGATCGCAATCTTAGGCGCAATCGTTCTGGCACGAAAGGAGATGGATTGAGATGTCCGAGATTCCTATTTCGTGGTTTTTGACGCTGAGCGCGATCCTGTTCGCCCTGGGCGTGGCCGGCTTCCTGTTCCGGCGCAATATCATCACGGTGTTCATGTCCATCGAGCTGATGCTGAACGCCGTGAACCTGAGCTTTATCACGTTTTCGTACAAGCTCCAGAAGGTCGACGGGCACCTGCTGGCGTTCTTCGTCATGGTGGTCGCGGCGGCCGAAGCGGCCGTGGGGTTGGCGATTATCCTGACGGTTTTCAAGAACCGGGCGACTTTGAATATCGATGAAATCGATTCGATGAAGAACTAAGAAAACCTGATGCAACTCTGGCTCATTCCGTTACTTCCGCTGGCAGGCTTCTTGATCAACGGCGTCTTCGGGCGCCGCTACTCCAAGAGCCTGGTCAACGCCGTTGCGATCGGCAGCGTAGTTCTTTCCTTTGCATGGGTGGTCAAGACGCTTCTCGGTGTCGACCTCAACACCGCCCATACCGAGCATTACTTCACCTGGATCCAGAGTGGGACGCTCTCCATCGGCGCCGACTTCGCCGTGGACCGCCTCACCGCCGTCATGCTGCTCGTGGTCACGGGAATCGGCTCGCTGATCCACATCTATGCCATCGGGTACATGGCGCATGAGGGGGGCTACTACCGGTTCTTCGCCTACCTCAATCTCTTCATGTTCTTCATGCTGGTGCTGGTGCTCGGCGCTAACTACCTCGTCCTGTTCGTTGGATGGGAAGGTGTGGGCCTGTGCAGTTACCTGCTGATCGGGTTTTACTTCGACAAGAAAATCGCCACCAACGCCGGCAACAAAGCATTCATCGTGAACCGCATCGGCGATTTCGGTTTCTCGCTGGCGATGTTTTACATCGTGAGGAACTTCGGCTCGCTGGATTTCGGAACGGTCTTCGGACAGGCCGCCGGCAAATCGGAGGCGGTGCTCACCACCATCGGGCTACTGTTGCTGGTGGGCGCATGCGGCAAATCGGCACAGCTTCCATTGTATGTCTGGCTCCCCGATGCCATGGCCGGACCTACCCCGGTTTCGGCCCTGATTCACGCCGCCACCATGGTGACGGCCGGTGTCTACATGTGCGCGCGGTCGTTCCCCATCTATGTCCACGCACCGGACGCCATGAGCGCGATCGCCATCGTCGGAATCGCTACCGCCTTCTTTGCGGCCACCATCGGCCTGGCGCAGAACGATATCAAGAAGGTCTTCGCATACTCGACGGTTTCACAGCTTGGTTACATGTTCGTGGGCGTGGGATGCGGCGCCTTCTCCGCGGGCATCTACCATTTGATGACGCACGCCTTCTTCAAGGCGCTGTTGTTCCTGGGGTCAGGCAGCGTGATCCACGCGCTCTCCGGCGAACAGGACATGCGAAACATGGGTGGCCTGCGCAAGAAGATCAAGTGGACCTTCCTGGTGATGATGTGCGCCGCGGTGGCCATCGCCGGCATCCCGCCTTTTTCGGGATTCTTCAGCAAGGATGCCATCCTGCTGGCGGCCTATGCGCACGCGCCCTGGATGTACTGGCTGGGCACGCTGACCGCCGGCATGACCGCCTTCTACGTTTTCCGCGCGATGTTCATGACCTTCTTCGGCGACTACCGAGGCCACCAACACCCGCACGAATCCGGGCCGGTCATGCTGATTCCGCTGGCGATCCTGGCGGTGCTTTCGCTGGCTGGCGGGTACCTCTTCAAGGTCCCGGAGTTCCTCAGGCCATTCTTCGTCGGGGTCGAAGAGGTGCCCGAGAACTTCAACCTGATGATCTACTCCAGTCTGGCAGGTGTGGCTGGTATTGCGCTGGCGTGGTTGATGTATGTGGCCAAACTGGGCATGGCCGATTCTTTCGCGGGCAGCATGAAAGGCCTCTATACCCTGGTCTACAACAAGTACTTCGTGGATGAGATCTACGATGCCGCAGTCGTCAAGCCGCTGGTCGGCGGTTCGCGCCTGGTGCTCTGGAAGGGCATGGACGCCGGTTTCATCGATGGCATGGTGAACGGCGCAGGCGCGCGCGCCCGCAACCTGGGCAGCGTCCTGCGATTGATGCAGTCCGGCAATATCCGCAGCTACGCCACCTGGGTGCTGTTGGGCTCCCTGGGGGTGATCGCGGTGATCGTGGGAATCGCCAGCGCTGGGGGCATCCGATGAACTCGGCTACCTCAGTCCGGATGCTTTCCGTCCTAGTCGTGCCGTTGATCGGCTTTCTTGCCGCGCTTTGCGTCCCAAGGCGGCGGCCCGAGAACAGCCGGGCACTGGCGTTGACGATGTCTCTGCTGGCCTTTTTGGATGCGCTGATGCTGGTGGCGCAGTTCGACCGGGGACAAGGCGGCGAGCAGTTCTCCATCGACATCCCCTGGATCACATCACCTGATATCCACTTCGCAACTTCCGTGAACGGCGTCAGTTTGTGGCTGATCGTGCTCACCGCCTTCCTGACCCCGCTTTGCGTGCTGGTCTCCTGGCGCTCGATCCAGAACCGCGCGAAAGAGTTCTACGCCTTCCTGCTGCTGCTCGAGTTCGGTTTGATCGGCGTGTTTCTGGCGCAGGACCTGTTCCTGTTTTACGTGTTTTGGGAAGTCTCCCTGGTACCCATGTATTTCCTGATCGGCATCTGGGGCCACGACCGCCGGATCTACGCCGCCGTCAAGTTCTTCCTGTACACCATGGCCGGTTCGGTGCTGATGCTGACGGCAATTATCTACCTCTACAATCAGGCCCACACATTCAGCTACCCCAAGATCCTGGACATGCTCTCCCGCGGCGATCTGTCGTTCACTTCGGGCGAGCAGATGCTGCTCTTCCTGGCATTCTTCGTGGCGTTCGCCATCAAGGTCCCGCTCTTCCCGCTGCATACCTGGCTGCCCGATGCGCACGTGGAAGCGCCCACCGCCGGCTCCATCATGCTGGCCTCCGTGATGCTGAAGATGGGCACCTACGGAATCTATCATTTCTGCCTGCCGCTATTCCCCCGGGCCGCCCACAGTTGCGCCCCCTGGATCGCCGTGCTGGCGATCATCGGGATCATCTATGGCGCGCTGGTGGCGATGGTGCAGCCCAATATGAAGAAACTGGTGGCGTATTCTTCGGTCAGCCACCTCGGCTTTGTCGTCCTGGGGATTTTCTCGTTCAGCCAGATGGGTCTGGATGGAGCGGTCTACCAGATGCTCAACCATGGCATCTCGACCGGCGCGCTCTTCGCGATCGTCGGATTGCTGTATGAGCGGCGCCATTCACTGGCCATCGACGATTTCGGCGGAGTCGCTACGGTGGCCCCGTGGCTCTCCACCGCCTTCCTCATCACCACCCTGGCGAGCATCGGCCTGCCCCTCCTGAACAACTTCGTGGGCGAATTCCTGGTGCTTCAGGGCACGGCGATGGAGCATTACCAGTGGACCATCTACGCGTCCATCGGCGTGATTCTTTCAGCCTGCTACATGCTGTGGATGTACCAGCGCGTGTTCTACGGTGAGGCCGGCCACGAGGTCCGGTCGCACATTCCCGACCTCAACCCGCGCGAATGGGCGGCCGTGATTCCGCTGATCGCCATGATGGTGTGGATGGGCGTGTACTCCCAAAGCTTCCTGCCGCCGGTCAGCAAGGTGAGCGCGCTCGTGCTGGAGCAGAGCAAGATCAACGTCACCACCCGCGTGCAAGCAGCGCCGCCCGTCGGCCAAGAAGAGCACGACCAGGGGGTCGCGCGCGGACGAGGGCGTCCGCCCCACCTTTCCGTGCTTGCGGAGGCCGCCAATGCTCGTTAATTCCTTCGTGAGCACGCCCGACCTCATCCGCTTCCTGCCCGAGATCATCCTGACCATCATGGGCACTTTCCTGATGGTGATGGACCCCATCCTGCAGCGGCGCTCGTCCTACGCTTTCGGCCACTTGAGCCTGCTGGCCCTCGTCGGCGCGCTGGGTGGCTCGGTGTATGCGTACACCGAGGGAGGCTGCTCGGTCCCGCAGTCCTGCCCGGCCTTCGGCGGCATGTTGATGGTGGATGGTTTCGCCACCTTTTTCCGGGTGTTGGTGATCGTGGTCGGCATCCTGACGGTGCTCTCCTCCTACCGTTTCCTCCAGCGCGAAGATGCCGAGACCAGCGAGTATCACGCACTGCTGCTGTTCTCCATCGCCGGGCAATGCCTGATGGCGGCTTCGAACGACCTGATCATGGTGTTCATCGGCATCGAGATTTCCTCCATCGCCAGTTACGTGATGGCCGGCTATCTGCGCGACGATAAGCGCGCCAATGAGGCCGCCTTAAAGTACTTCCTGCTAGGCTCGTTTGCGACAGCTTTTTTCCTGTACGGCGTAGCCCTCATCTACGGCGCCACCGGAAGCATCAATCTGAGCACGGTCCGCGGCATCCTGATGGGGCCGGATGTTCCCTCGTCCGTTTTCATTGGCCTGGCGGCGGCGCTGATGTTCGTCGGGCTGGCCTTCAAGGTTTCCGCCTCCCCCTTCCAGATCTGGGCGCCGGATGTTTACCAGGGAGCGCCCACCCCCGTCGCAGCCTTCCTCTCGGCCGGTCCTAAGGCCGCGGCCTTCGCCGTGTTCCTGCGGATCTTCATGACCGCCTTCGAGCCGATGTCGGCCTCCTGGCAACCGTGGCTGTTCGGGATCTCCGCGCTGCTCTCCATGGTCATCGGGAATTTCGCGGCGCTTCTGCAATCCAACGTCAAACGCATGTTGGCCTATAGCTCGATCGCGCATGCCGGCTACGTGATGGTGGCGCTCACGGCGCGCTCGGAAATCGGCACTTCGGCCGCCATGTTTTACCTGGCCGCCTACGCCTTCATGAACGTCGGGGCATTCGCGGTGGTGAGCCATCTTTCCGGGAAGGGTGAGCGGTATCAGACTGTGGACGATTTCGCGGGACTGGCGCAGAAACAGCCGCTCACCGCGGCCCTGCTCACGATTTTCATGCTCTCGTTGATCGGCGTGCCGCTCACCGGGGGATTCTTTGGCAAGTTCTACATCTTCAAGGCGGCGCTGGAGTCGCACCTGGTGTGGCTCACCGTCCTGGGATTGCTTACTAGCGCGGTGGCGGCATACTACTACCTGCGAATCCTGGTGATGATGTACATGCACGAGCCCAGCAAAGCCAGCTCCGAAGTGGAGCCTCTTTCCCTGGGCCTGGGAACCGCCCTGATGATTCCGGCAATTGGCACACTGTTCCTCGGCATCTTCCCCAATTGGGTGCTGGACTTCGCCGTCAAGTCGGCGACGCTGGTGAAGTAGCCCGGGCTCGCCCACATTGCCGGCCCGCATTTATTCGTGCTCACGCATTTCTGCGTGATATAATGGGCTCAGGTATGGGTACAACCGTGCACGACCTTCTTCTTCTGGCAGAGCCGCCGGTCAAGGCTGCGGCGGTGCGGTTTGCCCGTCGCCTCGGCGCTGTTCCAAGAGCGGTTGAGTTTGGGAATTTGAAGCCATCCCCGCTGGACCGGCGTTTCCTGGTGTACCTTGCGGGCGGCGAACCCGCCGAAGCTCTTAAGGGGGTGCTTCGCGCCGTTTCTAAGAGCCGCTGTGAAGTCCTGGTCCTGTACTCGGCGGCCCGCGCTCCGGAGACTGCCGCTAAATGGGGGATGATACTCGGCCAAATGCGTCAAAAGCACGCGCACCTGTGTTTCGAAGCCGACCAGGTTGCGAACATCCTGGAGCTCAAGGGATCCACCAAGCCAGTGATTGACGTTGCGGCTATCCGGCAGCAGTTGGGGTTGACGCAAGAGCAGCTTGGCTTGGCCCTTAAGCTGAGTCCGCGGACCATCCAAAACTGGGAAGCTGGACTTGGGCTCAGCCAACTCGAGAAGCGCGCGGGCGACGTCGCCGAGTTCGTAGATCTCTTGAACGACTACATTCGTCCCGAACAGCAGCATGAATGGCTCCGAACGGCTAAAGATGCCTTCGGCGGACGGGTACCTCTCGAACTGTTGACTGCGGGAAGAGTTCGTGACCTCATCGTTGAATTCCGGCGCCTTCAAGCTGGACAGCCAATGTGAAGCTCACCTCCAAACAACGACAGTTGCTCGATGCTGGCGAAGGAAGCGCGGCCCCTCTCCGGCACTTTCTTTCGCTCGACCGTGTCATTCTGTTCTAACGTTGCTCTCCCGAAACTGACACAGAGCGGCCTAATCCAGCCGTTTCGCCGGCATATCCCTCCCGTTTTGGTGAAGGACTGCCTGAGTCGTCTTACCCTGAGGATCCACATCGAAGATGATCTGGGCGTCCACCACCTTTAGGAAAAAAGCCAGCTCCCCTTCGGGGAACATCGGGAACTTCTGCTGGCCCGTGAGCTGTACGAACAACTGATCGCCTTCGCGCGAGATGGCCAGAATCGCATTGGGCGCCAATTGGTAGTTCCCCACAAGCCCGTCACAACTCTTCGTGTCGACCGTGACCTCTTTATGCTCCTTGAGCGGTTGCGCCTTCACCAATGGATAGCTTGCGTCGAGCAGGTGCCGTCCAATGTCGTCCGGACCTGCCGCGGTTGAGAGGTTCGACAATACCACCACGCCGGCGCGGCTCTTCGGGTCATAGCCCATGTACGTCCGGTATCCGCCCGTGCCTCCGTTGTGCCAGATGATGGATCTTCCTTCCTTCGTCTGCACGTGCCAACCGTAAGCGATCTCCATGTCGGGGGCCCCGGCGGGCCGTCGAATCGAAACTTCCGCGGCCATGGCGGCGGCCAGCGGCGTCTTGGTGTAGCCCAGGTTCGCCGCGATAAAGATCAGCAGGTCGTTGGCGTTGGACCGCAGGGCTCTCGCGCCGGCCAGCGTCGGAATATCCCAATTCGCCACCGGATTCAGCGTGGCGCTGTGGCCCGTCGCCAGCCGCGCTTTCATTTCGGGCGTAAGGGTCACACGCGTATTATTCATCCCCAGCGGTTCGCAGATTCGGGACCTGACCATCGCTTCGTAGTCCATGCCCGCGCGACGTGACAGCGCGTGCCCTAACAGACCGACTGCCAGATTGGAGTACTCGTATTTCTCGCCGATGTCGCGCGTCAGTTGGTAGCTCGATAGAAACGCATACATCTGCTCCACCGAATAGTCGGCGTAGGGGTTCCCGGCATCCTTGGGGTTAAAATTCGAGGGCATCCGCGGCAGGCCCGAACTTTGGGTCGACAGATCCTGCAGGGTGATCTTACGTCCGTTTCGCTCCGGCATCTTGACGCTCGCAGGCAGGTACTTCGACACCGGATCGGTTAAGGCGACTTCGCCTTTCTGTACCATGTCCATCAGCACCAGGGAGGTGAACACCTTCGTCATCGAACCGATCTCGAAGACGGTGTCGCCGTTGAGGGGCCGCTTATCGTCCTTGGCAAGACTGCCATACGCGACCACTCGCCGTCCCTTCGCGTCGATGACTCCAACCACGATGCCGACGCCCAGGTTCTCTCCACCGATGCGATCCGCCAGAATTCGCCGGATCTCGGCGTCGGTCGGCACCGGCGATTCCGCCGGAGCCTGCGAGAAGGCGGCCGTACCCCGAAGCATTCCGCCGATAGCAAGAAGGAAAGGGAAAGCGGTGCGGGAACTCATATTAGTCCTCTAATGTTTCAACTTTAGTCGATTGTAACGCCTGGTGGTCTCGCCGCCGTTGCTGTCGCTACGCCCTGCCCCGAAGACGGTCCATGTCGCGGCGATTGCGTTTCGATGGCCTGCCATCCCGGAACCCTTCGAAATATGGATCCGCTTTGCGCTCTTCCGCAAGCTTCAGCCGCAACTCCCGGCTCGTCTCAGTCTCCCGGTAGAGCGTCTGCGCTACCGCCGCCGGACCGCGCATCTCGCTGAGGCCCAGCACCTCCACCTGGAATTCGCCGCTGTCGTTCTTCACCCGCAACAGGTCGCCGGCCTTGACCTCCCGAGCAGGCTTGGCAGGCTGTCCGTTGGATTCGATCCTGCCAAGTTCACATGCCCGTTGTGCGATCGATCGCGTCTTGAAGAACCGGGCGGCCCACAGCCACTTGTCCATTCTCACGCCAGTCATAATTCCATTCTCGTACCAGCCAGGGATTTCGCGCCGGCGGTGTGGGAGGGTGCCGGGGCGCAATCCCCGTCACCCGACCCGGTCGCCACGCTCATCGTCCGGTGTAGGTTACCCAGATCGGGCTGGACCAGGCCATGTTGCGGTCTGCTTCCATCACGCGTACGTAATACCAGCTTGCGCCGTTGCGGGCGGCGGTGTCGGTGTAGTCGAACTCCGCGTTGGGGGCGTTCGGCTCCGTCTTGTAAATGAAGGCGCCATCCTTGATGACCTCGACGCTCTCAATCGGGGCCGTTCCCAGCACTTTCACGTGCAGCACGGGCGGGGCGGTGGCGTCGAACGCGTCGCCCATCATCCACTCTTTGCCTTGCCGGTCGCGCGCGCGAAAATCCAGCACGATGTTGTCGGTGGCCCCGTAGGCGTGGCGCTTCCGCATGCTCTCCACCATGTCGCGGCGGTCCGCGGAGGGCGAGTAAATCATGGTGTACGAAGTGTGCGTGGAGATGTGGTCGGAGCTCGATTCCGTTCCCAGCTTGAGGCCTTTGTTCAGCGCGTTCCAATAGAAGCCCGCCGGACGGAACGGGCCGTGCGCCATCACCTGGTAGTCCTTGGACTCGGCGCGCGGCGCACCTTCGTATTCATAATTGGCGTGGTAGCCCTGGTAAATCTCCACCAGCGGTTCCACTTCGGGATCGTTATCGCGATAGTCGCTGCCCTGGTCGGTGGCCAGCGAATGCAACATGCAGATGCCGCGATTCTGCTTCAAATATGGGTACAGGATGGGTCCGGTGTTGACCGTTCCCTGGTTCTCCGCGGGCGAGATCGGCAGCACCGGAACGCCGCGCTGCGCGAAGACCACGTTGCGATGGCCGTTGGGGTAAGGCACGCTGCGCTCGTATCCGAATAGCGGCGTGAAACCGTCCGGGATTTTGAACAGGTCGATGGCCTTTTCGGTGCGCCACCAGGTGTACTCATCGGGGCCCGCGTTGTGGTCGGAGACGATCCCGGTGTCCATGCCGGCGGCGTCGATCATGTAGCGGAAGTAGTCTTCCAGCGAGCCGTCGCCCGCGCCATCCGGGGAGATCTCCGTGTGCCGATGGAAGTCGCCCCGCAGAATGCGCAGTTCGGCGCCGCCTGTCTGCATGCGATAGGCACGGGCGCGTTGGATATCGGCGGCCTCGCCGGGAGGGAGGAAACCTGCGTTGGCCGGCCCCTCGGTAAACGCCGCGAAGACCGGCGGCGGAACTGCGGCAGCACCGTCCACGCGCGCGAAATCGATCTCGTTGTGCCGCTTGTTCGGTTGGCCCGCCGCTGCCGGGAACAGGCGATTGTCGTGGGTCCACACCGCCCACACTCCGGCACCCGCGGGCGCCAGTTGAAAAGGTCCATCGGGCCGTGTGCTGGAGCGCGGGATCTGCGCGGCCGGACGCCAACGGTCCCCTTCGTAGGCCGTGAGGAACATGTCCCAGCGTCCGTTGTTCGCCCAGAAATCCGCGCGGTTCATAGCGGTAGACGTGCGCGCGCGCAGCGCCATCCAGATGCGGCCGGCGCCGTCGGCGGCCAGTTGTGGACCCTCCACGTAGCGGTCATAGCGACGCGGCATGGCGGCCATGGGGTCGGCCGCCGGAGCCGACCATTTGCCGTTCTCCAGCACGGCCACTCGCGGACGGCGGTCGGCATAGAGCGTGGTGCCGCGCCAGGTATCGTCGCGGGCGTAATCCTTTCCCCAATTGGCGCCGGACTCGTCCCAGGCGAGCCAGACGCGGTCGCTCCCGTCCACCGCCACGGAAGCGTGCGCCTGGAATCGCGACGATTTGGTGACCTGCTGGATCGGCCCCAGGTCGCCATCCGCCCCGACGCGCCGCAGGAAGATGTCGTAGTTCCCGGTGCGATAGCTGTCCCAGGCGATGTAGAGATTGCCTTTGGAATCGGCCGCGGCGTCCGGCATCCAAGCGCTGGCGCCGCTGATCTCCTGCGCCGCGCTCCACTGGTCGCCCGCGAGCTTGCTCCACATGACGTGCGATTGCGCGTTCAGGTGGCCCACCCACACCAGGTGCAGGTTGCCCGCGCGATCGCGCACCAGCTTGTGGAAGAAGTTCGGCCCGTTGCCGTTGGTGAGTCTGCGCGGTGCGCTCCAGCCACGGCCGTCGTTGCTGCGCGCCACCAGGTTCCACACCTCGCCTTCGCGCTGCGACCAGACCACCCACACCCGGCCACCCGCGTCCTGCGCGACGGCGGTGTGGAAGATATCCTGCCCGGTCGCGGTCAACGGTTCGGGCGCGGACCATCCGCCCGCTGTGGAATGTGCCGCCAGCACGCGGTCGCCGCCATTCTCATACACCTGCCAGGCGATCCACGCGGAACCGTCGGATGCCATCGCCAGCGAAGGATAATCGTGATCGGGGATGGCGTTGGGAGGCGATGCTGGAGAGATGCGCGCGGTAGCGGGCACGGCCTGCACCGTCACGTCGCCATCTTCGAACACCAGCGTGCGGCCGTTCTGCAAAGAGTCCAAGGCGAACCGATAAGCGCCGCGGGTGGTCTCGACCGTGACGTTCGCCGTGGGCGGAGCATCCAGGACCGCGGACACCGCTTTCATAACGATGTTCTGATCGGCCCCGGCAGTCGCGAGATGGCGCGGCTGATCGGGTTGGTTCTCCAGGTTGGCGCGCGCGGTAACAAGCTTCCATCCGTTTTCGCCCACGATCGCATCGGTACCGTAGAAACGCCAGGGAATCAGTTCCGCGACTCTCCCCTGGCTGAGCGAGATGGTGCCGGAATAGTCGGTTTCCCGTTCCTGCCTCTCGCCAAAGGCGATGCGAATGGCCGTGCGGGCCGCGGGCGCCACGCCACTTGGCCGAGGCGCCTGGTTTTGCCCCAGGCTAAAGCTGAAGAACGCAATCGCCGCCGCCACAACCGCAAACAGGACAAGGCGTTTCATTTGCCGCTAATCTATCAGGTATGATCCGGCGCGGCAACCGCCGGAATTGCAGACGAGAGTCCGGACAGATGTGGGGCATCATGCGGATGAAATCGCGGATTACGATTGCGGCGCTGGGGATTGCGGCCGCCGCTCTCATGACCGGGCGGGCACAGACGCAACTGGCTTCCACTTCAGGCATCAACCAGTATGTAGATGCGGCTAGGTGTGCGCAGTGCCATGCGGAAATTGCGAGCAATTTCCGGAAGACCGGCATGGGACGCTCGTTCTACCGATTGGGAGCCGAAAACGCGATCGAGGACTTCACGCCGGGGAAGCCGTTCTATCACGAGGCGTCCGACTGTTACTTCGCGATGATCGAGCGTGGAGGCAGGTATTACCAGCGCCGTTGGCAGGTGGGATTCGATGGCCGGGAAACCAATGTTGATGAGAAGCAGGTGGACTTCGTCATGGGTTCGGGCAATCACGTCCGATCCTATCTTCATTTAACGAACCGCAATACGATCGAGGAATTGCCGCTCGGCTGGTACGCGGAGAAGGGCGGTTATTGGGCCATGTCGCCGGGATTCGAGCGGTCGGATTTTCCCGGTTCGACCCGCGTGGTGACCTACGAGTGCATGTTCTGCCACAATGCCTACCCTAAGACCCCGCCGGGCCACGAGGAAGTCGGCGCGAGGGCGGAGTTCCAGCCGCCGATCCCCGAGGGAATCGATTGCCAGAGGTGCCATGGGCCTGGACAGCGGCATATCGAGGCGGTCGCCCGGGCGGGCGCGAAGGCCGCGGAGATTCGCGCGGCCATCGTGAATCCTAAGCGCCTGACTCCCGACCGCGAATTAGAGGTCTGCATGCAATGCCATCTGGAGACCACCACTGCCCCGTTGCCGCATGCCATCCGGAAGCTGGATCGCGGACCGTTTTCCTACATACCGGGACAGCCTTTGGGGGATTTCCACTTGACCTTCGACCGTGCGGAAGGAATGGGCGACCGGTTTGAGATCGCGTACGGGGCCTACAGGATGCGCCTATCCCAGTGCTTCCTCAAGAGCGAAGGAAAGCTGAGATGCACAACCTGTCACGATCCGCACAACATCCCGCGCGGAGAAGCGGCCACGGTCCGCTACAACGCCATTTGCCGGGATTGCCATGCGACTCTGCCGGTCGCTTCCGGAGCACACGCCGGCGGCGCGAACTGCGTGAGCTGCCACATGCCCAAGCGGAGGACCGACGACGTGGTGCATGTGGTGATGACCGACCACTTCATCCGTAGAAGGCAGCCCGCGGGGGACCTGTTGGCGGAGAAACCGGAGGTGCGCCAATCGCTCGCGACTGCCTATCGCGGTGTAGTGGTTCCTTACTATCCGGCGAAACTGGCGTCGACGGAGCAGGAGGCGGCGCTCTACCTGGCGCTGGCGCAGGTCCTGGAGTGGAGCAATCTGAAGAACGGATTGCCGCGGCTTGAGAGTTTGATAGCGAAGTATCGTCCGCAGCGTGCCGATTATTATGCGGCTCTAGCGGAAGGGCTGAATAATGCCGGGGAACTCGCAAAGGCTCTGCCCTATTTTGAAGAAGCTGTGCGGCACCGTCCGGGCTCGGCTATCATCCTGCGAAAGCTGGGTAGCGCGCAGATGGAGGCGGGGCAACTGGCGAAAGCGGTAGCGACGTTGCGGCGCGTCATCGCGCTCGCGCCCGGCGATGCCGGGGCGTGGGGCATGCTGGGCCAGGTCTTGTGGCGGGAAGGCAAGAACCCAGCGGCGAAGGCGGCCTTCGAGAAAGGCATCGGGTTCGATCCAGAATTGCCACAATGGCACGATTCGCTCGGGTCGCTGCTGCTGGCCGAGGGCGACCGCACGGCGGCTGAGAAGGAGTTCCGCGAGGCGGTGCGGATTCAGCCTGGCAACGCCAAGGTGCGGTCGAACCTGGCGAGCGTGCTGGCATCGCGGAACGCGGTCGCCGAGGCGCGCTATCAATTCGAGCAGACCATCCGGTTGAAGCCCGATTACGGTGAGGCCAGGCTGAACTATGCGCGCATGCTGGCGTTGAACAACGACACGGGCGAAGCCGAAAAGCAGGTCCAGGCGGCCAGTGCGGCGGACCCGGGCATGGCGGGTGCTCACCAGTTGTGGGGCGCGCTGCTGGCCACCCGCGGCGACCTGGAGGGCGCCCGGCGAGAGTTGCAGGAGGCCGTGCGGCTACAGCCGGATTTTGGGCGTGCGCATTTCGAACTGGGAGTGGTGCTGGGGCGTTTGCGCGACTTCGCGGGCGCGGAGGAACATCTGAAGCTGGCGGCACAGGGAACGGATCCGGACGCGAAGGCATCGGCGCAGCAGTTGTTGCAGAAACTGGGCCGTTGATGGAGATCGAGCGTGCTGACCGTTTTGGCGAGGCCCTCACCCAGCCAAACTCCTCAGCTCACAAGTCGAGAAAAAGCGTTAGCCACCGATGAACACAGATGAACACGGATAAGAAAAACCAATGAGTTATCAGGGGCTCGCGACCGCCTGCGCCACGAAGCACCCGGGCAATCAGCGCTTGACCTTCTGCAGCAATTGCAGTGCTGCCGCCCTGGTGTCCGGGTCCGCGCCCTTCGCCGCGAGCGTCAGATGCTCCACGGCGGAGGCAGTGTCGCCCTTGCGGTCGAGCACTGCGCCGAGTTCGTATTGGGCGCGCCAGAAATCGGGCTGCAAGCGCACAGCGGCCTGCAACTCGCGCGCGGCGCCATCCATGTCGCCTTTGGCGGCCAAGAGATAGCCCCACAGCTCGTGCGCGGGGGCCACGCCCGCATCAGCTTCCACCGCTGCCTTGGCCTGCGGTTCGGCTTCGGCGTAACGATTCGTGTTGGCCAGCAAGCGGGCGTACCCGAGCCGCGAACCGGCATATCCGGGCTTCAATCGGATACTCAACTCGAAGTAATATGTGGCCTCGGACAGTTCGCCGCGCGACGCCAGGAGATTCGCCAGATTCGCCTGCCACTCCGCAATGCCAGGTTCGATCCGCAGCGCCGCGCGGAATTCCTTCTCCGCCCCAGCAAAATCTCTGGTGGCCACCAGCACGCCGCCAAGGTAATTGTGCGGCTCGGGCAAGTCGGGATTCAGCTTCAATCCTTTCTCCAACACCGCCTTCGCTTCCGCGAGCTTGTTTTGCTGCCACAATGCATGGCCCAGCAGTCCCCACGCCTCGGCATCGTCAGGCGACCGCGTGGTAACGCCGCGCAGGACTGCTTCTGCCTTCGCCCATTGCTGCGTCTCCACCAAAGCGTTTCCATATCGCAGCGGCACGACGGCAGAAGTGGGCACATGCTGCACGGCTTGCCCGAAATAGAGCATCGCCCGCGCTGCGTCTCCTGCCGCCAGGTATCCCTCGGCAAGGTCCGAATAGTAGCCCGCTGCCGCCGGATGGTACTTCTCGATCAGGCCCGCAAGCCGCGGCAAACCATCCTTCAGATTGCTGCGGTCGCGAAGCTGCGCGACCGCAGCATCCAGGGCATTTTCCGCCGTCGCAGGGAGATGCGCGGGATAGTAGGGAACCACCTCGCCGCGATACGGAACAACGGGCAATTCGCGCGAGGTATCCTTCTCCGCCAACAGATCGCTGGTGCTAGGGGGACGGCGACGGATGTAGTGATCGGTCATCACGATATGCACCGCGTCATCGGTTCTACCTTTGGGCATGTGACAGCCCACGCAGGCGGAATCGGCGGGATGCGCGCCCGTGGCAACCGCGCTCTGAAGGGACGCCTGGTGGCACGTGAGGCAAATGCCGTTGTAGTGCGCGGCGGCGGCCTCACCGCGCGGGATATTGTGCGGATCGTGACACGTGGTGCACCGCAGTTTTCCCGCGCTCTTCAGATAGCACTGCGATTCGAGCAGTCGGTAGCCGGCGTGCGCCACTTCCAACCGGTCTTCGGGAGCCGCGCGGTCGAAGGACAACCGGAAGTCCGCCAGCGGCTGTCCCGGCACATAGGAAAACGGTCCCCGACTCCGGCGCTGCAGCGAGCCCGGCAGCGGCAGATTCGTGGTCTCCAGATGGCACTCCAGGCACACCTCCATTTCGCGCTCCGGGCTCAAACGGCCGGGATTCACGATGGCCGCGCGAACCTCCTCCGGCCTGGCGCCCGGCTTGCCCAGCGCCGCGATGTGCCGCTCCCCGGGGCCGTGGCATCGTTGGCAGTCGATGCCCGGGGGCAGGGGCAGAACATACTGCGCCTCCGCGCCATCCTCTGAATGCCCATTCGGAATCCGGGGATAAGCGTTGTGGCAGAACATGCACTGGTATCCGATCAGGCGGGTAGCCCCCGGAAAATCCGGCCGGTCGTAGCCCGGATTCATTCCCCAGTAGCCGCCTTTTTCCGCGTACCAGCCGAGTGGCAATTGCTGCAGCGTGTTTCGGCTCGTGAGGTGAAGATACGTCCGCGAGTGATTGCCGGAGCCCAGAACGAAGTCCACCTGCCGCTCGTCCACGTTGGTTTCCTTGCCATCGAATCCCATTTGCCAGCGGCGCTGATAATACTTGCCGCCGCGCTCGATCATGGCGAAGTAACAGCCGGACGCCTGGTGATAGAACGGCTTGACAGCCGTGAGATCCACAGACGACAGGCGGTAGAAGGAGCGCCCCATGCCAGTCTTCCGGAAATTGTTCGCGATCTCCGCGTGGCATTGGGCGCACAGGGCGGGATCTACATAGTTGTTCGCGGGACTCGATATTGGGGAGCGCGCCGTCGCTTGCGTATACGCCCGGCCTGTCAAGGCCGCGGCAGCCAACACGACCGCCGAGGTCGCGAGATGCGCCCTAAAGCCTCCCGATGATCCGCGCATGGATCAGATTGTCCCATAGAACCGGTGGCGCGGACACTCGTGTCTGCCGCGTCGAGACTCGTCTCGACGCAGTTGGCGCAGCACGTCATCTACGCTGCAAGGGAAAGCAATCCCGTTGCTCTTCGTGGCATTTCGGGCCGGGCGCGAAATGCGTCGAGACGAGTCTCGACGCGGCAGACACGAGTGTCCGCGCCACATCGGCGATACAATGTGGGCATGAACTTGCCTCTTCAAGGGCATCGGCGGATTGACCGGCGCAGCCTGGAATTGCACCGCGCCATCGCCGCCAAGTTGCAAGCTCATCCGGAACTCATCGAAATTGCGCGCGAAAATCTGGCGCGTTGGAGCGCATCCGCCGGGCGGTCGCAGCCCTACTGGGAGGCCTGGCGTGAGATTCTGGACCGTCCGATATCCGAGGTCCTGGCATTGCTGGAGGAGGACAGCGAGCGGATGAATGCGATGCGCCAGGCGACGCCTTTTGCGGGCGTCCTAGAGCCGGCGGAACGCTGGGCCGTCTACTCGCGGTTTGCGCCGCAACCAGCCGGCCAGCCGTGACCCGCGCCCAACTGGAGCACATCATTCGAGCTGCCGGAACCATCGCCGATGACAATGACATCGTGGTGATCGGCAGTCAGGCCATCCTCGGTGAGTTCCCCAATGCGCCCGAGGAACGCCGCGGAAGAGTATCACCGCCGCCAGCGCTACGATGAGGCCATGCAGGTGATGTGGGCCGCGTTTGTGGAGCGCCCATCTCCGCAGGAATTCAAAACGCTGCAAAGACACGCGAAGAAGGCGGGCGCGTGGCCGGATTACCGGGAGCGCGCGCTTCGAGAGATCCGGTCGGGCATCGCGAAGTCCAAGGAGAAGCCCCCGGGGTTGGCCAGGACCCGCTGGCTGGCCGAGGACCATTCTGTCCTGGTGGAGATCTTCCTGGATGAAGGCAACGCGGAAGATGCTTGGCGCGAGGCCGGGGTTGGGGGATGTTCGGACGCTCTGTGGCTCCGGCTTGCCGCCGTTCGCGAGAAGGAACATCCCGAAGACGCTGCGCCGATCTATTTGAGGTATGGCGAGGCGGGCGTCGCACGCGAGAGCGCCGGAAGGTACGAAGAGGCCGTCGGCTTGTTGGTGAAGGCGGCGGCCGCGATGAAGCGAATGGGCCAGAGTGTGGAGTTCGTACAACATCTGGAGGCGCTGCGGGCGAAATACAAGATCAAACGGAATTTCATCAAGCTCGTGGAGAAGAAGCGGAAGGTGTTGTATCTGGAGTAGCTACATCTCGTCGAGGAGGAGTTTCGGCAACGGCGGCGCCCATGTCGCCAGCTTGTGAACGAGATCCTCAAAGCGAATCCCGCGGGCCACTGCTTGTCCCCGCAGCTTGTCTTCGAGCAGTTCCCGGTTGAAGTGGAATGCGTGTACCAGGAACTGGTGGGGTGTGAGCACTTCGATCTTGTGGGGCTCGACGGACCTGGCGGGGAAGTGCTTCACGTTTTCCGTGAGGATGGCATGCGCGCCTGCGCAGACGGCAGCCGCCAGTCCGTGACGGTCTTTCGTGTCGTTCGTCATGGACGGGATGAGCTTCTCGTAACCGGTGACACAGGCATCTTCAAATGCTGCTTGCATAGCGGTAACCCGCCGCTCGGCCTGGGCCTCGCTATACTTCATCCTGCGGAGGCCTCGTCGCAATTCGCCGAGAATATCTGCGCTCCAACGCGGCATGTAAAACGCCGGTTCCTCGGCCAGCCGCAGCAGCGTGTCACACAACGGCATGGAAACCAGGACGCAAGTGTCCAGGAGCAGGACCAATTCGTTAGTCTGTGCGATCATCCGGCGGTTCCCGGTCGTAGAGGCCTTCCGCCGTTTCTGCACGAGTCAGCTCATCCAGAATCCGGCGCCTCTTGCCGTCGCGCTGCATCTTATACGCCAGCACGTCCCGCGCATAGACACGCCGGTGAGTACCGACCAAGTGAAATGGGATCTCGTTTCTCTCCAGTTGTCCAATGAGAAACTGGCGTGACACGCCGAGCATTCGGGCGGCCTCCACCGTTGTTAGCTGAGCGTCGTTCTGCACGATGGCGACGGACTGGCCTTCGGAGAGGTCGGCGGTCAGCGTCGTCAGAAACTCGCAGAGGGAAGCAGGCATGCTTTGGGTTCTTCCGTCCGGCCCGACCAGTTTGGCGCGGCTGCGTTGAATTTTCTGGTAAAGTGCCAGGACCTGCCGCTGGTCGCTCTCCGAGAGCGCGACGGGCGCTTGCGGTTGCTCCTGAAGGGCCATTTAGATTCCCCTTTGGTACAGACGCGCCAAATGCCGCAAATGCTACAAGTGGCATAAACATCATATCGGAGGTCCATGGTTTGCGCAAATAGACCCTGTCCAGCTTTGGGCATCATCAGCCCCAAAGAAAGGGATGGTAAGCCTCACTTCAAATAGTTCCGCCAGCCGCCGAAGTGGGTGATTTCGGTGGCGCCCCGAATCGCATAGGGCTCGCAGATGAAGCACTTCACCGTCTCGCCGCTATCCAGAGTGGCGTTCCCGATTCCGAGCGGCGGCGGCACGTCCGCGACGAATCCGCCGAAGCGATCTTCGGGCACCGCCCACACCTCCACCTCGATGCCTTTCCCGTCGAAACTATCGTCGCGCACCAGGCCGGGTTTCGGAGGCATGGTCCGATCCAGCGCGTACAGACGATAGCCGCGCGCGGTGCGGCACGATTTGATCAGGCGCGCTCCGCGCTCCGTGAGCTGGCGATTTAAGGGCTGCCCCTTCAGGTGCGCGCCCACCACCGCCACCGCGATGCAGCCTGGAGGGCACGCCCCCAGGTCGATGGCCGGGCCGGGCAGTTGGGCCCACGTGCGATGGTACCGGTCGGCCACCGCCAGCAGGGCTTCATCGCTGAACGCCGGGCCGATAAACGATACGCCAAAGGGCAAACCGTTGGCACGAAAACCGGCGGGCGCCGCCACCGCGGCAAGGTCCAGCAGGTTCACGAAGTTGGTGTAGTAGCCCAGATTGGTATTCAGTTTGAAAGGCTCGGCGGCCAAGGCTTCGTGCGTGTAAATGGTTCCGGTGGTGGGGAGCACCAGGACGTCCATGCGCTCCCATTGCGATTCGGTGGCGCGGCGCAACTCCCGCAGGCGGTATTCGGCCTCGAATGCGTCCACCGCGGTATAGCGGCGTGCGCCGGAGATGATCTCGCGCACCACCGGGTCCATCTGGTCGGCATGCTGTTCGAGGAATGGGCGGATCGCCGCCAGGCGCTCAGCCACCCACGGGCCGGAATAGAGCAGGTCGGCGGCGGCGCGGAAGACCGCGAAATCGATCTCCACCTTCTGCCCGCCTACGCCCTCCAGCGCCGCCACCGCCTTTTCATACAGGGCGGCGGCCTCGTCATCGCCAAAGAACTGAAGCTGGTCGGCCGCCGGGACGCCGAATCGGAAGGTCCCGCTGGCCCAGGGCGCGGCGGACTGGCCGGACGACGGGACGCGGGAAAACGGGTCGGCGGCATCGAATCCACGGGCGGAGTCCCACACGGTCCAGGCGTCATGACAGGTCGCCGCCAGGATGGAAACACAGTCTAAGGTCCGACATGCGGGCACCAGTCCCAGGGTGCTCAACAGGCCGCGCGAGGGCTTCAGACCTACCAGGTTGTTGAAGGCCGCCGGGACTCGGCCCGACCCGGCCGTGTCGCTGCCCAGCGCAAAACTGGCCAACCCCTTGGCGACTGCCACGGCCGAGCCCGCACTGGATCCGCCCGAGATGTACCGCTGGTCGAAGACGCTGGAGCAGGCCCCGTGCGGTGTCCGGGTGCCCACCAGGCCGGTGGCGAATTGATCGAGATTGGTCTTGCCGATGGGGATCGCTCCGGCATCGACCAGCGATTGTACGACGGTCGCGCTGCGGGACGGTTGATAGGCGTAGGCGGGGCATCCCGCGGTGGTCGCGAGGCCGGCCAGGTCGAGGTTGTCCTTGATGGCGAACGGGACGCCGTAGAGCGGACGGGCGGCCGCCAGCGGGTCGTTCTCCAGTTCGCGCGCCTGGGCCATGGCGTATTTGCGCGGCACCAGGGAGATCCAAACGGGGGCCAGAGGGCCGCTGCCGATCCGGTCGTAGACCGCCGCCACCACGTCGGTGGGCTTGGCCGACCGCGATTGATAGAGTGCGCGCAAAGATGCCAGGTCCAGCGCGAGATCCGACGTCATGTTCTCACCTCCTGGCGCAGCGTGACCAGGTGCTGCCCGGCCATCACCAACGCGCCGGCGATGCAATTCAGCCGCTCGATAGTCCCGGCGGCGGGAGATGCCACGGCAATCTCCATCTTCATGGCTTCCAGGACCACCAGTTTCTGCCCGGCTTCCACACGTTGGCCGGTTTCCACCGCGATGTTCCAGACGCTTGCGGTGACCGGGGAGCAGACGGACCGGCAACCCTCGGGCATCTCTTCTGCGCGGACGCCACCTGGGTCGGCGCTTTCGTCGGGCGCTTCGAAGACCTTGTCCGCGCCGGCGCGAGCCCAGCGCTCGCGCTCCGCATCGAAGGCTTCCTGCTGGCGGCGCTTGCATTCCGCGGCCTCTGTTGCGGTGGAGGCCAGGAAGGCGTGGTAGTCCTTCAGGCGGAAATCCTGGTGCTCGATGCGTAGCGGATAGCGCCCATGCGGGAACTGGTCGCGGATCTCCAGCAGTTCGGCGGCGGAGACCGGCTCAAACCGGATCTGGTCGAAGAAGCGGAGAAGCCACGGCGTACCGGGTTCAAACTCGCGCGTGGCGCGCCAGGTGTTCCACATCTGGACGGTGCGGCCCACGAACTGGTATCCGCCCGGCCCTTCCATGCCGTAGACGCAGAGGTAGGCGCCTCCAATCCCCACGGCGTTTTCGGGAGTCCAGGTGCGCGCCGGATTGTACTTGGTGGTGACCATGCGGTGGCGCGGATCGGTCGGCGTGGCCACCGGCGCGCCCAGGTAGACGTCGCCCAGGCCTAGCACCAGGTAGTTCGCGCCGAACACGATACGGCGGACAGCATCGACGGATTCCAGGCCGTTGATGCGGCGGATGAACTCGATGTTGCTAGGGCACCAGGGCGCGTCGGGCCTGACCCCCTGCATGTATTTGCGAATGGCCAACTGGGTGGCCGGATCGTCCCAGGAGAGCGGCAAATGGACGATGCGCGAGGGCACCACCAGATCGTCGAGATCCGGGATGCGCTGCTCGCAGGCGTCCAGTGCTTCGAGCAGGGACTCGCGCGCCAGGAGTCTGCCATCGTAATGGATGTGCAGGGAGCGGACTCCGGGCGTGATGTCGAGGATGCCCGGAAGTGCCGCGCCGCGCAGTTGGCTTTCGAGCGCGTGGACACGGAAGCGGAGGTTCAGATCGAGGACGTTGGGCCCGTATTCGACCAGCAGGTAGCGATCGCCATCGGCCCGGCAAACCCGTAGGGTATGCTTTAGCTTGCCCAGCAATTGGGGGGTGCTCCGCAATATCGGCTCCTCGCGAACCGGCACCGGTGGCAAACCCGGTGGCCGTCCGTCCAGCGTCCGCACATAGTCGTCGAGGAGCCTTTCCATTTCGCGCGCCTGTTCCAGGGAAATGGCGCGGAAGCGAACCAGGTCGCCCGGCTTCAGTTGGCCGATCTTCCAGAGCTCGGCCTGGACTATCGTGGCCGGGCAGACGAACCCGCCCAGACTGGGGCCATCGGGACCCAGGATCACTGGCATATCGCCCGTGAAATCGATGGTGCCGACGGCATAGGCGTTGTCGTGAATGTTCGATGGGTGCAGGCCGGCTTCGCCTCCGTCTTTGCGCGCCCACTCCGGTTTGGGCCCGATGAGGCGGACGCCGGTGCGGTCCGAATTGTGGTGGACTTTCCACGGGTTGGAGAAGAAGGTCTGGATGTCCGCGGCGGTGAAGAAATCGGGCGCACCGTGCGGGCCGTAGAGGACGCCGATTTCCCACGCTGTGACATGGGCATTCTGGCCTGTGTGGGTTTGGTACTGTTCTGTTGGCGTGGGCCTCATACAGGCGGGAGGACAGGCGAAACCGCCTGTCCCACCAGGGGAGTCGATGCGGCAGGCACGAGTGCCCGCGCCACGGGGGAGCAAGTGCACCACGTCGCCTGCCCGGAGCACTCGTCCGGCATGGCCGCCGAATTTGCCTAGGATGAATGTGCTCCGGCTGCCCAGATACACCGGCACGTCGAATCCTCCGGCGATCGCCAGATACGCGCGGCTGCCGGGTCCCTGCGCCGAACCCAGTTCCAGGACCGAACCGGCCTTCACCTCGACGGCCTGCCAGGGAGCGAGTGCCACGCCGTCCAGCCGCGCTCCGAAATCCGCGCCGGTGAGCGCGATCGTGGCATCGCAGCCGAACCGCAGCGCGGGGCCCGTCACCGTGATCTCCAGCCCGGCTGCCTCCTCGGCGTTTCCCACCAGGCGGTTGCCCACGCGAAAGGACAGGGCGTCCATCGGACCGGAGGGGGGAACGCCGACGTGCCAGTAGCCCACGCGGCCGGGATAATCCTGAATCGTGGTCTGCGTGCCGGGGTCAAGCACCTCGACGGCATGGCGCCGGTAATCGAAGGCGCGGAGAAACGAAGTGGTGATGCCACCAGCTTCGAAGGCCGGGTCGGCACAGACCTGGCGCAAGTACTCCAGGTTGGTCTCAATGCCGGCGATGCGGCACTCCGCCAGTGCCGCGCGCATTGCCGCGAGCGCCGCGGCGCGGTCGACGCCGCGCACGATGATCTTGGCGAGCATCGGGTCGTAGTACGGGGTGACCTCCGTGCCCGACTCCACCCAGGTCTCCACGCGCGCCCGTGCCGGCCAGGACACTTGCGAAAGTTTGCCGGCGCTCGGCTGGAAGTTCTTGGCGGGGTCCTCGGCGTAGATGCGGACCTGGAGGGAGCAGCCTGTAGCGCCGGCGCTACAAAGTCTATCCCCCGCCGCCAGGCGCACCATCCACTCCACCAGATCGACGCCTGTGACTTCCTCGGTGACTCCGTGCTCCACTTGCAGCCGCGTGTTCACTTCCAGGAAGTAGAACTGCGACGTATCGGCGTCGTAGATGAATTCCACCGTGCCGGCGGATCGATAGTTCACGCCCTCGCCCAACCGCACCGCGGCGTCCAGAAGCCGCGCGCGAGTGGCCTCGTCGATGCCGGGGGCGGGCGTCTCCTCAATGACCTTCTGATTGCGCCGCTGCGCCGAGCAATCGCGCTCCCCCAGCGCGACCACGGCGCCCGCGCCGTCTCCGAAGATCTGTACCTCGATGTGCCGCGCGCGAGCCACGAATTTCTCCAGATACATCCCGCCGGTGCCGAAACTGGATTGGCTCAAGCGCTGGACGGCGGCATACGATTCCGTCAGCTCCGCCGCGCGGTCGCACGATCGCATGCCGATCCCGCCGCCCCCCGCGGTGCTCTTGAGCATCACAGGGTAGCCGATCCGTGCGGCGGCCGACAGCGCCTCGGCCAGCGACCCCAGAAGCGGCGTGCCCGGCAACACCGGCACTCCGTTCTCGCCCGCGATCCGCCGCGCCGTGTGCTTCAAACCAAACGCCCGCATCTGGTCAGGAGACGGCCCGATGAAGACGATACCGCGATCCGCGCAGGCCTCGGCGAAACCGGCGTTCTCGCTCAGAAATCCGTAGCCCGGATGGATCGCTTCCGCCCCTGTTTTTCGCGCTGCCTCCAGCAATCGCTCAACCGAGAGATAGCTCTCGGCCGCTGCCGCAGGGCCAATCAGGACCGCCTCATCGGCGCGCTCCACATGCAGGGAATGCCGGTCCGCCTCCGAGTAGACAGCCACCGAACCGACTCCCATACGCCGCAGCGTGCGGATAATCCGAACTGCGATAACGCCTCGATTGGCGACCAGGACCTTGCGGAACATCAGTTTCCCGGCCCGTCCCAGATCAACACCTCGACCGGGGTGGGATCGTACCCGTTGCAGGGATTATTGAGCTGCGGGCAGTTGCTGATCATGGCCAGCACGTCCGTTTCGGCGCGCATCTCGACGTATTTGCCGGGTTCGGAGATTCCGTCCTCGAAAGTGAGCTTGCCCTCCGGCGTCACCGGGACATTCATGAAGAAGTTGATGTTGCTGGTGATGTCACGCTTGGTCATGCCCTGGTTCCATTCGGTGACGGCCTTTAGGAAACTGCTGCGGCAGGCGTGCATGTGCCGCTTCTCGATGGCGTAGCGGACCATATTGCTTTCGTTGGCGCAGGCGCCGCCCAGCGTGTCGTGGCGTCCGCAGGTATCGGCAACGATGGTGAGCAGGGCCGTGCCTCCGTTGGACATCAGGCGCGTGCCCGTAGTGAGGTAGATATTCCGCTGTTCGCGAATGGTGTCCTGCGCGCTGAAACGGTCGGAATAGTCGTGCGCGTTGTAGAACAGCGTGTCGACAGCCTGGTTGCCGCCGAGATCGACGATCCGGAAGTACTGCCCCTTGCGGACTTCGCGGACCCACGGCTCGCCCGCCGGAATGACGGCGCGGTAGACGGCGTTCGCTGCGTCCAGATTGCTCTCTACGATCCCGCTCATGCTCCTCCTCCCCTACAGAAAATAGCGTTCGGTCAACGTAAAGCCGCGTCCGTTCTCGGGCCGCGACAGGCGGCATGGATCGTCGGGTCCGGCGGGCGGCACGCGCCGGATCGACAGGTGGACGGGCTTCGGGTCGTATTTCGGATTCGGATCGAGAGGGTGCTGGCAGGTATTCACAAGGGTCAGCACGTTCATCTCGGCGCGAAGATCCACGTACGCGCCTGGCTGGGAGTTCCCCGCGTGGAACGACATGCTCCCGTCCTCCGCCACATCCACGCGGCTGAAGAAATTCACGTTGGCGATCAGGTCGCGCGGCCCCAGCCCCCATTTCCCCAACTCCACCAGAAAGCTGTCGCGCGCATTCTTGTGACAGTCGTTCCGGAAATCCTGATAGCGCGCCTCGCCGTAGCGGGCGGCGACCATCGCGCGGTTGGAACATCCTGCCAGCGGATCGTGCCAGCCCACCGTATCGCGGGTGAGGGAGCACAGAATCCGGCCCATATCCGAATAGAGGACGAATCCCTCGGTGAGCCGCGCGATGTGCTGCGCTTTGAGGGTGTCCGGCATGTTGTAGCGCTCGGTGGGGCACTCAAAGTTATAGAAGATGGCGCCGGCATTCGCGCCGCCTTCCACATCGGTGATCCGCAACGCCGTGCCGCGCTTCAACACGTGCGACCAGGTCGCGCCCGGTTGCACTATCTCTTCCCAGAGGACGGACGATTCGCTCATACGCTCCCACCTTTCAGCTTTCATTTGCGGCCAGGCGCGGAGAAATCCGTGCGTGGTCCGGCGATCAGGAAAGGGAATGGCAGGGAGGCCCGCAGCACACGTCCATGGCGGTGAGGCGAAGGAACACGCGGATAGAAATCCGCGCCCGCGTGATGCGCTCGGGGTTCGCCAGGGACATGGTCACAGTATGCCAAGGCACGCTGAACCTGTCGCGCAAAAAGTTTCTATCGCGCCCATCGAAAAGACCGGCGGGTGGAAGTGCCGATTGGGCGGCCTGCCTGTCCCACCAAAAACGCACGCTGGCGCTGGGGGTGATAACATATCAATACTTCGCTGGACCGGGTTGTCCTTTCGTCCATGTCATTCGCCAGGATATTTCGTGTGGCCGTGTGGCCCGTGGTGGCGGCAGTTCTTACGTTCTGCTTCTTCAGCGCCCGCGCGGGACAGGATGCCTCCGCCAACACGATTCCTTTGCGGCTAATCGTCGTGAATTCCGCAGCCGAGGCCGACAAACTCCTGGGGCAACTCAACGGCGGCGCGGACTTCGCCGTGCTGGCGCGGGAGAAATCCGTGGACGCTACGTCCGTGGACGGCGGATTCCTCGGTAACGTGGATACCACTACCCTTCGGGCCGAGTTGCGAGAGGCCCTGCAGGGAGTGGCGCCGGGGCGGATTTCCCGCGTCTTCAGGCTGCCGGCGGGCTTCGCTATCCTCAAGGTGCTCCCGCCCAATGAGGTCGCGGAGCTCGAGAATACCGAAAAGGCCCGCCGGACCGCCATCAGCGCGGAGGGGAGCGTGCGATTCGACTTCGACATCTCCGGAATCAATGAGACCGAGGCCGCGCTGGCCGGGATCGCCAAACCCGCCGGCTGGTACCTGGACCTGCGCGGGGCCTGCGAAGTTCGCAAGCAGTCGTTGGCGGCCGTCCAGGAACGCGTCGCCGCGCTGCTCGACCCGGCTAACATCGCCGGGCGGCAGGCCATCGACGTGATGTCGATGCGGGTGGCCCAGGGGCAGGTGCACGCCTACCGGGGCGAGATGGCCCAAGCCATCGAGCCGTGGGAACTGGCTTACAAGATGGCGTCGACGGACCTGCCGCGCGCACTGCCGTACCTGCAGGAACTCCTGGGGATCGGGTACCTGCATAAGTCGGAAATCGAAAACGACGTCTACCGCAAGCCTGGCGAACGCTGCCTCTTCCCGATGGGGCCTTCGGTCCGGTATGGGAAACCCGCGGATTCCGAGAAGGCTGTTCAGTACTTTCTCGATTTCCTCAAGGGGCGGCCGGACGACCTGGAAGTGAAGTGGCTGCTGAACCTCACATACATGACGTTGGGGACGTGGCCGGCCGGCGTGCCGAAGGAGTATCTGCTGCCGCCGGCGTCATTCGCCTCCGCCGAGGATATCGGCCGATTCAAGGACGTGGCCACGGAAGCCGGGTTGAACCTGTTTTCCATGGCCGCGGGCGTCATCGTGGATGACTTCGAGAATAACGGACTGTTCGACATTGTCACTTCGAGTTTCGACATGTGCGTGCCCATGCACTTCTTTCACAATAATGGCGACGGCACGTTCACGGATCGTTCCGAAAAAGCTGGGCTCTCGGGGCAGGTGGGCGGACTGAATATCATCCAGGCCGACTATAACAACGATGGCTGTGTCGACATACTGGTTCTGCGCGGTGGCTGGGAGATTCCCCAACGGAGGTCGCTGCTGCGGAACAATTGCAACGGGACCTTTACGGATGTGACTAAGGAAAGCGGGCTGGCGGAGCCGGCCATGAGTTCCCAAACCGCCGTCTGGGCGGACATCAACAACGATGGCTGGCTGGACCTGTATGTGGGGAATGAGAACGGACCCAACCAACTCTTCCTCAACAAGCGGGATGGGACTTTCCAGAACGTCTCACACGCCGCCGGGGTTGACCTGGTGGCCTTCACAAAGGCCGTGGTGGCGGACGACTACGACAACGACGGGTACGTAGATCTTTACGTCTCCAACTACCGCGGGGACAATGCGCTCTACCACAACAATCGCGACGGGACGTTCACGGACATCGCCAAACAGGCCGGCGTGCTGGGAAGCGGGCACGGCTTCCCCGCATGGTTCTTCGATTACGATAACGACGGCTGGCCCGACCTGTTCGTCAGCAGCTATTACATGTCGGTGGAAGAGACCGCCCGGACTTACCTGGGGCTGCCGCACAACGCCGGGACGATGAAGCTCTACAAGAATCTGGGAAATGGGGCGTTTCGCGATGTGACTGTGGAAGCGGGGCTCGACAAGGTCTTCATGCCGATGGGATCGAATTTCGGAGACGTGGATAACGACGGCTACCTTGACATCTATCTGGGCACGGGCGATCCATCCTACGCCTCCATGGTTCCGAACGTGTTACTGCATAACAAGGAGGGGAAGCGCTTCGTGGACATCACCACGTCGTCGGGGACGGGCGAGTTACACAAGGGACACGGCGTGGCCTTCGCCGACATCGACAACGACGGCGACGAAGACATTCTGACTGTGATTGGCGGTGCGACGCAGGGAGACAGCCACGCGTTCCGTCTGTTCGAAAACCCGGGGCAGGGGAACGACTGGGTTTCTCTTAAGCTGAGGGGCGTGAAGGCTAACCGATCGGCGATCGGGGCGCGCGTAAAGGTGACGGTGAAGAATGAGGGCGGGCCGGCGCGCTCGATTTATCGCACGGTGGGAAGCGGGGGGTCATTCGGCGCGTCGCCTTTGGAGCAGCATATCGGGCTCGGAAAGTCGGCACAGATTGTGAGTGTGGAGATTCGGTGGCCGGGGACGATCGAACCGCAAGTGTTTGCGAATGTGGGAAAGAATCAGGCTTTGGAGATTACGGAAGGTGGGCGCGAGTATAAGAAGCTGGAGCGGCGGGCGGTCCGGTTGGGGAAGGGGGGGCGTGAGTAAAGGTTGCTTAAAGAAGAAGACTGGGCAAGCTAAAGCATACCGTACAAAAGTGGCGATCATACTTACGCTCGCGTGTCTCTGCTTCGCGGCGGCGAAGCGATATCCGGTCACTGGCGTTATTTTGAAAATCGACCGGGCCCATCTAACGTTCGTCGCGTCTTGTGCGGCGATCCCGGGATACATGGAGGCCATGGCGATGCCCTTCACGGTTCGGGAGGAGAAAGCGCTGGATGGGCTGGAGCCGAGCATGCCGGTGGAGTTCACGCTGGTGGTGGATGGGGACCATTCTTACGCCGAAGGGATTCGGATCCACCGCTACGAGAGCATGGAACAGGAGCCGCTCCGCGCACGGCGCTTACAACTCCTGGCGGACCCGGCAGCCGCGGATCCGGGCGCGGGCAAGCTGACATTGGGACAGCCCGTGGCCGATTTCGCCCTGATCGACCAGACTGGACAGCGCGTCGCGCTTTCCCAATTCGCGGGCAAGGTGGTGGCGCTCACGTTCATCTATACGAGCTGCCCTTTGCCGGACTATTGTTTCCGCCTCTCCAATAATTTCGGACGCCTCAGCAAGCGCTTCGCGGACCGCATGGGGCGCGACCTGGTGCTCCTGAGCATCAGCTTCGATCCGGTGCACGATCAGCCCAAAGTGCTGGCCAAGTACGGCGCCACGTGGAAGGCCGATCCGAAGTCGTGGCACTTTCTGACCGGGTCGTTGCCCGACGTGAAGGCGGTCTGCCGGCAGTTCGGCTTGAACTTCTGGCAGGAGGAGGGCTCCCTGACACACACGCTGCACACCGTCGTGATCGGGCGGCAGGGAAAGCTGGCGGCGAACTTCGAGGGGAATGAGTTTACGGCCGAGCAGTTGGGAGACTTTGTGGAAGTGGAGATGGGGAGGCGGTAGGGGCACGGCTCCGCAAAAAGAACACGCGTCAAAACCAACACAGGCAAGGATGCCCGTGTTACATAAGAGTTTTCAGGGCTTCTCGGGCGCGGTCGTTGCCGGCGGCGGCGGCTTTGCGATACCACTCGATGGCTTGGTCCCGGTCCTTGGCGACGCCCAATCCACTCTCCCAGAGTACGCCGACGTTGTACATCGCGGCGTCGCTGCCGGCATCGGCGGCTCTTCGGTACCAGCTCATGGCCTCGGCGTAATCCACGGGGACGCCCAGACCCTGCTGGTACAGCACGCCGATGGCGTTGGCGGCGGTGACGTCGCCTTCGCCGACTGCCCTTCGGAACCATCTCATGGCTTCGGCAAAGTTCGCGGGAACTCCCATGCCATCGCGCTCGAGCACGCCCACGTTGAACATCGCCTCGGCGTTGCCGGAAGAGGCGGCCTTCAGGAACCAGCCCATGGCCTCGGTGGGGCTCTTCGCCACGCCTAACCCCTGCAGGTACAGCAGGCCGATATTGCACATGGCTTGACTGTTTCCGGCAGTCGCCGCCCGGCGGAACCAACCCATGGCCGCCGAATAGTCCACGGCGATGCCGTGACCGCTCCCATACATGACGCCGAGATACATCATGGCATCGACGTCCCCGCTGGCCGCGGCGAGGCGGAAAACGTCGAATGCGACGGAGTAGTTCCCGGCCTCGAAGGCTTGCACCCCGCGAGTCATCTGGGCTTTGAGTGAGGCTTCGGGTGGAGGAGTGGGAGCACCGGATTGAGCCATGGCCGATGAGCCGCAGAGCAACCCGGCAGCGACGGCGGTAGCCCACAGAGGTCCCGCCGGCCACGGGCGGCGGGTGCGGGTCACGGCGAGTGCCATGAGACTATTATGACATCCTGGCGATTGGCTGGTGGGCGTGAGGGGATGCGGGAGCGGCTCAAGGGGCGACCGAGGGGCCGGGGGGCTGGATGCGCAGGCGAGCACCGCCTGCACCACCCGGGCCTCAAAACTGCGGCGGCTAAGGAGGCTGAGGAGGCTTTTAAAAGAATCGCCCGCAAGCGGGCGAAGACAGGCTGAAGCGCCTGTCACACCACACCCGAGGGCAGGCGGTAGAAGCATTTTCAACCACACCCTACGTTATACTTGTTGTTGCTGAAAGGCAGCAGGCTTAGGCCTGCCCGGCCACCTGCCACTTCGGGGCCGCCTGGAGGGTCCGGCAAGGGCGCCCTCGGGCTGGGGTCCGGACGCCGTCGCGGCGGAATCGGGGCGCGATGGCGAACGCAGCGGAAAGCAAATCAGGCAAACCTATGTCAAAGAAGAGCGAGCAAAAGGCTCGGGTAGAGAAGCAGCGGGCCGCATCACCTCTCAAGGGCCCGGAAGAGGCCAGTGGAACTGTCGTTCCGGACGAGAAACCGGCACGAGCCTCCGGCAGCCGACGGGGGGGGTCTCTCAAGCGTCGCCCCAAATGGCTGGTCATCACCTTGCGGAGCGTGGCAGTTCTGGCGGTGCTTTCGTGCCTCTCCGGCATCACATCGTTTATTGTGCCGCCGTCCCTGCCCGTGCCAAGCCAATTCATGAGATCCATTGCGCCGCTACTCGGCGTCGTGAACGCGAGCCCGTTGCCCATCTATAGAGTCGACACCGCATGTGATTTAGCCGACGTGGTAGACCAATCGGGGTTCTCTACCGCGCCAACTGAAGCTGCGCCCAATCCGAACCAGATGCAACCGGTTGTCCATTCCAAGGAAACGATACCCGTCTCCTGCGTGGGTAAGATGGATTTGTCTGGGATGCGGCTCAGGAATGTGGAATTCCGGGTTGTCATCTCGTATTTCCCTCTCGGCTGGCCGTTCCGGCGGCATACCGAATACCACGTGAGCAGCGAATTCGATCCGCGGGGCAACTTCCTGCAATGGACGGTGCAGTAGGGGAAGGCCCGCCGGTTTACGCCGACGTCGGCCGGCTTTCAACCGGCGTAGCAGGATGTGAATCCTGCCCCGCAAGGCTCTTTCAGGGCGAATCATCGCGCGGCAAGGGCCGGCTGGAAGCCGTCCGCAGCCAGGATTGGCTGCCCCACCTAGGGGCTCACTGTGGCGCCAGATTCAGATGCAGGACTTCGCCGAACGAACCCGTCCCTTGGACGTTCAGGCGGCCTGTGATGGCGAGATTGGACTGGCCTACGGTCACCGCCAGCGGGGCCAGGACCGTGCGCTGCAGATAGCCGAGTGTGGGAATGTTTTTGAGGTGGCGTTACCGGTGACATACACTTGGCCCGCCGTGTCCACGTCCAGACCGGCCACGAAGTCGCCTCCCGTTCCGCCGATGAACGTCGAATAAACCAGTGCGGACCCGGTGGAATTCAGCTTCGTCACAAACCCGTTATAGACTCCATTCCCGAAGGAGCACGCGCTGGAGACGGAACGTAGACAACTGAGTGCGGGATTATAGGTGGATGCGGGCGCACAAATGGTCTGCAGCGCCCCCAGGGTGGTGGGAAAATTGGGCGAATAAGTCAACCCGCCCACGTACGCGTTCCCCGAGGTGTCGATCGCCAGACTCGTGGCAAAATCGATGCCGCTGCCGCCGAGGTAGGTGGAATAGACCAGCGCGGTGCCTGTGGGGTTCAGCTTGGTGACAAAGGCGTCCATCTGGTCGTTGGAGTTCGGGCAGCTAGACCCTTCTGCAACCGGGAGTTGGGTCCGTTCGAAGATCGGTTGCGGCGACGGGGAGACCGGGAAATTGCTGGGGCAGGTGAGGCCCGCAACATAGACGTTGCCCAGGGAATCTACCTTGATGGCGAAAGCCTGGTCCAGATCCGAGCCTCCGAGGAAGGTGGAATAAGCCAGTGTGGGATCGATCACCAGGGCGCGTGC
>PMTT01000888.1:0-874 GCA_003167275.1 Bryobacterales bacterium | reverse complement strand
GCATACGCCTCCTTTTCTCCTTGTGGCGGATTGCAAGCTGGAACGGACCTTGCTCTCCGGCGATGTATGCTAATGCGCGATTCGGGCGAAAACTGGCTCACGAAGGGTTCGGGAGGGGGGATGGGGAGCCGGGACAGGAGCCAGGAGGCAGAATGAAGGAGCCGTGGGGTATGCTTTCTTAGCTTGCCCACCAGTCCATCAGGGGCTGGGCAAGCTAATAGAGCATACCCTACAGAAGAATCATTCCTTTGCGCACTCCAATGGCTACCGCTTCGGTGCGGTTCGATGCGTTTAGTTTCCCTAGAATCGCAGCGACGTGAAAATACACGGTTTTCTCGGAGATGTTGAGCTTCCAGGCAATCGTCTTGTTGGCCGCGCCGTCGGCCATCATTCGGAAGACCTCCAGTTCGCGCGCCGTGAGCGCGGGGACTTCGTGGGAGGCAGGCGTCGGAGCGGCCGAGCGAAGCAGACCGTCCAGATCGCGCGGGTCCAGGACTGCCAGGCCGTTCGCGGCCGCTTCCACGGCGGCCAGGATCTCGGGGGCTGAGGCGCTCGGCGGGAGGACGGCGCGCACCCCCAGGCGCACNNGAGAGGACCACGTCTGGGCGCAGGCTCTCGACCGCCGAGAGATCCGGGAACGACCCTACCAGTTCGGCGTCGAGGCAGGAGACGGCCAGTGCCTCCAGCCCCGCGCGCATGACCGCGGACGGCGCCGCGATCAGCAACCGGATCACGCCGCCACCGCCTTGGATGCGAGCCGCACGAAGGCCTCCCGCACGCGGCTCCGATCGCCCCGGAAAAACTGGACCCGGAGCACGTCACGGCCGGAATCCAGCCCCTCGCTCAAGGTGTCGAACGAGCCAAGCAGGACATC
>PMTT01000806.1 GCA_003167275.1 Bryobacterales bacterium | reverse complement strand
GGAAGCCAACGCCCTTTACCGCGCAACTGGCCAGCGCGGGTTGGAGGCTAACACCCTCAGCAATATGGGCAAGCTCTACTACGACATGGCGGATTGGCAGACGTCGATCGCGTATTACCGGCAGGCGCTGCCACTTCTTCAGGCAGCCGGAGATGCGCGCCGCGAGGCCGCTGTAACCTACAGCTTGGGCGTCGCCAGCTTTCTTACCAACCCGGACGCCGCAACGGAATACTGCTGGCAGTCTCTAGCCCTGAGGCGCAAGGTCGGCGACCGGCCGGGAGAGGCCCAGACCCTTGCCGAGTTGGGGGGAATGTACAACGCGCTCGGCAAACTCCCGGAAGCGGTTCGTTCAGCGGACGAGGCTCTGGCAATTCAGCGGAGTCTCGGCGACCGGCAAGGGCAGGGCCGGACATTGCGGACGTTGGGTCTGGCACATGCGAAGCTCGGCCATGCCGATCAGGCGCGAACCGCGCTCGACGAGGCGGTTACGATTGCCAGAACTGTTCAAGACAGGCGGAATGAGGGCCTGAACTTAAACGCGCTCGGCTGGTCCCAGTCACTCGCCGGGAAACCGGATCTGGCCCGCGAGTCGTTCGACGCCGCACGCAAGATCGCGGAGCAGATCGGCGATCGTGACACTCTCGCCAACTCCCTAAAAGGCATGGCCCGTGCCGAGCGCGACCTTGGCAACCTCGCCGACGCCCGCCGAGACGCCGAGGCCGCCCTGCAACTCGTCGAGAAAGTGCGCTCCAACGCGGGGGGCGAGGAGGCGCGGGCCTCGTACCTCTCCTCCACCCTGGAGAGCTACGAACTCTACATCGACATCCTCATGCTTCAGCACGAGCCGGCTGCGGCCCTGGAAGCCAGCGAGCGCTCGCGTGCCCGCAGCCTGCTGGAGATGCTCTCGGAAGCGGGCTCCGACATCCGCGAAGGGGTCGATCCGAAACTCCTCGCCCGCGAGCACGAGATCACCAACCTGCTGAACGCCAAGGGCACCCGACTCCTGCCGCTCATGGGGCGCGACACGCCGCAGTCCGCCGCGCTCAAGCAGGAGGTGCGCGCACTCGAAAGCGAATATCAGGACGTCGAGGCCGCCATCCGCAAGAGCAGCCCGCGGTACGCCGCCATCACCCAGCCCTCGCCGCTGAAGCTGAAACAGATCCAGGACGAGGTGCTCGACGAAGGCTCGCTGCTGCTCGAATACTCGCTCGGCGAAAAGCGCAGCTACCTCTGGGCTGTGAGCAAGACCGGCATCAACGCCTGGGAACTGCCGCCGCGCGCCCAAATCGAAACCGCCGCTCGCAACCTGCTGCAACTGGTCACCTCGCGGGCCGGCGCGGGCCTCGACGCCGCGGCCCGGGAATTGAGCGATCTCGCGCTCGCGCCCGCCGCAGCCGCGCTCGCCAGCAAGCGACTTGTCATCGTCGCCGATGGCGCGCTGCAACAGATCCCCTTTGCGATGCTGCCCGTTCCGGGGTCGCCCCAAAACCAGCAAGCTCCGCTCTTGACCGCGCACGAGATCGTGTTCCTGCCCTCCGCCTCCGCGCTGGCAGTGCTGCGCACCGAGGTCGCGGGCCGCAAGCCGGCGACCAAGACTCTCGCGGTCTTCGCCAACCCGGTGTTCGATACGGGCGATGCCGCGCCCGCGCCATCGCCGGACGCCACCCGCATCCTAGAACACCTCACGGACGATACCCTGAAGATTCCGCCGCTGCCATTCACCGCCATCGAGGCCGACCAGATTTTGCGCGTCGCGGGCGGGACCGGCAACTGGAAAGCGACCGGCTACCAGGCCAGCCGCGCTTCAGCCCTGAACGGCCAGTTGAGCCAGTACCGCTACGTGCACTTCGCGACCCATGGCGTCCTCGACACCGAGCGGCCCAGCCTCTCCGCGCTGGTGCTCTCGCAGGTGGACGAGAAACACAATCCGCAGGACGGCTTCCTGCGCGTCAACGACATCTACAATACGCGCCTCTCGGCCGACCTGGTGGTGCTCAGCGCATGCCAGACCGGACTCGGCAAGGAGGTCCGCGGCGAAGGCCTGATGGGACTGACGCGCGCGTTCCTGTATGCCGGCGCCCCGCGCGTGATCGTCAGCCTTTGGAACGTGAACGACCGCGCGACTGCCGACCTCATGACCGCGCTCTATCGCGGCATGCTGCGCCAGGGTAAGACCCCGGCAGCCGCCCTGCGCGCCGCGCAACTGGAACTGCGCAAGCAGAAGCGCTTTGAATCGCCATACTACTGGGCGGCCTTCGTCCAGCACGGCGAATGGAAGTAGGACAGGCCTCCGGGCCTGTCAAGCCGAGTGAAGCTCGGCCAGTTCGATGGAGGCACTAATGAATTCCCGTCTGTTCACCCTGGCTCTCGCCGCCGCGGCGCTCTTCGCCCAAAGCGACACACGGGGCATCGTCCCGGAAGAGGTACTGAAGGCTCGCCCCGGCGCCGCGGCGGCCGGCAGTCCGCGGTACCAGGCTGTCGGTACAATGCGTCCCGCCGGCGCCGCGCGCCAGGTGGGTGTCACCATCTGGCGTCTGCGCCACGCCGCTGCCGCCGATTCGGGCGCCCGCATCCTGGTGCATGACGAGGCCAACACCGTCGAATGGGTGCCCGAGCGCGTGTCCTCCAACAGCGCGCTCAAGTCCGGCGACCGCGTCCGCCTGAGCATCGAATCTCCCGAGGCCGGCTACCTCTACGTCATCGATCGCGAGCGCTACGCCAATGGGGATCGCGGCGACCCGTACCTCATTTTCCCCACCTCCCGCACGCACGAGGGCGATAACCGCGTGGCCGGCGGGCGCCTGATCGACATCCCCGCGCAGGACGACCGCCCCAACTTCTTCTCGCTCCGCCCCGGCCGCGCCGATCAGGTGGAGGAGGAACTCACGGTGCTGCTCACCAAAGAGCCGATTAGCAGCATCGTGATCGGCCCCAAGGCGCTGAGGCTCACCAACGACCAGGTCGCCAGGTGGGAGAAGGAGTGGGGCGCGGGCAACGTGGAGCGCTTCGAGTTGACCGGCGGCGCCGGAAAGACCTGGACCCAGGCCGAGCAGCAGGCCGCCTCCAACGCGACCCGTCTTTTGACCCAGGAAGACCCGCCGCCGCAGACGGTTTATCGCGTGGCGGTGAAACCGGGCGAGCCTCTGATGGTCAAAGTGCGGCTGCGTTACTCCAAGTAACACGGGCCTCCTGGCCTGTGTTGGGTTTGCTCTCCAGAGGCTTCGGAAACACCAACACAGGCAAGAATGGGTGCGTAGCCGTTTTGGGAATTTCGCGTTTCAAGCGGGCAACCGCTCCCTCACGGTCGCGGCTCGATTGCGATTGTTGCTGATTCAGCGTNNGGTGAGGAAATCCCCAAAATGGTTAATCACCCCGGCAAGAATGCCTTGTGACACAAGCCTGTGGCAAACTGAAATCATGCCCGTAGGCCGCCTGCTGATCACCGCCGGGCTCGTACTGGTCGCGGTGGGCCTCCTGGTGACTTTCGCCGGGCGCCTGCCGTTCAGACTGGGCCGTCTGCCCGGCGACATCTACATCCAAGGTAAGAACTCGAGCTTCTACTTCCCACTGGCTACCTGCATCCTGATCAGTGTGGCGCTCTCGCTGGTGATGTGGATTTTCCGGAAATGAACTATTTGAGGCGGCCCATCTTGTCGAGAGGCCAATAAACAAATACGGCCCGGCCGTAGATTTTGTCGCGCGGAACATACCCCCAGGTCCGGCTGTCGCTCGAGGAATTGCGATGATCTCCCAGCACGAAGTAGTTGTCGTTGGGTACGGTTTGCTCTTCCCCGTCTTTCCAGGAGACATTGTCGCGATTGATGGGGGGAACGTAATCCTCTTCCAGCAGCCGGCCGTTCACGTAAACCTGCCCGCCATCCACGCGAATGCGGTCGCCAGGCACGCCGATCACGCGTTTGATATATGACTTGGTGGGATCCTGCGGGTACCAGAAGACGACCGTATCGCCCTGGGCGATGCTCGCCAAGCCGAATCGATAGGTGAACTTGTTGATGAAGATGCGCTCATCATTCTGAAGAGTCGGCGTCATGCTGGTGCCTTCCACTTTCACCGGCTGGTAGATGAAGACGATCAGCACGACTGCAATCAATACCGAAAACGCCAGGTCTCGCACCCACGAAAGCGCGCTCCACAGGCTCGATCGGGTGCGCTCTTTCGCGCGGTCGCTCTCGGTTGGAAGCTCCGGGGGAATGGCCGGGTTGTCGTATTCCTGCATCCCTGGTCCGCAACATAATTATAGACGGTTTTGGGAGTGGGCGGGGTTGCCCTGCACAAATGGGGATCTCGGCGGTCAAAGTGCAAATTACCGGCGTGTGGAAAGAAGAGACACTATTTCCGCCGCGCTCACCGGATGGGCAGGTGCGCATCGAGCTGATTCATCTCAGTTGTAGTCAGGAGGCGACCCTTGTAGACCGCCAGGTACGCCATCCTGCCATTAAACGATCCCGGAATATCGAAGTCCGCATTCCCGATACGGAACGGCTGGTTCGTCGCATTGGCGTACCCCATGGTTCCAGAGCCGTCCTGCGCGGTGGTCTTGGCTTGCTCCACGCTATCGATGAACAAGTGCGCCGAAGCAGCCCCGCCCACCGTCCCGTCCCAGGTCACGGCGACCTGCATCCATCGCCCGGCAGGTACGGTTCCGGGCGCCGTATAGATGCGCATGTCCTGAGTGGTGCGCTGTACCGTGAAGCGCATGGTGCCGTCGAAATACCAGCCAAAGACGAAGCCCGAGTCAATCGAGTTGCCGTCGTTCTTCTCACAGATCCCTACGGTCGCCAGCGTGTTGAGGAAGACCTTGGCGACAATCGTCATCTTGCTGACCGGCAACTTGTCAAACGCCAGGTCCGTGCCGGCATTCAGATAACTGTTCAGAGAGCCGCCCCCGTTGAACACGATCGACGGATCGCTGGTGTTCCATACCGGCCCACTCGCTCCCGCGAAGCTGGCCGTCTGTCCATCCGCCAGGTTCAAGTCCGTGGTTCCGTGCCCCTCGTTCATGAGGAAGAGGCCGGCCAGACTGGTGGAAAGGGGGTTGCTCGAATCCAGCACAGAGCCCCCCGGCCGCGCGGGCAGACCACTTGTGGAAGTTGAAGTCGTCCCCGTGCCGGATAGCGGAACCGCCGTAGTGGGATGAGCGGGGTCGGTGGAGTAGATGGTCAAAGTGCCGTTCTGCGCTCCGGCCGCGGTTGGCGCAAACCACACCGCGCCCACGGCCTGCGCTCCAGCCGTCAAGGTGAATGGTATGCCCGGACCTGTCCACGTGAATGCCGGCCCGGCGACGATGGCGGCGGTGACATTCAGTGGCCCGGTGCCGGTGTTGGAAATGGTCACAGCGAGGCTCTTGTTCTGGCCGACATTCACCGTGCCGAAATCCAGGCTGCCTGGAGAGATGCCGATGGAACCCGCGCCTGTTGCACTGCCGGCCGTCGCCACCGCGCGAATGGCCAGATTCCCGGCCATATTGGCCGAGATCGAATCTAACAGGGCGAACGTAGCGCCGTCGGAGGAAGTGTACGAGCGGCCCTGCGAGGGAGTGGCCTGGTCCTCATCGGCGGGGTAAATGCCAACCGGATTCTGCACCACGAAGCCGACAAAGAAATCTCCCGAAGCGATCGTCCGCGCCGGCACAGCGTACGAAACGTAGGTATCGAGCGCCGTGACGGTGGCTGCCACTTTGTCGATCTGCGCCCCGGCCAGGGAGAGCTGCGAGCCGCCGCCGGGGATCGAAGCCGCGACGATCGTCAGCGGGGTATTCAGCGCCAGCCCGGTGCTGCGAGTGCTGAAATAGACCTGCACGTTCTTGAGCGTGGCGGGATAAGAGGGCGGCGTCAGCCGGTTCATGAAATAGGCTGTGGCTGTGCCGGTCGGATATCCCGTGACGACGTTAAACGTGCCGCCATCCACCTTCAGCACCACGTCGGAAGAGCCCGTCGCCGCCCCACCCGTGCCGGTCAGTCCCACCGTCACGCTGGCGTGCGCCGGGTCGTTGCTGGCGAGGGTCAGCGTACCCGTCTGCGCTCCCGCCGCGGTGGGCGCGAAGCGGACCGTCACGGTTTGCTGGCCGCCTGGCGCAATGCTATACGGGGGCGCCGGGGGCCGCACCGTGAATGCGGAATTGCTGCTGGAAGCCGACGATACGGTCAGCGAGGCGGTCCCGCTGTTGGAGATGGTAAGGGTCAAATCCTTGGTTTGCCCGCTGGCTACGCTACCGAAATCGAGCGTCGCCGGCGACACTCCGATGACCGGGGCGGAGACAGAGCCGGTGCCTGTGCCGGAAAGCGGAACACCCAGGCTGGGATGGTTCGGATCGTCGCTCGCGATCGTCAGGTTCCCCGACTGCGCGCCCGCCGCCGCCGGGCTGAAGCGCACCACGATCGGCTGGTCCGCATACGCAGCCACCGCCACCGGCGCGGCTGGGCTCATCACCTTGAAAAGCGCGTTGTCGATGCTCAGCGACTTGATATTCAACACTCCCGGCCCGGCGTTGTGGACGGTCAGGCTGAGATCGGAGGTGTGCCCCGGTGCCACGCTGCCGAACGCCAGCGCCGCCAGGGCCATCCGGAGGTCGGGCTGGATGGCGCCGACTCCCGCGCCGGAGAGCAGCACTTTCACATCGGCGACGCCCGGATCGCTGCTGCTCAAAGTCAAAGTCCCGGTGCGTGCGGCCGCCCGATCCGGACGGAATCGCAGCGTGACCTGGTAGCCGGCGCCCGCTGGGATCATGGGTGGATTTCGCGGCGCGGCCACGGTAAACACAGGCGAATCCGAGGCGAGATTGCTCAGGTGCAGGGGCCCGTTTCCACCATTGCTCAACGTGATCGACAGGTCCCGCGTGCGGCCCAGCATGACGTCGTCGAAAGCCAGGCTGGAAGCCGATGCCGCCATCTGCGGGTTCTGCGTCACCTCGATAGGACCCACCGTGCCGGACGAGCCGTTGATGCCGTCGCTGGCCAGCACGCGCAGGTAGACTTGCTTGCCGCCATCGATGCGGGTGGCGTCGACGGTGTATTGCTGGTCCGTGATGCCGGTCGCCAGCGGCAGGAAACTCGCGCCGCCGTCGGCTGAGTAGAGCACTGTGAAGGTGAGCGGATCGCCATCCGGGTCGCTTGCCGTCCATTGCAGGGTAAGCGGGCCGGCGGGAATCCTGGCGTTCGGACCCGGAGCACCGATCTGAATCACCGGGGGGTTGACTCCTGCCTGGATGAAGGCCAATTCCTGGCCGCTATGCACCAGCGAGATGCGTTTCGTCCCGGGCGTGTAGGGCATGCGCAGGCTAAAACTGTCGCTCGCGATCGGTTCGGTTTCGATATCGATAAAGGGCAGCGTGAAGCAGGTTTCCGCCAGCTTGCCCTGGTCGCCGAAGAAGCTCAGGCAGTGGTTGCCGTTCGGGTCGCTCGATGTGAGCGGGAGCGAAGAGGTAACCCGGATCCCTGGAAGGAGTGTGCCACCGCTGGCATCCGCCTGCGCGGTTCCGGTGACGAGCAGGGTGTCGGCGCCCGCCGTCGCATCCTGCCTCTGGGCCCCCGCCGGTCCTGCTTTGGGACTCCAGGGCGTGGTGAAGGCGTTGTGGAACAGCGCACCGAAAGAGTAGGGCGAGATCCAGGTATCGTATCCCGGGATGCTGCAATAGCCCATCAGGTCGTACCTCCCGCTCGGCACAATTACCTGCTTCGGCGGGTCGAAGCCGATTTGGGGGCTTAACCCGTCGACATAGGGCCAGCCAAACGGACCCAGGTTATAGTCCGAGGCATCTAGCGCGCCGCAGGTGGAGGGGAGTGGTATCAGATCCCCAGCAGCATCGTAGAGGGGTTTCCCGTGGTCGTTCACGGCTACGGGGTGGCGCAGAGTGAGGTTGTGTGCGATTTCGTGGGCTATGGATTGTGACGCGTCGAGGAAGTCTTCCTGGGAGGTGTCCTGGAGGAAAGCCACGTGGCCTTCTCCGCCCTTCCACGCGGGATCGGAACAGCCCAGCACGTCCAGGTCGGGAATCGCGGGGAACCATGCCACCAGTTGATCCACGCGCCCGCTGTAGATCCAGAGGTTGGCTGGTTCGATGAGGTCATAATATTGCCGAAGTACACCGTTAAAGGCGCGGACATCCGCGTCGTTCGTCAGGGCTCCGCGCCAGAGCCAGGACGGCACCGGCAGCGGGGCATACCACAAGCCGTCGTCGGGTATCGGATAGAGCGCATTCAAAAAATCGGTGCGGAAAGGAATCTGGTCGGTCGGGCAGGTAGGCTGGTCCTGCCCGGGCGGCTGGTAGCAGACGGGTATGTAGGCCACGGTCAGCGGAATCGGCCAGTTGGGCGCCTTCTGAAACACGAAACTCAGGCTGGGATCCTGCGGCGCCTGGAGTTGCGTGGGTGGAATCCCCGGCGCCTGGAGGGTAACCGTGAAGCGCCAGTGGCCTGCCAGCGTCCACTCCACCGGCAGCAGAAAATTGATCGAAGCGTCCTGCACGGTGCGGTCCGGCGGGGTCACTGTCGCGACGACGGGATCGTTGAAGGGAACGAGCGGCGAGTAGGTGGTTTCCTCCACCCCATCCTTAAAGCCTCGCAATGTGCCGGTGACGCCCTCCACGTTCTGGTTGCTGTTCTTCACCAGCGGGAAGACGCGCACCACGGTGCCCTTGCGCGCCACCAACGGAACCCCGTTCTGCGCGTCCTGCACGGCTTGCACAAGCTCCACGTGGTCCAGGTCCAATGTCGCCGGTGGCGCGGCGGGGGCGTAGGTGAAGCTCACATAGCCACCGAACTGCATCTCCTCGCTGTTGCTTTCCGCGAAACTCATGCGGAAGGCGGCATGACCGGCAAACTGGCTGGAAGCTGGGCCCGCAGACTTAAGCCCGCTGAAATCGCAGCTCAGCGGAACATGGATGGTTCCGGGGCTGCTGGGGAAGCCGGTAGACGCCCACACGGTTGTGTCCGGTGGGGCGGGGACGCGGCAAGAGTACGCATAGTCGAAGCTGGAGTCGAGTCTACTGTAGGGATTGCCCTCAATAACCAGCGCATAGCTCAAATCCTCGTAGAAGCCCGTGGTCGTAAACTTCCCATCGAGGACCGCATCGACATGCAGTTTGGTCCCGGAGGCGATGTTGCCTGCACCGTCAAGGGTGAGCGTAGCGGGGCTGACGGCCACCGTAAAGGTGCCGGCAAAACTGAACGGCTGTCCTTGGGAGTTGGTCCAGTTGGCCTGCAGATTGGCGGTGCCGCCGTTGAAGGCCTGTGCTTGGACGACCTCGTAGGAAGCCTTGTCGTGCGCCCAGGCGCCGCTGAGGGGCTGGAGCGTAAAGTCGCCGCCGCGGGCCGGCTGAGGGCAAAGCAGAAGAAAAGCGGACAAAAGCAACAACCAACCGAGGGGTCGGAGCATCGCGTCACCTCCTGCAAGGCAGCCCGCGGGCCCAACCGCCATGGCCGCCGCGCCGATTATGGGGCCACGCCGGAGATCTCCCCTCCAGTATCCCGGCGGAAATCAGTATACACCCGTTCTTGAGCGTAGGACGGGAGATTTCGGCTACAGGACTACCAGTTCTGTCAACAGATCATGGCAACAGGCCATCCAGCTTCGACAACGGCACGGCGCCCTCTTTCAGGGCGCTGTCGTGGAATGCCGACAGGCTATAGGCGGCGCCCTTTTTCTGCTTGTAGCCGTCGCGCACGCGCAGCCACCCGCGCCATCCCACGAAGTACATCGGCAACTGGCAGGAGGAGAGCTTGGCCCGCTGCAGTTTGCCGCTGGCCTCTTCCTTTTCCTGGAAAGTCTGCTGTTGCATCAGGTCCATGGCCTCCTGGTCCGTCATGTTGAGCATCTGGAGGCGAATGTCGAGAATGGTATTGGCAATTACCCGCAACTCCTCCTTGGCGAAGGTCAGGGCCAGCTCGGGCGAGTGGTCCAGGAAGCCCTCGTCCAACAATACCTGGGTGGAATACTCGCCCCAGCCTTCGATGTAAGGCCCGCTCCCATACACCGACCGCAGCAAGCGGCGGGACGCCGGTTCGACGCCGTTGGCAAACTCCATCTGCACGTAATGGCCGGGCATGGCTTCGTGGGTGGTCAGGAGTTTCAGCTTGTAGAAATTGTATTCCCGGAGTTTGGATTCCGCGCGTTCCGCGGGCCAGTCCGGCGCAACCGGAGTCACCCAGTAGAAAGCGCCCAACTGCGGCTCCAGCGCGGGCGCTGCATTGAAACCACCCACGGAGTACGAGCCGCGCATGAATTCGGGCGTGGGGATCACTTGCAGATTCGATCGCGGAGGCAGGGTCAGCAAGTGCTTCTGCTGCACAAAGGCACGGGCTTCTTCGAGGTCCTGACGCGCGTCCTGCATGTAGGATTCGCGCGTGGAGTGGCGCTTCGCGATCGCGTCGAGGACCTCTCCGATGATCTGGTTCTGGCGGCGATCGCCCTCCAGGTCGCTGTGGCCGCCGTGCCCGGGAGCGATCTGCTGGTGCAGGGGCAAGGCCAGGTCGAGCATACGCTTGCGCACCTTCGCCAACTCCCTCTCGGCCACATCCAGCGCGGTATCGGCTTCCATGCCGCTCTCCAGGGCATACCGGAATTTCAGGGAGTAGATTTTCTGCCCCAGGCGCCAATCCGCATTGCTGCGGTAAGTCAGGTTGCCTTTGAGATAGCCTTGGAACTTGGTCATGGCGTCCAAGGCCGGGCGGGCGGCTTTCGCGTAGGCCTCCCGAAGGTCGTCCGGCACCGCGGCCCGGATGGTCTTATCCACCAGGTTGATATTGCCTTCGTTTTCCTCAATGGAGACCTGGGTCCAGACGGTAGGCGAGGAGTCCAGGTTGCCGGCGGCCTGGTCCAGGTAAAGAGGCACGTTCCGCAAGCGAGCGATGATGTTCTGGATGCGCGCCCGCAGAGGGGCGTATTCCAGGACAAATGGACTAAACAGCGCGTTCCCCAGCGTTTCCACGTAAGAAGTGGGGTTATGCAGAGCGCTGTGAATCTGGTTGAAGTCCAGCAGGGCGAGCGAAGTCTGGTTCTGGAGGATGTCGAAATCGGCCAGTTCTTCGGGCTTCAGCCGTTCGGTCTTCAACTCGCCCAGGCGTTGCTGAAAGTCCTCGTAGAAGCGCCTCTGCCTGTCCAGGCTCTCCTGGCTGACATCGTCCAGCAGTTCGTCGAGGTTCTGCTTCCTGTATTGATGCAGTCCGACCCCGGTGGCGCTGGCGGGCGAAAAGGAAAGCGTGGTGTAGACGAACTCTTCGGAGAGATCGCCGAGTTTCCTGGTCGTGGTCCGGCAACCCGATGCGATGAGGATAAAGGAAACAACTGCAACGACTTTCGTCATCGTTGCAATTGTAGCGGAATAGCTCTCAGCTTTCAGCGATGGGCTACTTCAACCCGCGGTTACCCGTACGCGATGCGGAGAACGAGGGGAGGGTAGCGAAACTGGCTCGGGGCGCTGCCGGCGTTGTAAGCGTTCCATCTCGCGCAGGATCTGCGCACGTTCCGTGAGGGCCCGCCGCACCATGGCGCGTTCGCCGAGCACGCAACTCCAAAGGAGAGCGACCGCTACTCCGATTGCCGCCAGACCGTGACCCGTTATTTTCGCAATTGGCATTGCTACCCTCCTTCGCCCTCTCTCCGGAGCAATCCGGCTACCAGGATTACGATCTATTGTTATCAAACGGATGTGGCGGGGAAAAGTTGTGGCCTGTGGTCGCTGTGGATACACACTGCACCGGAATGCCACCCCCACGGTGGCAATTAGTGACACCCCCCACAGGTGAACGTGTGTCCGTGGCAGACCGCACAGGTGGTCTTATCGAGACCCAGCTTGCCGGTACTGTGAAGGTTCGCGAAGTGGGGGATGTGGTTCCGTCATGAAGACGACCATGATCAGCTCCTTTCCTGTGGGATCATGGGAGCAAGGGGGCGTCCATGGCGAAGGACTACGTCGAGAATGTAGGTGGGGCTTATCGGGTTTCTGGAAGCCGGGTTTCGCTGGACTCGGTCGTTTACGCGTTCCTTCGCGGAGAGTCGCCGGACGGAATTGCCGAGTCTTTTCCGGCGCTGAACCTGGAGCAGGTTTACGGCGCCATCGCGTTCTACCTGGGCCGTCGCGACATCATCGATGCCTATCTTCGTGCCGGTAAAGCGGACTTCGCCCGGCTTCGAGAACAGGCCCGCCGGGATCATCCGTCTTTGTATGCCAAGATTGAGGCAGCTCGTGAGAGCACTGTCATCCCACGCGGATGAGGCCCCGTTTTCAAGCCGACGCCGACTTCAACCAGAAGATTGTGGCTGGCATACGCCGGCGTGAGCCCTCGATTGATTTCCAGAGCGCCCGCGAAGGCGACGTCATCGGCAGACCCGATCCCGAGGTCCTGGCTCTAGCGGCCAGCCAGGGTCGTGTCCTGGTTTCCCATGACCGCCAAACCATGCCTGGGCACTTCAGCCGCTTGATTGAGAAGCATCCCAGCCCCGGCCTCGTCATCATTTCACAAGATCTCGACATTGGGCGTGCGATCGAAGAGCTACTGCTGGTGTGGGCGGCATCCGAGGCCGAAGAGTGGGAGAACGCGGTAATCTTTCTGCCGCTGTAATTGTCGGGGGTTAGACGGCCACCAACTGCAGTCCGGTGGCGATTCGCCTGAGATCGCCGCCGTCACTGATCGCGACGACCTGCCGATCCCTCTCGGCACAAACGACGACATGGGCATCCACGAGGTCAGCCGTTCCAGTTCGTGCCAGCAAAAGGCCGACGGCCGTTGCGTCCGGTCCGTCGAGCGCCCATCAGGCCGGTGTCGGCCTGTCGAATCAACCGGCAGAGGCAAGCCTGCCTGGCGGGTTCCGCATGGCCTGTGCCAGCGCCGTCGCCGGAATCGTGATCCGCATGCCACGCTCTGCCGCCCTCGCATCGTTCCGATCCAAGGCGATCACCCGCCAGCGTCGAAAGTGTCGCTCGGGACACAGACTGCACCGGATTGCCACCCCCACGGTGGGCAATTAGTGACACCCCCCACAGGTGAACGTCTGTCCGTGGCAGACCGCACAGGTGGTCTTATCGAGACCCAGCTTGCCGGTACTGTGAAGGTTCGCGAAGTGGGGGATGTGGTTGGCCGGCTTCAATTGCGCGACGTTTGTGTGGCAATCCTCACAACTGAACGGCGCTTCAATCTTGGAGTGGCAGACCAGGCAATCCGCCATCTGCGGCAAGGCAGCGCTAGTGACCTGGTCCGACTCCTCCAGACCCCGGTGGCAGGCCTGGCAGGGATTTCTGGAATTGAGGTGGCGGCGGATATCGCCCGGCGCTTCGAGATAGTGCTGGTGATCGATGGCCGTGGCAATGAAGGGCGCCACGTTGCCCATGCGGAGATGCAGGGCGTGGCTGAATTTCGACACGCGCGTCAGAGGAGGCGCCGGAATCTCGGCGTCTTCGTGACACGCCAGGCAGACCGATTTGGCGGGGAGGAGGTTGTCTTCCACCTTGGTGCTGGTCGCGGCGGACGTGTGGCACCCCACGCATTCCAGGCCCATTCCGAGGTGGAGACGATGCGAAAAGGGCGCGGCACCGAGCGCCGCGCCCCAAGCGAAAAACACCGCACAGAATCTGATGACAGGCGTGGCTGTCCGAAGGCCCCGCCTTTGGGCCGCGTTGCCTGTCATCGGATCTTGCCTACTTTCCCGTATAGCTCAGATGCCAGAGTTTCTTGCCGCCATCGTCGGAGATCAACAGGCTGCCGTCGGTCATTTGCAGGATCGCCACCGGCCGGCCCCAGACTTCGCGTTTGTCGGGTCCAAGCATCCAGCCGGTCATAATCTCGCGCGGAGGGCCCGCGGGCTTGGCGTTCTTGAACGGGACGAAGGCGATGGATTCGCCCACCCGTTTCGAGCGGTTCCAAGAACCGTGCCACGAGAGGAACGCGCCACCCTGGTACTCGGCCGGAAACTGCTTGCCGGTGTAGAAGGTATAGTCGAGCACCGCCACGTGTGCGCCCAATAGTACGTCGGGAACTATGGTCTTGGGCACCAGGTCGGCCGCCGCGGCGCGGAACTCAGGCGCAAGTTTATCGGCGGTGTTCGTGGGATCTGGATTCGCTCCGATGTAGGCGTAGGGCCAGCCGTAGAAGGCACCCTGCTGGATGTGCGTAAGGTAATCGGGAACGAGGTCGTCGCCCAAGTCGTCACGTTCCTGAATCGCTGCCCACAAGGTGTCGGTGCCGGGATACCAGTGGATTCCGATCGGGTTGCGCGTGCCCGAGGCGTAGATCTCCTGGGCCCATCCGTCCACCTTGTAGCGGACAATCGCGGCACGGCGCGGGTCCTCTCCCGGCGAGGAATTGGAGCCGGAGCCCACGCCTACGTAGAGATACTTCCCGTCCTTGTCGAATAGCAGGCTGCGGGTCCAGTGATGGGTGCCCTGCCCTTTCAGAGAAACGACCTCTTCGCCCGGGCCGGCCGTCATCGCCTTCGCGTCGTACTTGTAGCGCTTGACGGAGTCGCATTCGCCGACGTAGAGGTAGCCTTTCAGTATCGCCAGTCCGTAGGGCCGGTTCAGGTTCTCGATCAGCTTCTTGCGTTCCTTGCCTTGTAGTACATAGATGATCCCGCTGGGCCGCTGCCCGGATCCCGAATCGGTCAGGAGGATTTCGTTGCTCGGCCCGTACATCATGTAGCGCGGGGTATTGAAGTCCTCGGCCCACACTTCCACGTGGAAACCAGGTGGGACGGTGAGTTGCGCGCCAGGCGGCTGGGGAATCACCCGCGGTTGGTTATTGACGGCGGGAGTGGCATAGGGCGGCGGAAGCTTAGGTTGATCGGCCGCATAGAACAGTGCACTGGCGGCCAGCATCAGGCCGGCCACACTGAGCAGAATTCCTCTGAGGTGCATGTTCATATGATGCAGCACAAAGGGGCCAGACGCATTTTTCGGCGGGCGCCAGACCGCTAAATGGGGCCAGCAGCCCAAACCAGAGGTTCCATGGCCCATTTCACGGAATCTCCCGTTTCCCGTCTTTCTTATTCGTGTTCATTCGTGTTCATTCGTGGCCCAATCCGTGTTGTTCTGCCCATGAAAGACCAACCCAGTTTTGGGCCACGAATGAACACGAATGAACACGAATAAGAAAATTATAGCTACCGCCCGCTCTGGAGTGGCATACGGGGATTTCATGGCGTACCCGTCGGAGTCAGACGGGTACGCCCTTGCAGTTTCAATAGCTTACGGGATATTCCGTCGGAGTCCGACGGAAATGGTTTCCAAAACGGCTGAAGTGAAGGCGGCGGCGACACACACGGCGAGGTTCATTGGAGCAAGGATGCGTCCCATGGCGAAGGATTACGTCGAGAATCCGGCGTGAGCCAGCGGTCGACTTCTACGCGTGCTTGACAGACCAAGTGGCCTAAAATAACAGTGTTATTACTATGCGGGCTATGCACGTAAGCATTCGACAGATCGGGAATTCCCAAGGAGTCGTCATCCCCAAACCGATACTTGCCCAACTGGGTTTGGACGCAAAGGCGGGAGTGGAAATGACTATTGAGGATGGCGCACTGGTGCTGCGCAAGGCCGCGAGGCCGGCCCGCAGGGGCTGGGCCGAGGCTGCCAGGAGGATCGCGGAAGTCGGCGACGACGAACTCGTGATGGGCGAATTTGGTAATACTGAGGATTCGGAGTTGGCGTGGTGACGCGTGGAGAGATTTGGCTGGTGAATCTGGATCCCACCGTCGGGAGCGAAATCCGGAAGACACGCCCGTATGTCGTAGTGTCCCCGGCCGAAATGCACGATCATCTGCGCACAGTACTCGTCGCCCCCATGACCACGGCGGGTCGCGAGGCGCCATGTATCAATCATGGTGGCCGGAAGGGTTTGATCCTGCTCGATCAGGTTCGCGCGGTGGATCAGACCCGACTGGCGAAGAAACTGGGAATGGTCTCTGCACAAACGCTCACATCCACGTTGAGGACGCTGCAAGAGGTATTCGCAGAGTGAGGTTCCCGACATGTCACCCAAAAAAGAAATGCCGGGGCGGCTTGGGCCCCGGCGTTGGAGGAGGAATGGTCTTTGCGTGTTATCTTGCGGCCATCAGCGCGCGCAGACGGCGGGCCCGTTCGGGGGCTCGTAACTGGCGCAGGGCCTTGGCTTCAATCTGGCGAATCCGCTCGCGCGTGACATCGAACTCCTGTCCGATCTCTTCCAGCGTGTGCTCCCGCTCGCACCCGATTCCGAACCGCATCCGGATCACTTTCTCCTCCTTGGGAGAAAGCGTCTTGAGGATGCCGGCGGTCTCGTCGCGAACGTTGGATTCAATTACGGCATCGACGGGCGAACCCACCCAGCGATCTTCGATCAGGTCGCCGAGGGCCGACTCGCCATCGCGGCCAACCGGGGTCTCGAGCGAAACCGGGTCGCGCGAGATGGTCTTCAGCTTCTGAACTTTCTCCACCGGAATGTCCATCCGGCGCCCAATTTCGTCATTTGTAGGAGTACGGCCGAGTTCCTTTTCCAGTTCCCTGGTAGCCCGCAGGAACTTGTTCATACTCTCGTTCATGTGGACCGGAATGCGAATGGTCCGGGACTGGTCCGCGATGGCCCGGGTAATCGCCTGACGGATCCACCAGGTGGCATACGTGGAGAACTTGTAGCCGCGGCGGTATTCGAACTTATCGGCAGCGCGCATCAGGCCGATATTGCCTTCCTGGATCAGGTCCAGGAGGTGAAGTCCGCGATTCACGTACTTCTTGGCGACGGATACCACCAGACGGAGATTGGCTTCCACCAAGTCCTTTTTCGCCCGCTCGGCTTCCGCCTCGCCGTGCCGGATCACCGTGAGACTGTGCTTCAGTTCCGGAAGAGTCGCTCCGGCCGTGGACTCCCGTTTGCGGATCTCACGCTTGAGTTCCTTCAGGCGGACCTGCTGGAGCGCATTGTTGCGGGTCTCCAGCTTCTTAATCTCGCTATCGAGGTGGCTGATCTCATCCACGGCGCGTTCGATTTCGCGCGTGAACTCCTTCCATTTGTTGTTCCTGAAGGGGCACCGGCGGATCGCCAGCGAGGTTTCCACCTTGGCCCGGTTCAACTTGGCGCAAAGCCGCTTACGAGGTTTCTTGTTGGCGACCGGGGTAGTGTCGACCTTCTCCTGCAGTTGGTTCAGTTTCTTGTAGAGCGTGGAGACGTCGGCAAACTGCTTGGCGGCATCGGAGCGAACCTTGACGTCGGCGGGGGTGCCTTCCTCCACGTCTCCCAGATCCGCAACGGCCTCCAGTTCGACGGCGCCTTTCTTCAGTTGATCGGCTAGTTCGACGACCACCCGCTGCACCCAGGCGGAGCGGCTGATCGCCTTTTGCATGCGTAACTTGCCGCGCTCCATGCGGCGGGCCAAATCGACTTCACCTTCCCGCGTCAAGAGTGGAACAGCGCCCATCTCACGCAGGTACACGCGGACTGGATCGTCGGTGTAGATGGACTCTTCCACCGGCGCGGGATGCAGGAAATCTGCTTCATGCGCGGCCTCCGGATCGAAGAACTTGGCTTCGTCCTCAAAATTAAGGCCCAAAGTTTCTGGATTGTCCGCTAAAAACTGATCTTCAAAATGGTCCACTAAGACTCACCTCCCCCATGGACGCGATCCAATTACATGGATGTTCTTGGAAATGGGGTATTTAACTGAAACAGATTCAACTTGCTGGTCCGGCCCCCGCTGTTGAGAAGATCGGATGCATTTGGGGTTCGACTTTCGACTGATCATATCATCATTCCCCAGCAAAGTTAAAGCCCTATTTTTAAAGATGTCTTAAAACTGAGAAGGTTACAGGAATCCTGGAGCACTGGCGGTCTCGCCGCCGGTTCTTGTCGCCGAAACAACCACCGGCCGCAAGACCGCCGGCGCTACTGCCCTTTCTGCCGCATCAAATTCTTCAGTTCGTTGAAGAACGCCTGCTCATCCTGGAAATCCCGGTAGACCGACGCGAACCGGACGTAGGCGATCTTGTCGAGATCCTGGAGATTCTCCATGAGATATTCTCCTATATCTATAGTAGATATCTCCCGGTCCGGAGAGTCGCTGACCTTAGATTCCACCCGGTTCACCAGTTCGGAGAGCTTGCCCATGCTCACCGGTCGCTTCTCGCAGGCTTTTAGAAGCCCTCCCAACACCTTCTGGCGGTCGAACTTCT
>PMTT01000611.1 GCA_003167275.1 Bryobacterales bacterium | reverse complement strand
TTGGTGTCCACGATGGCGACCACAGGGATCCCCAGACGGCGGGCTTCCTTCACGGCGATGGCTTCTTTGTTCGAATCGATCACGAAGAGCACGTCCGGGAGGCCCGGCATGTCCTTGATACCGGCCAGGTTCTGGTCCAGGTGCTTGCGCTCGCGCTCGAGCCGGATGACTTCCTTCTTGGGACGGCCTGCGTAGCCGCCTTCCACCGACGCCATGCCTTCCAGTTCCTTGAGGCGCTTGATGGATTTCTGCACCGTCAACATGTTGGTGAGCAGTCCACCGAGCCACCGCTGGTTGACATAGTACATCAGGCAGCGCTTAGCCTCTTCGGCAATGGCTTCCTGGGCCTGGCGCTTGGTGCCGACGAAGAGCACATTCTTGCCCTGCGCGGCCATCTCGCCCACGAACCGGGCGGCGTCTTTGAACATCTTCAGGGTCTTCTGAAGATCGATAATGTAAATTCCGTTGCGTTCGCCGAAGATATATTCTTTCATCTTCGGATTCCAGCGCTTGGTCTGGTGCCCGAAGTGAACGCCAGCTTCGAGCAATTCCTTCATGGATATTGCGGGCAAACTACCTCCTAGTCGGTTGAGAGAGGCGAACCCCTCGTTGAAAGCCTTCCACAAGCGCTCCGTCTCCGCCGCACGGCCCAAAGCGAGATTTTGTGCCGCGGAGAAGGAACGGAAGGCCGTTGATAAAGACGAGTAGGGACCGGGCCAAGCCAGTCCCCACAGGGGAATTTAACGTTTGGAGAACTGGAACCGCTTGCGAGCACCCTTCTGGCCGTACTTCTTCCGTTCGTGCTTGCGCGGGTCGCGGGTTAAGAAGCCGAGTTTCTTGAGTTTCGGCCGCAGTTCCGCATTGAACTCCACCAAAGCCCGGGCAATGCCCAGACGGCACGCGCCCGCCTGGCCGATGACACCGCCGCCATCGGCGAGGATCAGGAGATCGAACTTCTCCATGGTTTCAGTCGCCGCCAGCGCCTGTTTAACCATGGCACGCGAGCTTTCCGTGGGGAAGTAATTCTCGAACGCGCGGTGATTGATCTTGATCTCGCCCTTGCCGGGCCGTAAGAACACGCGAGCCACCGATCTCTTGCGGCGGCCCGTACCCAAATATTGAACCATCGTCGCTGCCACTACGCTTCTGCCTTCCGCGGTATTACCAGCGTCGCAGGCTTCTGCGCCGCGTGGGGATGCCGGTCACCCGCATAGACTTTGAGTTTCCGGTACATCTGTTTACCCATTTTGGTTTTGGGAAGCATGCCGGAAATGGCCTCTTCCACAATGCGAGTGGGGCGTTCGGCCCGCACGCGCTTGATATTGGTCTCCACCAGTCCGCCCGGATAGCCGGTGAAATGGCGATAAATCTTGTCGTCTTCTTTTCGGCCGGTGAGGTGGACCTTCTCGGCGTTGATGACGATCACATGATCGCCGGTATCTATGAATGGCGTGTAGATCGGTTTGTTCTTGCCCATCAGCAGCATAGCCGCCTTGCTGGCGAGCTTGCCCAGGACCACATCTTGGGCGTCGATCAGATGCCACTGACGGGGAACGCCATTCTTAGAGGGGAACTCGGTACTCATTGACACACGTCTCCAACTCTTCCTACTGCAAAGTATTAAGCGTAGCGGGAGGAGGGGGGACTTGTCAAATCGGCGCGCCTGGTGGGCTCGCTCGACGGGTTGGGGGCGGCCTGGAACTGAGTTGCCGCCTGGGGAGTTCGATCGCGGAGATTACGAAACAAACCCAAATCCCATTTCCGGGCAGTTGCGAGGGAGATTCGCGGGGCCGTCTGACGCATCTGTGACGGAGCGACGCAAATTCTCTGCTGCTTCAAGTGCATTCGTTTCTTGGTGTTGCGGATCCTCATCGAAATTCTGTGACGCATCTTTAGGGTGCAGTTTCGGAAGATGCGTCACAAACCATGGGATTCTCCCCTGGCCGGAAATGGAGGAAAAACCAACACAGGCAAGAATGCCTGTGCCACGAAGCCGCTCATGGCTCCAGAATAGCGTGGAGGTGCTGCGGGCCTGGAGTTAAAGTGTTGAAACAACAGGTCAAATTGCTGGTGATCGGAATTTGGGAGCGATAATGTACGCGGCCGTCCCGAGGCGGCCCACCTTTTTAACACACACTTGGGTCACTGGGACTTTTCCCGTTCCGCCAGCCAGATATTGCCTTTCTGGTTCATCAGCGGAAGATACAGACGATCCTGCGCCAAACCGTACCCTACAGCGGTGCCATCGGCCGGGCGCTGATCGCCGTGAAAGTGACGCACGGCGAATGCATCGCCCAGCGGCTTCTTCGTGGCGGCGTCGAGCTGGCGGGCATAGAGACAACGGAAGTGGTCCTGCTCGGAATAGTAGTAAATGAGGTTTCCGTCGGGCGACCAGAACGGCTTGTAGTTGTAATAGTCGCCGGTGATGCGAATCCATTCCTGCTCGGGAACGGTGGCGCCATTTCGCACTGGAGCGATGAACACAGGCTGGACGTTTGCCGATACTACGAGTTTGAAGGCGATCCAACGCATATCGGGCGTCAGGCAGCCATCGTGGACGGCATACTTTGGGTGTGAGGCCACCAGCATCCGGTGGCCGGTCGCGACATCCAGCGCCACGAGACGTTCAGGTTCGGCTTCGGACGTTATTACGCTTTTGCTGTCGGACGTCCAGTTCAGCAGACTGCGGCAGCCGTCGCAAAGCTTCTTTTCCGGACCGGCGGGCAAAGGCCAGATATAGTTGACGACATTGCCATTCTCCGGGCGCTGGAAGGCCACCTGCGAACCGTCCGGAGAAATCAGCCCGCGGCCCTCGTTTTCGGGAGTGCCAATGAGGACGCTTTCGTCGCCGGTGGTCAGGTCCCTGACCCAGATGTCATTGGTTCCAGCACGATCCGAAACGAACACCAATTTACGCGCGTCCGCGGTCAGCGTGGGATAACTCTCGTCCACGCCTCCGTGGCCGACCCGCACGGGTTCGCCGTTGACTTTTCCCTGGCGCGCATCGAAGGGCAGGTAGTAAATGGCCATGCCGCCGTTTTGGGTGGAAAACGGGATACGGCCATCGAGCGAAGGTGGGCCGGCATATTCACCGGAGCCGGCGGTCAAGCGTTGCGGGCTGGCACGAAGCGCTCCGGTGGCCGGTTCGATGGGAAGTTGCCAGATGTTGTATACGCCCCCAGAGAGGCCGAAGCTCGAAGTGCCTAAGTGGAAGCCTCCACCCTGGGTTGCGCTAAAAATGAGCAGATTGCCAACACCCAACCATGCCGAAGGCGCCACGAAGTCGGAGAGACCGGCTCGCGGCAAAGTGGTTTGAACGGCTATCTTCACCGCTTTGCCGCCTTCGACCGGGACGATAAACCAATCGGCGGCATCCCAGCCGATGCCGGTGGCAGTGCCGGTTACCAGCAAGGATTTCCCGTCAGGCGACCAGAGCGGGCAGCAGTAGGTTGACAATTCCGTTGGAACTCTACGGGGGGCGCCGGCGGTGGAGGGCACGACGAACAGCCCGAAGCCCTCCGGACTACCCAGAGAGCCGGTGTAGTAAGCGATGAATTTGCCGTCAGGGGACCAAGCCGGCATGGATCCGCCCTTGACCAGCAGTCGTTCAGCTCCTCCCAAAGATGGAATCAGGTAAATGCCGTCGCTGCGGCGCTCGAACACGATCTGGCTTCCGTCGGCCGAGAAGCGCGGGCGAATGTCGTCGGCTGGATGGCGCGTCAATCGAATGGCGTCGCCCCCAGCCACCTGCTGGACCCAAACATCCAGATTGTTCCCGCCACCACGGTCCGATGAATAGGCGAGAAATCTCCCGTCCGGCGAGAGGGCGGGAAAAGTATTGAAACCTTCATCCCGAGTCATCTGACGCAACCGATAACGGGGCGGAGCGGGCTCGCGGCGGACCCACGTAAAGCCCCATATGCCGGCCACTACCAACGCCACTGCTGCGATCGCCAGTACCGCATAGCCACGCCTGGACCGGGGCGCGGCGGCCTGTGGTGCCGCCTGCAGTTCGCCGGATTCCGATTCCTCCTTCAACTCTTCCAGCGCCAGCTTGATTTCGGCCATGCTCTGGCTGCGGCGGTCCAGATCCTTGCGAAGACATCGCAGGATGATCCGTTCCAGTTCACGCGGCAGGGAATCCACCAGTGCTCTCGCAGGTTGGGGCTCGTCCTTCAAGATGGATGCCATGATCGAGGCGCGCGTATCTCCATGAAAAGCTCTCGTGCCCGTGACCATTTCGTAGAGCACGGCGCCGAACGAAAAGATGTCGCTGCGCGCGTCGACCGGTTCGCCTTGAGCCTGCTCCGGCGACATGTACGGTGCGGTCCCCAGGACGGTTCCTTTATCCGTTTGGGCGAGGATAGTGCGGGTGGGTTGATCGGGCCCTACTTCGGACGGCTCGATGAGCTTGGCCAGGCCAAAATCCAGCACCTTCACGCGGCCGTGGTCAGCCACCATGATGTTGGAGGGCTTCACGTCGCGGTGAACGATGCCGGCGGAGTGCGCGGCGGCGAGCGCGTCGGCAATCTGTACAGCATACTTCAGGGTGTCGCTCAGCCGCAGGCCCTTTCGCGGGATCAGGTGTTCGAGCGTCTTACCCGGGACATACTCCATCACCAGGAAATCGATGCCGTCCTCTTGAGAAATGTCGTGAATGGTCACGATGTTGGGATGATTCAGCGCCGAGGCGGCGCGCGCCTCCTGGATGAAACGCTGCTTCCGCGCCGGGTCGGTAACTTTGTCGGCGCGGAGCACCTTTACGGCCACTAGCCGCTCCAGGCGCGTGTCGCGCGCTTTGTAGACTTCGCCCATGCCGCCGGCGCCAAGGGGAGCGAGGATTTCGTACGGACCGAGTTTGTCGCCTGCGGAAACTGGCATATGCCTTATTCAGCAAATTGTATCCGATCAGACGACGGATTGCTCCTGAAACACGGCGCAGATCCTGCGGGCGATGCAGTTGGGGACGACGGTCGAGGAGGTAGAGCAGGAAGTTCGCGGTACCAACGGTCGTTTGCGGGACCATGCGGCGCGCCGATGGAGTCAGGGGCCCGCGCGAAGATTGTGGCTGAACCGGTGCTGCTGGGGAAGTCAGTGCCGCAGTACGCTCAGGGATGGAGCGCACACGGCGAAACAAGTCTTAGTCTCGACCGGCAGACACTGGCGTTCCCTGACCCTCGCGGCTGGCGGGATCGACATGAAAACACCAAGGACACACATTCTTGCCTGTGTTGGTTCCCCGGGCAAGAAAACCAACACAGGCAAGAATGCCTGTGCCACGACTATTCGACGATGTTGCGGCCGAAGTTGAAGGCTGGGCCGATCGAGAAGCGCGTGGTGAAGCGGGCGTCCTTCAAAAGATCGTTGAACAGGTGGTCGTGGACCAGGTCCGCCTGGGTGCGCAAGGAGACGTGTTTGGAAAAGATGATGTCGAAGCCGCCGCCGAAGCCGATGAACATCACATTGTCGGTCTTATATCCGGCCGGCGCCAGTTCCTTAATGACGCCAGTGGCGATCGGGTCCGGAGTGGCCTTGGGGGTCGCGGTCTCATGCATCAATCCCAAGAACACGGGCCGGAGAAAGAGCGTGAATTTCTTATAGTGGCGATAAGCGAGCTGCGGACCTGCGGCAAAGGTCTGGGTTCTGGAATGAGCTGCCACGTTCAATGAATAGGTGGGAGGGATGATCCCCGCGGCAGCCAGGCCACCGAGTTGCGCTCCCAGTTGCTGCTGCAATGCGGTTGTCAACATGGTCGGCGTGAGGTTCAAATCACCGGTCGCATAGGTGTAATCGACGCCCATCGAGAGCCATGGGCGTACTCTGACGCCGGCCTGGGTGGCGAACCCGTTCTCAAACAGACTGACGTGCGGGCTGTCGAGGAAAGAATATCCTGCGAAGGCGTCGAAGCGCGTGACGTAGGTCTGCTGGCCGGATGCGGGCGATGGCAGCAGGAGCAGGACTAAGGGCAACACCAGGAACAACATGCATAGGTTGCGAATGGCGGGGGCGAGTGCTTTCGTCATGAGGCGTAACCTCCGAAACGGGTAGTTCTCCATCCTCGGGCTACATCGAAATCGCGCCGGAGAATGGCCGCATGATGGCGGGAGCCACTGCCTGGGGGAGAGACGGTAACCGGCGGGACTTGCGCGGGCTGCGATACCTTCTCTATACGCCTCGACGTGCGCTGGAACCAAGCCGGGGAGGCCCGACATCCTGACAGGAACGATTATACATCGATTAGGGGATAAGAGAACCCTAAAGTCCTATTAAAGGGCGGGACGAAGAAAAGGGCGACAGGCTTCGATGGCCTGTCGCCCCTTTTTTGGCTGGGCAAGCTAAAGCATACCCTACTGGTTGCCGCCCAGGGTCGAGAGGGCGGTGTGGTCGCGCTCCAGATACGGGACGCCCTTTTCCATCCAATCGGGGGCGGGGGCGCCTTTCAGATAGTGGTCGAAATACTGCTGCAGGCGGATCGAATAGTCCTTCTGGTCGGCGCGGTTGCGGATGCCGTGGGGCTGGCCGTTGTAGTTGAACAGGTACACCTCTTTTCCGAGGCGGCGTAACGCCAGGAAGAACTCCACGCCCTGGTACCACGGCACGGCGTCATCGCCATCGTTTTGGAGAATCATCACCGGGGTCTGCACGCGGTCGGCCCAGAAGATTGGGGAGTTCTCGATGAAGCGGGTGGGGTATTGCCAGATGGATCCGCCGATGCGGCTCTGGGTGCGCTCGTACTGGAACTGGCGCGGCAGGCCGGTGCCCCAGCGGATGCCGTCGTAGGCGCTGATCATGTTGACTACGGGAGCGCCCGCGGCGACGGCGCGGAAACGGTTGGTCTGGGTCACCATGTAGGCGATCTGGTAGCCGCCCCAACTGTGGCCTTGGATGCCGATGGCTTTTTCATCCACGAACCCCTTGTCGACCACGGACTGAATCGCGGGGAGCACGCACTTGAGCGCGCTCTGGCCGGGATAACCGGTGGTGTAAACGATATCGGGCTCGATCACCAGGTAGCCGTTGCTCACGTAGAAGCTGACGTTGATGTTGTGGCTGGGGGCCGGGTTCACGAAATGGTTGACGTTTTGCGTCAGCTTCTCATAGATGTAGACCATCATCGGGTACTTCTTGTGCGGGTCGAAGTTCTCGGGCTTGTAGAGTGAGGCCGTGAGCGGCACTCCGTCGGCGTTCTTGAACTGGATCACTTCGGACGTACCCCAGAGAAGCTTGGACTTCTGGGGATTGACGTCGGAGACCTTGCGGAGTTCCTTGAAGGTGCCGTTGGTGGTGACCAGGTCGGGGAATTCGTTGAAGGTCTGTTCTGTCAGGAGATAGACGTCCGCGTCCTTGGCTTTTACAGGGGCCGAGAATGCCTTGTTGGCCATCAGCAGTTGCTTCGGCTCGCCGCCATCCGGAGAGGCGCGGAAGAAGCCGGACTCGAAGGTCTTCTGGTTTTCGGCCTGGAGCATCACGGGTTTAGACTGGTCGATCCAGCGCTCCCGCGGGTTATCGGCTTCGGTCCGGATGTAGCGGAAGCGAAGGTCATGCGCGCGGCCGTAGCCGGCGGTGACATTCTTGGCGCCAGTGCCATCGGGCGAGATCCGCCAGATATCGTAATGGTCGTAGAGCAGGACGGATTGGCCATCCTTCGTCCAGCCCGCGGTCCCATACGCTCCGGGAGTGGCCGGATGGTCGTCGTCTTCGTTCCAGAACTTCACGGGGAGGCTGGCGGTCAGGTTGACGGTCTTACCGTCGGGAACCGAAATCGTGTTCCAGTCCTTACCGTCGAAGGACAACAGGTAACGGCCGGAGGGCGACCAACTCTCGGCGCCGTGGTTCTTCTTGGAGACCAGCTTGCGGACGCCGGTGGTGGCGTCCACGATGTAGGCATCGGAGAATCGCTCGTCGTAATCAGCCTGGCGGCGATACTCGCGATCGTCGGTGCCCAGCACCCACTGCGCGCTCTCGGAGGGTATGACGGTCTCGAGCGTGGAATCCGCCAGTTGCACCACTTTCTTCTCGGGGATCAGGTACGCCGCTGTGAAAGTGCGATCGCGGTCGCGCGCGGCGCGTACCTTTTGTATGGGTTGGATGTAGTCGTCTTTGTACGACCAAAGGTCTACCACAGCCTTGTCGTCGGAGGGCGCGTCCGCCGCGGCGGTGGCATCGTCCTTCTTTTCGGGGGCGGGCGGCGCGGGCGGGGCGGTGGCGAAGAAGACGCGGGTGCCGTCCTTAGAGAAGCTGAGAGTCCCCTTATCGCTGATCACGAATTCCTTGCGGAAGCCGGGCGTATCGGCCGAGGCCAGCACGGCGGCGGTGGGCGCCTGGCGGTCCCAGCGGTAGAGTTTCCACTTGGGCTGCTTGGAGGCGGCATCGTCACGGTCGCTGAGGAAGGCGAGTTGCGTCTGGTTTTCGTCCCAGGTGAGCTTGAGGTACTTGCCTTTGCCATCGATCAACGAAGCGGGCGCATCGGGAGATCCGGGGCGGGCGACGAAGACGCCGTTCTTGGCGGTGTCGCGGGCGGAAACGGCGTAGACCAACTGCTTGCCGTCTTCGGCGAAGGCGAATTCCACGACGTCCGTGAGCGTGCGCTCGGTGGAATCGGTGAGGCTGCGGATCACCAGGTCCGCGCCGAATTCCGGCCGGGCCCCTCGGCCAGCGCCTCCAGCGGCTCCGGCGCCGCCACGGCCGCCGCGTTGCTGGTCGGCGAGGTCGCCGGCCTCGGGCTTGGCGGCCGGGGTGGCGGGGGCGTCGGGGCCTTCGCGCAGGTACGCCAGGAAGCCGGAGGCCTTTTCGGGCATTTGGAAGCGCTTGACGCGCTCGACGCGGGTGGCCTTCCCGGAAGCCAGGTCGACGATCACCATGCCATCCTTGGGCATCTGGGCGGCGGTCTTCTTTTCCTTCTTGGCCTTGTCGGTATCGGCCTTAGGCGGGAAGGTGGAGAAGACCAGCGTGCGGTTGTCGGAGGAAAAGGCCAAGGTTACGCTACGTGCGGCGGGGGCGGGTCCTTCTTCGGGGACAGCCGACACATCGGGCACCGGACGGGCACCGGCGGGCTCGTGCTGGTCCTTGCCAGTCACCAGGTTGCGAATGATCACCTCACCATCGCCTTCCTCGAGGAAAACGCTGTAGGCAAGGAACTTGCCGTCGGCGGAAAGGTGCTGGCTGGCGATGGAACGCCAGGGGTCATAATCGTGGTGGTTCAGGGGGCGCTTGGCGGTTTGCGCAAGCGATACGGAAAGCAGCACAGCCGCAGTCAACAGCATGGCGGAAGCGCGTAGCGAAATCCGACGGTAAAACATGATGCTGGTATTGTAAATCACTACAGCGGCTCGCTGTAGCACNNGGCGGCACAGGGCGTACTTTTCAGGCCCGCGATTTTCGCCGCTTCCACCTCCATCGTCAGCATGAAGGGGCTCTGGACGAAGGCCGCCGGGACGCCCTCCCAGTGAAATTCGGTGCCTTCCTCGGGCTTTCCGCCCAATGGCTTGTCCAGCTTCAACGTAAATCTCCGCCTGGAGCGGCTGAGGTGCGTCCGGAAGGGGGACCGCCACCAGCAACTCCTTGGGATGGCACGCCGGCTTGGCCGTTACCAGCGTTCCCCGAAGCTGCGGCACCGCCGAATTCTTGAGCTGCGATTCGAAGTACTCCGCTCCATTGGCGTCCGCCAGCGCGCCCTTGACCTTCATCCAGAGGGCGAGTTGGGGATTGCTCTTCTCAAACTCGGCCTCTTTCTCCTCCAGGATCTGGGTGGCCGTCTTGATCGCGAAGCCTCGCGGGGGCAGGGGCGACTGCTTCACCTGCTGCTTGAGTTGCTCCAGCCCCTCGTCGCTGCCGTGCACCCTGGTATAGGCGCCGTCGGCAATCGATTGGGTTTGTTTCGCATCCTTGGTTCCGCCCAGCGTGGGGTCGAGCACCGCCGCGCGCTCAAACTCCCAGATGGCCGCGGCGTTCTTCTTCAAACAACTCAGCGCCGTTCCCATATTGAAGGAGATCGTGGAACTCTCCGGATAATCGGCCAACGCCTTGGCATAGGCGACCTCGGCGGCGGCGCAATCGCGGGGCTGTTTCGTCATGGCCTGATTGCCCGGATAGATCGCCAGGTAATCATGACCATGCCGAAGGCGGGATGCACCTCCGGGGGGGTCAACGAGGCGAAGGCCAAGTCGGCGAGGCCCGAGTTCCAAGCGTCATCAACGAACGCGCGGTGCCGGAAAATCTGTGCCAAACTCGCATACATGGCGAGCGTCCGCTGGGTGGATTTCGCGGTGATCTGCGTGTATGTGCTGGGGCTCACCGGCATCGGTTTGCGCTTCTCCCGCCGTCAGACCACCACCGAAAGGTATTTCACCGCCAAGCGAACCGTCCCGTTCTGGGCCGTGGGGATGTCGTTCCTGACGGCCATGATTACCAGCGTCACCTTCATCGCCTTCCCCGGCGCGGCGTACGCCAAGGACTGGGCGCTGCTGATTCCCGGCTTTCTCCTGGTAGTGGTGCTGGCGCTGGTGGGAACGGTGATCATCCCGTTCTATCGCCGCACCGTGGGGATGAGCGCCTTCGAGTATTTCGGCAAGCGCTTCGGCCGGCCCACGCGCATCTACGCGTCGCTGGCATTCACCCTGGCCCACTTCTCCAAAATGGGACTGGTCTTCTACCTGCTCTCCCTCACCATCAACAGCATGACCGGCTGGAACATGGACCAGATCATCCTGATCTCCGGCTTCCTGACCATGGTCTACACGCTCAAGGGCGGGTTCGAGGCTGTCGTCTGGACCGACGTCGTCCAGGGCGTCGTCATCTGGACCGGCATCTTCGTGTGCCTGGGCTATCTGCTGTTCCTGCCGCCGGGCGGACCGCGGGCCGTCTTCGCCTCGGCCTTCCAGAACCATAAGATCAGCTTCGGAAGCACCGCCTTCGACTTCTCGCAGCCCACCGTCTGGGTCCTGATGATCTACGGCTTCTTCTGGTACCTGCAACGGTACACCACCGACCAGACGCTGGTGCAGCGTTATCTATCCGCAAAATCCGACCGCGCCGCCGTGCAGGGCGTGGCGATGGGCGCGCTGCTGTCCGTGCCGGTCTGGACGCTGTTCATGCTGATCGGCACCTGCACCTGGACCTTCTATCGCCTCACAGGCGAGAAACTGCCCGCGTACATCACCAAGGGCGACCAGGTCTTTCCGTACTTCCTCAGCACGCATCTTCCTCCTGGGGTTTCAGGACTGGTGATGGCCGCGCTGATTGGCTCGGCGATGTGTGCACTTTCGAGCGACCTGAATGCCTTCTCCTCGGTGGGCGTGGAGGACATCTACCGTCTGATGC
>PMTT01000238.1 GCA_003167275.1 Bryobacterales bacterium | reverse complement strand
GTCGCAATGGTAGCGCCCAGGAACCCTTCGGCCAGCCCCAGCACGAGGGCCATGACGATTCCAAGCTGCGGCGGTCCCCATGCGGCCATCACGATGAAGCACGACCCCACGATCACTCCAGTGGCCATGCGCGGCAGCCTGCGGATGATGGTCATCAACAAGGCCACGATCAGCGCGATGAGAGGGATGACCACTGCGGCGACCACCGTGGCAAGTGCGAAATCGAAGGCGTAACCGAAGCCGGTGCGAAGATACAGGCCCGCCATGACGACGCACAGCAACGCCGCCCCGAGCGTACCCCAGATGCCGCCGCGCCGCTCCGCGCGGCCCGGGCGGATGGCAGCCCATTGCCTGCCACGCCACGCGGATACGGTTCGCCAAACTGCCGTCACGCCGGCCCAAACATGTCGAAAGAGTGCAATTGCGGATTTCACAAAGAACCCTCGTTTAGTATTGCAAGCCGCTCGCACTCATGTACGAGGTAGCATGCTTGGCGCGAACTGTGCCGTTCATCACCACCCACCCGCCCGTGATGTCGGATTCGGGCCATTCTTAGGGTCCAGTACGGCCATATTCAGATAAACTACTCTTTAATACCAGAACACCCTAACGGTGGCAACCATATGATGCTGCTCTTCGATGAGGCCAAGGCGACCCAGGCCGCCGCGCGTCTTCTGACACTTCGCGGTGGAACCATGAGCTATGTCAAACTCATCAAGCTTCTGTACCTGGCCGATCGCGAAGCTCTGCTTCGCTGGGGACGCCCGATCACCATGGATCGGTACGTCTCCACGGACAACGGCCCGGTTGTCAGCCGGATCTACGATCTGATCCGGAACGAGCCGCTGCCGAATTCATTCCACGTCTGGCGAAAGTTCATCTCCAGCCCGGAGAATTATGAAGTTCGTCTGCTGGGCGATCCAGGATGTGGAGTACTCTCCAATCCGGAACGTGAACTGGTGGATGAAGTCTTCGCGGAACACGGCCGCCAGAGCCGGTGGAGAGTCGTGGACTTCACCCGAAGTCTGCCTGAATGGACCTACCCGGATGGGGGCGCCCTGCCGATCGATTACCGTGACATCCTTAAGGCCGCTCACAGGACCGACAAGGAAATCTCCGCGGCAGAAGACGCGCTGGAGTATGCGGCCCTCGAGGAGCGGGTCCTCGTTTAGTTGAATGACATCCCTCCACTACTGGAAGGGGGCACCATGACAAACCGAAATTGCCGGTTTGATAGCGTCTGCATCAAATCGACCGGCTCGTATGTTCCGGCCAATATTCTGACCAACGAAGAGATCGTCGGAGACCTGCCAACCTCTCCGGAGTGGATCGTCGAAACCCTAGGAATTCGCCAGCGGCGCGTCGCGGACCGGGAGGAGTACACCTCGGACCTGGCTACCCATGCCGGGCTGAACGCGATCGCTGCGGCGGGCCTGGAACCCAACGAAATTGACCTCATCATCGTGGCCACCTCGACACCCGACCGCAGGGTTCCCTCATCCGCGTGCATCACCCAGGCCAAGATGGGCATTCGGAACGGCTGCGCCGCGTTCGATGTCTCCGCGGTCTGTTCCGGCTTCCTTTACGGCCTTACGATTGCCGGCCAATTCCTCCAGAACGGGGTGTACGACCGGGCGCTAGTCATCGGCGCCGACACCTTCTCCAAGATCACGGATTGGAATCACCGCAACTGCGTGTTCTTCGGCGACGGCAGCGGCGCGGTGGTACTGGAGAGGAACACGCGGGAGGACGGACTGTTCTCCAGCATTCTCTTCGCCGACGGTGCGGGAGCGGATCATTTCACAATCTTCCCGGAGGAGGCCTATTTCTCGATGAACGGAAGGGCGGTTTACGAGAAAGCCACAGCCGCGTTGCCCGAGTGTATCCGGCAGATTCTCTGCGTCAACGGGCTGACACTCGAAGAGGTTTCGACGATCATTCCGCACCAGGCCTCCGCTCACGTGCTCAAGCGCGTCGCCGAGACACTCAAACTCCCTTATTCCCGAATCGAGACCAACCTGGAGTTGTACGCGAACACTGCCAGCGCCACAGTCCCGATGCTGCTCGATCAGATCAACCGCAGGGGACTGATCCACAAGAACGATCTTCTGCTGTTCGCGGCCATCGGCGCCGGATGGACCTGGGGCGCAACCTTATATCGGTGGTAGGTCGCTCATTCTTTCCCGATCGGTATCACAAGCATCGCTGGATGGGCGGTGTGCTAGGCTGGTCTACCGGCGGGCCTGTATGAAGAAACTGATCAACGATCCGCAGAATGTGCCGCGGGAATTCCTGACCGGGCTGGCCCTGGCGCATGCCGACATTCTGAGAGTTTGCCCGGACCCTGTTTATGTGGTCCGTGTGGACGCACCGGTTCCAGGCAAGACCGGCATCGTGTCCGGTGGAGGCAGCGGTCACGAACCTCTGCATGTGGGCTTCGTGGGCAAGGGAATGCTCGACGCCGCTTGTCCCGGCCAGGTGTTCACCTCGCCGACCCCGGATCAAATCGAAGCCGCCACACGCGCTGTCAATGGTGGAGCGGGCGTTCTCCATATCGTCAAGAATTACACGGGCGACATCATGAACTTCGAAATGGCGGCTGAACTCTGCCAGGCCGAGGGCATCGAAGTGCGAGCCGTGGTGATCAACGACGACGTTGCGGTGGAAGACAGCCTGTACACCGCGGGCCGCCGTGGCGTCGGGACAACTGTGTTTGCGGAAAAGATCTGCGGCGCGGCAGCCCAACGCGGCTATGACCTCGCGCGCGTGGAAACGCTCTGCCGCAAGGTCAATCAGAATGGGCGTTCCATGGGGATGGCCCTGACTTCCTGCACCGTTCC
>PMTT01000158.1 GCA_003167275.1 Bryobacterales bacterium | reverse complement strand
TTCATCAGAATGCCCAAGGCTGTGGCGTCTCTCCACGGGACGCCAGCCATGCGTGCGGCGAGCGTCGATCCGCCGAACTTGCCGGCAATGGCGACCGCCACCACTACCAGAAAATAGAGCCACAAGTTACCTCTGATCGTGCCGATGTTCGTGCGCAATCCGCTAAAAGCGAAGAACAGGGGTAAGAGCACCACCACTGTCACCGATTCCATCTTGTGCTGCAGGCTCTGGATGAAATCCCGGCCCTTGGGCATAATCATTCCCATGAGGAAAGCCCCGAACACCAGGTGGATTCCCAGCCACTCGGTGGCCACTGCAGATGCCAGCGCCAGGACGATCATCAAGGAAATCGCGCTTTCGGTATGCCGCCCTTCTTTCCGGAAATGCGCTTCGAACCGTGGGAGCAGCCGCCTCACGCCAAACAGCATAACCAGGACATAAGCCAAGGCCCCACCGATGGTCGCCCAAGCCGGCAGGGAAGCCTTCTCGGCCCGGATGAAGACGATGATATAAGCCAGAATGCACCACCCCGTGATATCGTCCACGGCGGCGCAGGCGATCGCCAACAGACCCACCCGGCTGCGCAACAGATTGCGCTCGGCCAGAATCCGCGCCAATACCGGAAACGCGGTAACGCTCATGGCGGCGCCCATGAACAGGGCGAAACTCATAAAGCTGATACCAGGGTTGGAAAGAGGCCGGTAGAGCATCAGCGCCAGAGCGGCCCCCATGCAGAACGGCGTGACGATGCTCACGTGACTGGCCAGCAGCGCGGCGTGACCGTGGTTCCGCAACTCGGCGGGATCCAGAGAAACACCGACGAGGAACATGAAGAGCACCAGCCCCACCTGGCTGAGAGCATTCAGATAGCCCAGGCTGGCCGCGGGGAACAGAGCATGGGAGAGCGCCGGGGCCGCCCAGCCCAGGAGCGAGGGCCCCAGCAGAATACCCGCCACCATCTCCCCGACCACCTGCGGCTGGCGGATCTTGCGAAAGAGCATCCCCACCACGCGCGACACCGCCAGGATCACGCCGATCTGGATCACCAGTTTGATCAGGTTCAGCGGGGCGGGCGCGGGGCTTACCGGGGCGCTCTGTTGCACCGCTACGGGGACCGGCGGAGGCAAACTGCTGCCACTCTGCAGCACGCCCAGCAGGAGCAGTAGCGGCAATCCAACGAGCAGGACATAGGCCGCGGAAATGTTGGTCTTGAACATGATTGTTCCAGCGTTGCAGGCCGCTACCTGCGGTTAAGGTTCTATGGCCACCGGTCTTAACATTGTAAGTGATGCGGACACGGCGATTATGCGGGGCGCCCCAGAGAGGCCCGCTGTCTAACCCGCAAAAAGGGTCCAATTTTTCCTGTGCTACACTTCCGGCATGCGCCTAAAACCTGCTGCGACCGCCATGCGCGTGGTTCACTCATGCGGGTCCATTTTCAGGAAGCCCAAACAAGAGGAGGAGGTTCAGATGTTTCCGAGCACTCGTACTTCGTTGCGCATCCTTTTTTCCCTGGCGGCGTCCGCCTGTCTGTTCGCGCAGGCCAAGCCGGAACCGGATGTCCTCATCTTTACTAACGGGGAAAAGCTGATCGGCCATCTCAAGAGCGCAACCGGCGCGAAGGTCGTGTTCAAGAGCGATATGGCCGGCGAAGTCACCGTGGAATGGAGCAAGATCAAGGAACTTCACTCCGCCGGCAAATTCGCCGCGATACCAAAGGATGTGACGTTCAAGAACAGGGCGGATGCAGCCAAGGTGGCGCGAGGCTCTGTGGCGATGACGGATCAGAAGCTGGAAGTGACTAATCCTCCAGCGGCGCCGCAGACCCTTCCGGTCGCAGGACTGTCCAACGTTGTCGACGAACCGTCATTCGATCAGGCGCTCAAAGGCCAGAGCTTCTTTCAAGGCTGGAAAGGCGCCTCTAGCCTCGGCGTCGCGATCACCAGCTCGACACAAGACGTGCAGACTCTGAACACCGGCATCAACCTGGTGCGATCCGCTCCGGCCGAGAGTTGGTTGCGGGTGCGCACTAAAACGACCGTCGACTTTACCGCGTCCTACAGCAAGATCACCCAGCCAGGTACCCCTTCCATCAAAACCGCGTTCTACCACGCCGACGCGGAAGAGGACTTTTACGCGACGCCCCGTCTGTTTCTCCTGGGAGGGGCGGTTTTTGATCACAACTACTCACAAGGACTCGACCTCCAGCAAACCTACGACGGCGGTTTGGGAGTAGTCGCGCATAAATCCGCGCACAGTGAGTGGGATATCCGGGGGGATGTAGGATTCACGGACCAGCAGTTTGCTACGTCCTCGCTGAACAGGAAACTGGTTGGATCGAGGTTCGGGCAGACTTACACGGTGACTTTTGGCCACGGCATCGCGTTTAGCGAGGATGCCGGCGCCCGGCTCGCCTGGAACTATGAGAAAGCCTTCTCCGCCAACATGAACACTTCACTGAGTATGCCTGTGTTTAAAAACCTTGGCGTGAACGTGAACAGTTTCGACAGCTTCGTAAACAACCCGCCGCCGGGGTTCAAGAGGAACACTTTCCAGCTCGCATTCGGCATACGGTATGCCTTCAAGTAGGCGGGTAAAGCCCCAACGCCTGTAAGTTGCGCGGGTGTCCTTCAGCAAGTCGGACAGGTGGTACGGATCGCGCGGCGGAATCGCCTCTGGCGTTTTGGGCGAGAAGGTGGAATTATGGTGTCGGGAGGCTGCCATGGCTGCGGAAGAAAACATCGACTGGTCGGAATGCCCTTTGGTCGAGGTCAATCCGAGAGTGCAAAGTGGTGCTCCTGTGCTGCGTGGTACGCGGATGCCGGTCAACGCGATTGTCGATAACTTCGACTATGGCATGAGCGTAGCCGAAATCTCGGAACAGTTCGAAGTTCCGGAAGATTGTATTCAAGCCATTCTGGCTTACGCTGGCGAGTCATCGCGTTGCGCTACTGGCGATGGCTGCCCTCTTGATTGACCTGATACCAACCGTCTTTTTCGACTCGCTTGATTGCGTCCCGAACCTTCAAAGCTTGCCGCCTCGTTGGGTCTGTTCCCCCCTACAGCCGCACGATCTTGGGAGAGTGAAATGCCTTCAGCGCATTCCGCGAGTCCACGATCAGAGCCGCGCGTTCCACCAGGCCGGGGTAATCGAAGGAAGAATGGTCCGTCACGATGACCACGCAATCGGCGGACGCGGCGGAGTCTTCCGGCATGGCCGCCAGTTCCAGGCCCTCGACCTTCAAAACCGGGACGTGCGGATCGCTGTAGGTCACCAGTCCGCCGCGGCGCTTTAACAGCAGCATCACATCCAACGCCGGGGATTCCCGCATGTCGTCGATGTCCCGCTTGTAGGCCACACCCATCACGTGGATCTTCGACCCCTTCACGGGTTTGCCGGCATCGTTCAGCGCGTTCTGTACCTTGTCCACCACAAACTGCGGCATCTGCCCGTTAATGTAGCCCGCCAGCTCGATGAAGCGCGCCTCGATGCCCGCCTGCTTGGTCTTCCACGAAAGATAGAAGGGATCGATGGGGATGCAATGGCCCCCCAGTCCGGGACCCGGATAGAAGGGCATAAAACCGAAGGGTTTCGTGGCTGCGGCGTCGATCACTTCCCACACGTTGATCCCGATGCGGTCGCACATCATGGCGATCTCGTTCACCAGTCCGATGTTGATCATGCGGAAGGTGTTTTCCAGCAGTTTGACCATCTCGGCCACCTGCGTGGAACTCACCGGGACCACATGTTCGAGCGCCTGGGCGTAAAACAGCCGCCCCATCTCCGTGCACACCGCCGTATAGCCACCGACCACCTTGGGGATATTGGAAGTCTGATATTTGGGATTACCGGGGTCCACGCGCTCCGGCGAGAAGCACAGGAAGAAATCGCTGCCCACGTTCAGGCCCGATTTCAAGAGCATGGGGAGCACCACTTCGTCCGTGGTCCCGGGATACGTGGTGGATTCCAGGATGATCAGCATTCCCGCATGGAAGTGCCTGGCGATTTCCTGGCAGGAGGAGACGATGAAGCTCATGTCCGGGTCCTTCGTCTTGCGCAGCGGCGTGGGCACGCAGATGTTGATGGTGTCCAGCTCCAGCACGGCCGAAAAGTCCGTGGTGGCGCGCAGTTTGCCGGATTCCACGAGCGGGGCGAGAGTGGAACTGGGAATGTCCCCGATATAGGACTCCCCGGCATTGACGCGGCCGACCTTGGTGGCGCTGATGTCGATGCCGGTCACGGAGAATCCCGCCTTGGCGAACTCCACCGCCAGGGGTAGACCGACGTATCCCAAGCCGACGATCCCGACGCGGGCGCGGCGCGTGCGGATTTTCTC
>PMTT01000303.1:13083-15703 GCA_003167275.1 Bryobacterales bacterium | reverse complement strand
GGCCTAACTGCCTTTTTTAGGATGATCAGCGGTATCGGAGTCTTCTATCCCGACAGTAAGCCGACGCAGCGCATCGGAATCCTGGCGGATGTTGAGGCACACCCGACCATCGCCGGGATCCGCGAAGGTCGAGACGAGGTGTTGGAAGAGGCCGTGCGTCAGATACTCGGGCCGCAGACTCCCGCGGAGCAGATCCGGAAGATGGTGAAGCAGTGAGTTGTGGGGCGGACCCCCTGGTCCGCGGCCGACGCCCTCGTCGGCCTGCTGGCCGCCTTGCGTCAGCTTCCCGGTGCTGTGAGAAGCGGGTCCAGGGGGACCCGCGCGGACCAGGGGGTCCGCCCCACAAAGGGCTACACCAGTTCCGCTTCCACGGCCGGCGATTCGCCATCGCCCGAGACCAGCACGATCGAAACCGGGCCGGGCTGTAACCCATAGGGTAATAGCGCATTCACCTGCGTGGCGCCCTCCTGATTCGGCGACGACACGAAAACCGCGGGCATGTCTGTGCCGTTCATGCGAACACGAACCTGGCTGCGGTCGCAATCGTCGGGCAGGCCGGAGGCCCAAAGCGAGATGCAGGAGTCCATTCCCACATGCACGCGATAGCGTTCCCAGGTTCTCCCGTCGGTAACCAGGCGGATGCGCAGGTCCCCGGAGCCAGCCGCGTTGCGGTTACGGCGTTCGCTTTCGGGGACATCCACTCCGATCCGCACAGGGTTGCTGAAACCACTGTCTCGAATCCGGAGGCGCGTGTCGTACCAACCAGGGTCGAGGCCCGGCGGCAATTTGCAGTTGGCGTGCCATCCGTCTCCGCCAGTAGCATGCACGATCACTGGCCGCGAGCCGTAGGGGCCGATTTGCGGAAAGAGATCGTCACAGGTGAGTTGCTCCTGTCCGGACTTGAACCACATGGAGACGTAGTCGTCGGTGCGGCTGGAAAACGCGTGGTCCAGCGAGACGCTGTTTTCGACGCAGGTGATGTAGGGCGCGATTTCCGTGCCGGGCGCGCCGACCCATTTCCGGAAGCAGCTCACGTGAGCCCTGCAGCTCATCACGCTGTGCAATTGGACGCGCACGAAACCGGCCGCGCGGCAAAACGCCAGCAGGCAGGAGGTGTTGGGTCCGACCCAGTTGTCAAACTGGCCGCGCAGTTCGGTGGTCTCGTAGAATTCCATCACCGGCGGGGCGGTGAGATCGCTGCCGTCGTCGGATACAAAGGATTCGACAAACGCCATGTCGGTGGTCAGATCGCAGACGTTTTCAAGCGCCAGCATGGGATGTTTCACGTGATACAGCACGCCGAAAAAGAGCACGATATCGAAGCGCCCGACATCCTTGGGAGTGAGGCGGCAGATGTCGGCGATCTGGTAATCCACTTTGGACCCCAGCAATTCGCGCGCGACCCGGAATTGGGTATGTTCCGCCGAGTCGACGGCCAGCACCTTGGCTCCGCGCTTCTCCATTTCGAAACTGAACCACCCGTCCCACGCGCCGATATCGAGGACGCGCTTGCCCGTAAGGTCGGCAGGTATGGGGAATTGTGCGAGCCGCAAGCGGAGCTGGTCGAGAGTCTGCAGGCCCGGAATGATCTGGCCATCGGGTAGTTCGAGGCTGTGATACCAGCCCAGGCGGGCGAGTTCGCCGATCTGCTTCTGCGTTTCGGCGGTGTAGGCTTGATTTCTGGCTTCCATGTCCCACTACGATTGTGCCATCAATTCAGAATCTCTTCGAGTTCGCATGCCGTGCAGCACGCGCAAGATCTGAACCGGAGTGGTCTCGGGATCGTAGACGATGAGGTAGGAGTAAACAGGCCAGAATCTCAACGGGCGGCTAGTGAGATCCTCACGACGGTGACCAACCCCGGGCTCCTTGCTTAGAAGGCCGAGCGCGCTCCGGATGTCCTTCATGACCCGGCGCGCGACTCTGGCGCCTGCCCTCTGGACCAGAAAGGCCTTGATTTGATCCGGATCTCGTTCGGCGGGCTTGGTGAGAAGAAATGTCTTCATCTAGGATCAGAGCGTTCCAGAGCATCGAGCTCCATGTCGATGCGGTTGAACACCTCGTCTCCATCAACGAACTCTCCACGCTCTGTCGATTGCCAACCTTCTTCGATCTGGTTTCGGATCTCGGCTTTACCCACGGTGAATACCTCGTCCCGTTGTTCCAGGAGGTGAAGCGCTTCACGAATCACTTCGCCAGCGGAGTGGTACCGGCCCGACTGGACCTTGTTCTGAACGAGTTCCTCAAGTTCCGGAGTAAGCTGGAAATTCATAAGATCCCCTGAAAAGCAGCCTCATGCTGAGAGTACCGCTGCCATCACGCAACTGTCAATTTCGGACACACCTTGGCTCCAGGAGGGGATCGCTACCCTTCAGCATCCGCCGCGATATGTGCTAGCGTAGAGATCAGCAAAGTCCCACTTCATGCTTTCACCTGTCCTCAGCCGGGAAGAGGAACTCTACTGGCTGGCTCTGAAATTAGTCCCTGGTCTGGGCACACGCACTTCCGGAAAGCTGTTGGCCCGCTTCGGAACACCGCAGGCGATCTTTCGCGCCTCGCGCACCGAGTTGGAAGCGGCTGGCGTGAACGGCGCGGTGGCGCAGTCGGTGGCCAGCGGATG
>PMTT01000303.1:0-13003 GCA_003167275.1 Bryobacterales bacterium | reverse complement strand
TGGCGCATGCCGGCCTCACCATCGTCAGCGGAATGGCGCGCGGCATCGACACCGCGGCGCATAAGGGCACGCTCTCAGTGGGCGGGGATACGGTGGCGGTGTTGGGGTGCGGGGTGGACGTCGTGTATCCTTCGGAGAACCGCAAGCTGGCGGCGGAGTTGGCGGCGAAAGGGCTGATCGTTTCGGAATTCACCATGGGAGCCACAGCCTTCCCGCAGAACTTCCCCATTCGCAACCGCATCATCAGCGGCATGAGCCTGGGGGTGCTGGTGGTGGAAGGCGCCCAGTATAGCGGGTCGGCGATTACCGCTAAGCTGGCGATGGACCAGGGCAGAGAGGTGTTTGCGGTCCCCGGAAATATTACCTCCAAGTTGAGTTGGGGACCCAATCTGCTGATCAAGCAGGGGGCCAGGCTGGTGCAGGACTGGAACGATGTGATCGTCGACCTGCCTCCTGAATCCCGCCGGCATCTAATAGATAGGGGGCGGAAAAAGCTCCTGGCTGAGGGCGGTGCAACTTCTGGCGCCGAACAGGCATCACTAGGAGAAGGCGGCGGTCCGCAACTGGACAGTACGGCCCGGCGAGCGCTCGAAGCGTTAAAGGTGGATGCCGCGATACATTTGGACGATCTCCTTGAGAAAGTGGAAGATATCTCTCCTTCGGAGTTGATTGCCGCACTCTTTGAGCTGGAAATGCTGGGGCTGGTAAAGCAGTTGCCCGGCAAGAACTTCGTAAAAGTGTGGTAACGTCAACTGGAAACCTGCAATCATTACGTGCCGCGGCTGAGGGCGCCGCAATCTGAAAGTTGAATATGGCAAAGGCTCTGGTAATCGTGGAATCGCCTGGAAAGGCGAAAACCATCAATAAATACCTAGGCAAGCAGTACGTGGTCATGGCTTCGCTCGGTCATATTAAGGACCTTCCCAAGAAGGATCTGGCAGTGGACGTGGCTCATGGATTCGAGCCGCATTACGAGGTTATCGAAGGGAAAAAGAAGCTCCTCGCGGAGCTGAAACAGGCTGCCAAGAAGGTCGACGACGTGTACCTGGCTGCCGACCCGGACCGCGAAGGTGAGGCTATCTGCCATCACCTCCAGGAGGAATTGGGGAACGGGAAAAAGGGCCCGCGCATTTTCCGGGTCATGTTCAACGAGATCACCAAGAAGGCTATCGAGAAGGCCTTCGAGAAGCCGGGTCAGGTCAACGCCAACCTGGTGGACGCGCAGCAGGCGCGGCGTGTGCTCGATCGCCTGGTAGGCTACAAGATCTCCCCGCTGCTCTGGGACAAGGTCAGGCGCGGTCTCTCGGCCGGCCGGGTGCAGACCGTGGCGCTCCGCGTGGTAGTGGAGCGGGAGCGCGAAATTCGCGCCTTCGTTCCCAAGGAGTACTGGACCATCGATGCGGACCTGCACGCCAAGAAGGCTCCGCTGCTGACGGCCCGCCTGTTCCGCCTGAACGACGTGCCGGCGGAGATCGGTTCCAAGGAAGCGGCCGACGATGTGGTGGCGCAGACTGATGGCGAGAACTTTGTCGTCAAGTCCGTGGGCACGCGCGAGAAGAAGCGCAACCCGGTCGCGCCGTTCATCACGTCGACACTCCAGCAGGAATCGGCGCGCAAGCTGCGTTTCAGTGTGAAGCGCACCATGATGCTGGCCCAGCGGCTCTATGAAGGCGTCGAGATCGGCAAGGAAGGCGCAGTGGGCCTGATCACCTACATGCGCACGGATTCCACGCGCGTTTCCGATGACGCGATAAGCGACGTGCGGCACTACATCGCGGAACATTTCGGCAAGGAGTTCCTGCCGGATTCAACCAACATCTACAAGTCCAAGAAGGACGCGCAGGATGCGCACGAGGCCATCCGCCCAACCTCCATGGCGCTCACGCCGGAGATGCTGGAGACGCGCATCGCGGAAGATGAAATGAAGCTCTACCGGCTGATCTGGAACCGCTTTGTGGCGTGCCAGATGATGCCGGCGCTATACGACCAGACCACCATCGACGTCGTGGCCCAGGGGAAGAATGGCCTGGACTATATCTTTCGCGCGACCGGTTCGGTCCAGAAGTTCGAAGGATTTCTGAAAGTCTACCAGGAGGGCAAGGACCAGAGCGACGAGGAAGATGAGGAGTTGAAACACCGGCTGCCCCTGGTGACGGAGGGCGAACACTTGCGGTTCAAGGCCATCCGGCCGGACCAGCACTTCACCGAGCCGCCGCCGCGCTACAACGAAGCCACGCTGGTGAAGCGCCTGGAATCCGATGGCGTCGGCCGGCCCTCCACGTACGCTTCGATACTTTCCACCATCCAGGACCGCGAGTATGTGAAGAAGGATGGTGGCCGTTTCGTGCCGAGCGAACTCGGTATGGTGGTGACCGACCTCCTGCTCGAAAGCTTCGACGATATTTTCGAGGTGAAGTACACCGCGCGAATGGAAGAGGAACTGGACGAGATTGAGGAAGGCAAGCTCGATTGGCGCGCGGCCATGGGTGAGTTCTACGAGCGCTTCGAGAAGGACATCGCCCACGCCGAAGAGCACATGACCGACATCAAGCGGATGGAGAAGCCCACCGACTTGGTCTGCGAGAAGTGCGGCAAGCCGTTGGTCATCAAATGGGGCAAGCACGGCAGCTTTCTCGCCTGTACCGGCTATCCCGACCTCTCTTCCAAAAACGCGGAAGGCGACCTGGAAAAGCTGGCGAACGAGATTGACCGGCGCGAGGTAAGAATTCGCAATGAGACCGAGAAGGTTCTGGGACAGCTTCAGTCCCGGTATCCTGAGTCGGTGATGGATCGGGGCAGCGACGGCAAATTCCTTGCCAACGCCGGCAGTCCTGGCTTTCCTAGGGAAATGAGAGCCGCCATTGGAAAGCAACGGTTGAGAATCGCGGAGCGGCGACTGGCGGATCGTAAGCTGATCAGGGAGCGCCTGGAAAAGATTCAAGCCCGGCATCCGCAAATGCACGAGTTCTTCGACGTGGAACTGCGAGACACGGCCGAGGGTACGACGTTATTCTGGCAGCGAAAAGAAGGCTTCTGCACCTACACCCGGGAATTAACAGTGGACCTGCCGGATGTGGACAAGGCCGACTTGAGCGAGCAGGGCGAAGAGGAGTACTGCCAGAACTGCGGACGCCCCATGGTATTGAAAAAGGGCCGTTTCGGGACGTTCTTCGCGTGCTCGGGATTTCCCGACTGCAAGACCACCAAACAGATCGGGGGAACGCAGAAGAAGCCCGACCAGCCGCTGGAGGAGAAGTGCCCGCAATGCGGCAGCCACATGGTGCTGAAGAGTGGCCGCTTCGGCGAGTTCACCGCGTGTAGCAACTACCCCGCGTGCAAGTACGTGAAGCAGAAAACCATCGGGGTGAAGTGCCCGGATTGCAGCGAGGGCGAGATCAGCGAACGTCGGTCGCGAAAGGGCAAGACGTTTTACGGGTGCACCCGCTATCCGGAATGCAAGTTCGTGGCATGGGGGAAGCCCGTGGCCGAGAAGTGTCCCGAGTGCGGCAGCCCGTACATGGTAGAGAAATGGCTCAAAGCCGGCGCCATGTGGCAATGCCCCAACGCCGAGTGCAAGCACAAACAGCCCGTCCCGGAGGTGGTGGCGCAGTAGTCGGGCTCCCCCTTAAAGGCTCTTCGGCGGTCTGCGCGATCCATGCCGGAAATGGAGCAGTTCCACGAGCAGTTTATCTTCGTGGATGCGGTAATAGAGAAGGATCGGGCTGTGCACCAACTTGCGCACGCGGGGACGCCTCGGTGTGCTGGTGCCCAGCCGGGGAAAGCGCTTGAGCAGATCGACGTGGTCGAGCAAAGCTTGGCCAAATAGCGATGCTGCCTCGTCGTCGTCTTCGGCGATATCTCCGACGATCTTGGCCAGATCGTTCAGCGCTCTTTGCGTGAAGAGGAGGCGGTAGTAATCCATTGGGGCAGGAGTTTGCGAACTTCCTCAATAGGGACGGTGCGCCCCGCCGCTGCGTCGAGGATACCTTCGTCGATCGCAGCGAGTGTTTCGTCGTCCTCGTCATCAAGAATGGGGGCCGGATCGTCCAGATCGAGCCTATTCAGATTGGCCATACCTTAACAGTAGACCGGATCGGTCTGGGACGCAAATGGACTTCAAAGGGGCGCAAGGCGGATAAAAGGCGTCGCCTTCCGTATGCATGCACCCCTTAACCAACGCTAAGATCCGTGACCTGCCGAACTACGTATATAATGGCAGGATAGGGCCGGTTCGGAGGTGTCGTGACTTTTAATAGCAAAACAGTCATTTTATGGGTGGTGTTGGCTGGTATGGCGGTGCTGGTGTATACCGTCATGAAACCCAGCCAGCCGAACAAAGAACTGGCGATCCCGGTCTCGGAGTTTGTCAATCGGGTCCAGGAGGGGCAGGTCAAGGATGCCACTGTGGCGGGGAACGATGTGCATGGAACGTTGGCCAATGGGAGCACCTTTCACACCCAGATCCCCACCAACTTTCCCGAGATTTATAAGCTCCTCTCGGATAAGAACGTGCGTTGGGAATCCAAGGACAGCAGCTCCGGCGGCTGGCTTTCCATCGTGCTGAACGCTTCCCTCCCGATCCTCCTGCTGGTGGGCTTTTGGATTTTCATGGCGCGCCAGATGCAGAGCGGCGGGAACAAGGCACTGAGTTTCGGAAAGAGCCGCGCGCGCCTCCATTCGCAGCAAAGGAAGGTCACCTTCAAGGACGTGGCAGGCGTGGAGGAGGCCAAGGAAGAGCTCCAGGAGATTATCGAGTTCCTGCGCGAGCCGCAGAAGTTTCAGAAGCTGGGCGGGCGCATCCCCAAGGGCGTGCTGCTGATCGGACCTCCGGGGACAGGAAAGACGCTGCTGGCGCGCGCAATCGCCGGCGAAGCCTCCGTCCCGTTCTTTTCGATCTCCGGCTCGGACTTCGTCGAGATGTTCGTTGGCGTAGGTGCCAGCCGCGTCCGCGACCTTTTCGAGCAGGGCAAGAAGAACGCGCCCTGCATCATCTTCATCGACGAAATCGATGCCGTGGGACGCCAGCGCGGCGCGGGGCTCGGCGGCGGACACGATGAGCGCGAGCAGACCCTCAATCAATTGCTGGTGGAAATGGATGGGTTCGAGACCAACGAGGGCGTGATCCTGGTGGCCGCCACCAATCGCCCGGATGTTCTCGACCCCGCGCTGCTGCGGCCCGGGCGATTCGACCGGCGCGTGGTGGTGGGGCGTCCCGATGTGCAGGGGCGCGAAGCCATCCTGCGGGTCCACGTCAAGAAGATTCCGTTAGGCGACAATGTCGATCTGCTGGTGCTGGCACGCGGTACGCCGGGCCTCTCCGGCGCGGATCTCGCCAGCCTGGTGAACGAAGCGGCGCTGAACGCGGCCCGGCAGAATCGCAAAGTGGTCATGATGTGCGATTTCGAGATGGCCAAGGACAAGATCCTGATGGGCGCCGAGCGCAAGTCGATGATCCTTAGCGACGCGGAGAAGCGCAATACGGCCTATCACGAAGCGGGGCATGCCTTGGTGGCGGCGGTGCTGCCCAACGCAGACCCGCTCCATAAGGTCACGATCATTCCGCGCGGCATGGCGCTCGGCGTGACCATGCAGTTGCCGATCGACGACAAGCACTCCTATAACAAGGACTACCTGCTGGCGCAGATGGCGATTCTGATGGCTGGCCGCATCGCCGAGGAGCGCTACATGCACCAGATGACCACGGGCGCCGGCAACGATATCGAGCGCGCCACCGATCTGGCCCGCAAGATGGTTTGCGAATGGGGCATGAGCGAATTAGGCCCGCTGAGTTTCGGCAAGAAGGACGAGCAGATCTTCTTGGGCCGCGAGATTGCGCAGCACCGCGACTACAGCGAGGAGACCGCGATTCGCATTGACGAGCAGGTCAAGAAGCTGGTGCAGGGCGGCTACACCACCGCCACCCAGATCATCGAGACCAACTCCGATGCGCTGGTGAAAATCGCGGAGAGCTTGCTGGTGCGGGAAATCCTGGATGGCAACGAAGTCATGCAGATTATCCGCGGCCAGGAACTGCCGCCGGTGCCTCCCTCCGGACTCAAAGAGCCCGAGGACAGCACACAGCAGGTGTTCCGACCGGAAGGCGGCCGTCGCGTCCCCAGCCTCTCCGAAGGAGAGCGTCCCCAGACCGCGTAATCCGTGGCACAGGCATTCTTGCCTGTGTTGGTTTGCCTTGCTTGTGTTATCTTGGCCTGAAGACCACACAGGCAAGGATGCCCGTGTCACGAAGACACACAGGCAGGAATGCCTGTGCCACGTTAGGAGGGGTTAATGAAGCTCAGATTCAGTCTGCTGGCATTCTCATTGGCGTTGGCCGCCGCCGCTCAGGCTCCCAAGCCCGCCGACAATTGCACGCCACCACCCAGCGCACTCGCACCGACTTTGCCGGCGAAACTCCTTCCCGGCATGGGCACGGTGCATCTTCCCATCACGACCGCCAATCCCGAGGCCCAGAAATTCTTCGACCAGGGGATGGCGCAGATGCATTCGTTTTGGGCGCGCGAGGCGGAACGATCTTTTCTGCAAGCCGCGGCTCTCGATCCCCAAGCTCCCATGCCTCAATGGGGCATCGCGATGGTGGCGGCGGGAGACTGGCGGCCTCGTTTCCAGATCGATCTCCTGACCCAGGTGCAGGGCAAGCAGCCCCCTCCCGCAACCACCCGCGCCCGCGTAGCGGCGGACAAGGCCGTGGCGCTGAGTCAGGTTCCAGACAAGGCAACCGACCTCGAAAAGCTGTACATTGTGGCCGTGGCGGCGCGCCGCGACCCCAACGCCAAGGACCCGGAAGAGGCCTTCGTCAAAGGGCTCCGCAGTCTGCTGGCGAAATATCCCGGTGAAGTGGAGGCCCAACTGGACCTCGCCTTGATGATCATGCGCGGGTTTTCCGTCTCCGACAAGAAACCCCTGGCGCCCGGCAGCATGGAGGCGGTCGCGATCCTGCGCGGCTTGTTGCCCAAGGTTCCCGAGCACCCCGGTTTGCACCATTACATCATTCATGGATTCGAGGGCTCGTCATTCGCCAAGGATGCGTGGCCAAGCTGCGAGAAGTACGCGCAACTGGTGACCAACATTCCCCACGCGCTGCACATGCCGGGACACATTTACTCGCAGACCGGGCGCTGGGCGGATGCCGCCAAATCCTTTGGCGATGCGGCGGTAAACGAGCGGTCCTGGATGAAGGAAGACAAGCAGTACGGCGACGGGCATCATGGACACAACGTGCATTACCTGGCGACGGCCTATTCCTTCGAAGGCCGGTTCGACGACGCGGTAGAAGCGGCCAAAGAGCTGTTGGGCTTCCCGGAGAATCCTCGGCAGGCTTCGGCTCCGGATCTGATGACGGGCGCGAAGGCGCAGGGCTGGTTCGCCATGATGCGCACGCTGGTGCAGTTCGAAAAATGGGACGCCATTCTGGATGAGCGGACTCTGCCCACGTACGGAAAGGCGCGCCAGGAGGCGTGGCGCCATTGGGCGCGCGGCCTGGCATATGCCAACCATGAGAACGCGACTGCGGCGCGGGAAGAGGCGCGCCTGTTCGAAGCGGCCATGGTCGACTTCCAGAGCAAGACCCATCGGCCCGAGCCGCCCGAATTGCAGGTAGCACGCCAGGAACTGGCCGGCCACCTGGAGATCGTGTCCGGCCGCATCGACCACGGCTTGAAGCAACTGGAGTCGGCGTCGAAGGCGGAGCGCAGGCTGACCTACACCGAGCCGCCCTACTATCCCAGGCCAGTCGCGGAGGCGCTAGGTAACGCCGCGCTAAAGAACAAGAAGCCCGCGGTAGCCGAGCGGGGATTCCGGATCGCGCTCCGGCAGTACCCGTCCGATGCGCATGCCGAGAGCGGCCTCCGGGCAGCGCTCGGACAGGGCACGGGCGTGGCTACGGCGGCGCTGCCTTACCGATAAGCGCAGGCATCCCTGCCCATCTTGGTTTTGGGGTTAGTCTGGAGTTTTCGGAAAACCCAACACAGGCAAGGATGCCCGTGTTACCGGACTGCTATCGTGGCGGGTTGGCTGCTCGATCCGTCCACCCAGACTACCAGCGGGACCAGGGCGCCACTGAAGGATTGGGTCACGATGAACTGTATCTGGAACTGGTTGTTGGGGAGGGCGGTTATGCCGAGGACCGGCATCGTTACTCCGGAGACAGCCACCTGGACCCGGTTCTGGTTGGTGAGAACCGTGGGGTCAAGCCCGGTTAACACCACATTCACAATGTCGAGTACGCCGACGGAGGCACCGTTCAGTGCCACGCCCGATTGGTTGTCCACCTCCTTGATCACGGGCGGCTGGTTGTCGATCTGCACCAATACGGGGAAGGCCTGCTGAGTGCCGTTGTTCACCTTCAACGTTGCCGGGCCGGTGGGGAACCCGGCGGGCACGAAGAAATTGATCTGAGATGCGGACACGAATTGCAAAGTCACCGGCGCATCGTTCAGAGTCACGATGGTGCTCGGAGCCAATGGCCCCGGAGTCTGCAGGTTCAGCCCGTAAATAGACGCGATGCTGCCCGGATAGATGGTTTGCTGGGTAGAATCCGAATTCACCACGGGCAGACCGATGAACGGGAATCCCAACTTGGACTGGACGGCCTGGAATCCGGCAGGTTGCTCGATTACCTGGAAGCCCGAGATGATGCTGATCTCGGAAGGGCCCAAGACGGAATTGGGTACAGCCTCCACGTTGGCAATCAGGTGGGTTGGGCTCAGGACCCAAAGGCGGCGAACGGTGACATCATCCGAGCCAAATCCCAGGGTCACCAGGCCGTCGATGAAATTGGTGTTGGTCGCGGTGATGTCGATGGCGGCAGATGAGGCGGCTGGCAGCGAGGAGGCCGGCTGCGAAGCAATCGTGATGGCACTAATCTGCGGAGTGGGACTGAGGGGGTACGCAAAAGTCAGCGGGTTTTGCGACTGCAGGATCATCGAATTCTGACCGTCGGCGTTGTACAGCGTGACAGTGGAAACCTGCCCGCTGGCGCCGGGCGGCGCTGTCACCGTGATCGAACCGAGGGCGTCGTTTCCGCTGAACGGCACCGTTACGGCGGCTTTCAAACCATCGAAGTAGACACTGCTGTCGAGACCAAACCCCGCGCCCGTGACCGTCACCGTGCCATCCAGGTTGGTCGAGACGGTATTGATCAGGGGCGGTCCCTTCTGCACCAGTGTGACGCCATTTGGCAACACGTAGATGTCATTCACGAAATTGAAGACCAGATGCCTGGGGCCCGTCCCGGCGCCGAGTGGGACAGCGAAATAGGCATCTACGCTTCCGGGTTGATACGGCCAGACAGTCGGGTAAGTGAGGGAATTCAAAGGCGCCGGCGCAAAACCACCGAGAATCGTCATCGATTGCGGGTTCGGCAAGAACGCAGGCGACTGGGCAGTCGCGATCACCAAAGCCGGGGGGTTCTGAGTCGCATTGATGAACGCTGGATAGCTGGAGAATGTGGTGCTGTTACTGGCAGAAACGTAGTTTCGCGTGGAACGGTCGAGCAGGAAGTAGGTGACGACGTCGTATGTGGGCAAACTGAGGCGTGGCTGGACGACAAAATTGATATTTTGCATCAGTGCGCCGCTCGCGATGTTGAACGTGGTCGCCAGGGCCGGGTCGAGGGTGCCTGATGGATAAAACTCGGTCTGGAACACGCTGGCGGATGGCTGAATCGGCTGGAAATTCTGATCTACCGGCACCCTAAGTCCCTCACCGTTCGCCACGATGCCGTCGGGTGGAAGGGGATGCACGTAAATCTCGTAGTTCAGGTTGGGCGGCAAACCATCAATGCGGTAGGTCCCATCCGGATTCGTCAGTGTGCTAACCGCTGGTCCATTGGGCGATATCGCCACCACCGACGCCATCGCCACGCCCTGATTATTCAGGGTCACCTTTCCGGTAATCGAACCGTAGCCGGCGGCCCAGCCGGGCTTTCCATAAAGTACCGAAAGCCCGGCGATGTCGTCCGCGTCCAACGGCCGTGCCCGGGAAGTATTCCGAATGACTCCCTGAGACATCGCGCTTCCCGTCCAGGTGTGCTGGAGTCCCAGCGCGTGTCCGATTTCGTGAACTGCTGTAGTGAAGAATGCCTCGTAATAACTGGGGCCCACTCCCACGGAGGTGTCGCGCGATAGCATGACGAGCCCGCGTAGAATCGGGAAAAAGGTGGTCCCGTTTGGCCCGTTTGCCAAAGTCTGGGATGTGGTGGGCGCGCCCATGCCGATGATGCCCGGCGGCAGATCTACGAAAATCACGTCTCCGCCCGGAGTTGTGGAGCTCGGTACCGAGTTGCCGGGGGCGGTTGTAGTAGGAGCGGGTGTGTAGCTCTCCAGACCGCCGAACGCGAGCCGCAGATCGGAAGTGCTTACGTCGTTCCAGGTAGCCAACGCCTGCTTGACTTGGCTGAGGACGGAACCGAAACTGTCGTTGGGACCGTAAGTAGCCGGGCTCTGGTCGCTGACGAAAAAGCTAACTGTCTTATTCGTCAATGCGTTGAGATCGAATTTCTCATAAATGGGATTAAATGGGGCGGTCCGGCTGGAAAAGTGGATGTAATGATAGTAAGCTTCCGAGGGCGTCCCTAGCAGGACGGCAACTGCAGCGATCGCCAGAAGGCGACCGATGCTCCTCGGGTCAAGCCTCATTTGGCCACCGTCGGAACGAGAGGCGCGAGCGTAGTCGAAATCTGCGACCTCAGTTCGCTCATATGCATGACCAGAGGCTGGTCCTTAACCGGTTGGCCCGTTCCCCGGTCCAACATTAATTCGTGGCTGGCGGAGCGGGTTGCCACGGGATCCTGCGAACCGTCCTGGGCCACCGAGAACAGACCTTGCGTCAGGCCGATTACCTGGGTCAACCCCGCTTTGCTGGTCCACAGGAAAAACACGTACTGGTCACCCACTCTGAAAGTGGGGGCTCCCGAGAACGACTGGCCGACGTTGTTGACTACGCCTCCCGGCACCACCATGTCGATCGTGTTTCCGCCTAGGCCCTTGAGCCATTCGGAAACCTGAATCGAATAGTGCGTGTAGATGACCGGGCCCGTGCTGGCGAAGGCAGCGTAAGAGCCGGTAATGCTGCCCCGGACAATGACCGTCGACTTGGAAATCATGTCGTTGAGAGAGAGCCGCTCCAAAGTGGCGCATTGGAGCGGCACGCTGAAGAGGGTCAATACCAGCGCAATCTGAAGGTGGCGCTTCACGCCTTCCGAAGGAGCAGTTCTCATACCAACTAATCCTCTTGATAATACATGAGTTACCATATCCTACACAAGTCCTGTTGGGTTGCCTGGACACGGGGTTGGGACACCCTGTCCCAAGTATCAGGGTTTTCCCGGTCTCACGATCAGCATGGGCACCGCCAGATTGTGGCGCACGGGGTTGATGGTGTTGCCGAAAATCAGGTCTTTGAGGCCCCCATGGCCATGCGCCCCCATGATCACCAGATCGGGCTGGACTTCATGGGCATAGCGCACAATTTCCTTCTTGGGAGAGAGCGAGTGGGAAATTGCCGTCTCCACCGTAACTCCTTGTATGCGAAGGGATTGAGCGATCCGTTCCAAGTACTCTTCACCGGCTTCAACCTCGGCTGTGGATGCTTCGGGACCATAAACCTGGCTGGTGACGCCTTCCTCCACATGCAGCAGGAAAAGCTTGGCGCCGTAGAGATGGGCCATGGCAGCCGCGTGGCTCACGGCCAAACGGTCGAGATCGCTGTGGTCGAGCGGTACCAGGATCCGGTGGTAGACCGGGGCGGCTGCTTTGGCCGCTTCCGCCGTCTCGGGAAGGGTGACCGGAGAGATTCCCGGCCTGCGCGCCCGCCGCCGGAACAGAGGCTCCAGCGTGATCCAGAGGAGCAGAAGCGAAAGCGCCACGGCCGAAGGAACGGTAACCAGCCAAACCAAGGGCCGCCATCTCCCGGCGGCGTCCAGCCATTGCCCGATGGCCTGCTGGGCCAGCATGGCATTCAACGCGACCACAATTGCGGCGGTAGTCCATGCCAGAATCCGAACCCAACCGGAATTGGCAAAGGAACCCATTCGCGCGCGCTCGTTCGTGAAATGGATGAGCGGGATGATGGCGAAAGGAAGCTGCATGCTGAGAATTGCCTGGCTGAGCAGCAGTAATCCGAACGTAGCATTGTCTCCCGCGATGTAGATGGTGAGGGCAGCCGGGATGATGGCCAGCGATCGGGTAATCAGGCGCCTCATCCATGGCCTCATGCGGAAGTTGAGGAAACCCTCCATAACTATCTGACCTGCAAGGGTTCCCGTGAGGGTGGAAGACTGTCCGGAACAGAGCAGAGCGACGGCGAAAATCACACCCGCCATACTGGTGCCGAGGAGCGGCACGAGCAGCACATGCGCCTGCTGGATCTCGGTCACTATGATGCCGTGCTTGAAGAATACGGCCGCCGCCAGGACCAGGATGGCGGCGTTGACCAGCAGCGCGCCGTTCATGGCCACCACGCAATCGATCAGATTGTAGCGGCACGCCGCCCGTTTGGCCGGCTCCGTGTGGCCGATGGAACGCGTCTGCACGAGGGCCGAGTGCAGGTACATATTGTGAGGCATCACGGTGGCGCCCAGCATCTCAATGGCGATCGCGAGGCTGTTGCGGTTGAGCCGCGGGACCAATCCTGTGAACATCTCGGAGACAGAGGGTTTGGCCCAGAAGACTTCGATGCAAAAGCCGCCGGCGATCACCATAATCAGGGACAGAATGAAGGCTTCGATGGTGCGGATGCCGAAGCTTTGGAACCATAGGAGGAGCAGCGTATCGGCGGCCGTCAGGAGCACACCTGCGAGCAGCGGTATGTGAAACAGAAGGTTGAGGCCGATGGCGGCGCCGAGAACTTCGGCCAGATCGCATGCGGCAATGGCGATTTCGCAGAGTCCCCAGAGTGCCAGGCTGACCGATCGCGGATAGTTTTCGCGGCAGGCCTGCGCCAGGTCGCGGCCGGACACGATCCCGAGGCGGGCGCTGAGCGTCTG
>PMTT01000429.1 GCA_003167275.1 Bryobacterales bacterium | reverse complement strand
GAGCAGTGTCCGCGCCACGTCGGTTACTTCAGCGACGCGCTGACCTTGACGCGATACTCGGCCGCCTTCTGCAGGATCTGCGCGGCGTTCAGAGTCAGTATCTTCGCGTCCCGCACTACGGGCTTGCCATTCACCATTACGTCGCGCACGTCGTCGGCTTTCAAGGCGTAGACCATCTGCGAGATCGGGTCGTAGAGCGGCACCGCGTTGGGACGGTCGATCCGCACCATAATCAGGTCGGCGCGCTTGCCGCCTTCGAGCGAGCCGATCTCCTTCTCCAGGCCTAGCGCACGCGCACCGCGGATGGTGGCCATCTCGAGCGCGGCGGTGGCCGGCAGCGCGCGCGGGTCGTTGGTGGTCACCTTCGCCAGTTTCGCCGCCAGATCCATCTCTTCGAACAGGTTGAAGTCGTTGTTGCTGCCTGCCGGGCCGTCGGGGCCCAGACCGACCGCGATATCCATCGCCAGCATGCTCACAATCGGCGCCACGCCGCTCGCGAGCTTCATGTTACTCGACGGGCAGTGAGCCACACCCACGTTGCGGGCCTTCAGGATGGCCATGTCGGCACTGTCGATCCAAACGCAATGCGCGGCTACCGTCCGGCCACTCAGGACACCCAGAGAGTCCAGAACCTTGGTAGGAGTCATGTGGCGCTGAGCCAGCGCGTCGTCGTTTTCCTTCTTGGTCTCGGAGAGGTGGATCACCAGCGGGGCATCGTACTTGTTGGCCAGCGCGCGTGCGGCCTTCAGGGTTTCGTCGGAATTGGTGTAGAGGGCGTGAGGCGCCACGGCGGCCACCACCAGGGGGTCGTTGCGGAAGCGCGTCAGGTACTTTTCGGTGAAACGGAGCGCGTCGGCCGGGGTCTTATTGTCGGCCACGGGAAAGCCGATGATGGTCTCGCCCAGCACGCCGCGCATCCCAGCTTCCTTGGCCACTTCGGCCACCACGTCCTCGAAGTAGTACATGTCGGTGAAGGTGGTGGTGCCGCCCAGGAGCATCTCCAGGCAGCCCAGGCGGGTGCCCCACCGCACGAATTCGGGCGAGACGTTCTTGGCCTCCGCGGGGAAGATGAACTTCTCGAGCCAGTCCTGAAGCTTCAGGTCGTCCGCGATCCCTCGGAACAGCGACATGGCGGCGTGGGTGTGGGTGTTGATCAGGCCCGGAGCGAGAATTGCCTCGGGACGATCCAGGCGTTGCTTCGGCTGGAAACGCGCATCGATCTCGGCCTTGGTGCCCACCGCCACGATGCGGTCGCCACGGATGGCCACCGCGCCATTCTCGATCACGCGGTGCTGGGCGTCCTCGGTGATGACGTAGCGGGCGCTCCAGATCCAGTCGGCCGGTTCGGCGGCCAGCGCGGAGACGAAGAGGAAAAAACTAAAGATACGAAACATCGAAGGGCTTCGGGAAGAGATCTTTGAGACGATACGTTTCGGTTTTGCCGCGGAGGTTCACCAGCACGATCTTAGCAAGAGCGGCGGAAATGAGGGCGTCAATCATGACTTTTGGCTGGGTTGCTCGGTGACCTGCCCCACTAAGCGCGGCGCCAACGCTTTCAGGAAAAGCACCAGGGTGTCGCGCACCATGGCTCCAGTTTCGAGAACTTCTTCGTGATGGATCTTCTGCGGCAAGACTCCCGCCGCCATATTGGTCACGCAGGAGATGCCCAGCGACGTCATCCCCATGTGGTTGGCCGCGATCACTTCCAGCACGGTCGACATCCCGACCACGTCCGCCCCAATGGTCCGCAGGTAGCGGATCTCGGCGGGCGTTTCGTAGGATGGCCCCAGCATCGCGGCATATACGCCCTCCGAGAGCGGGATGCATAATTCGGCGGCCACCTCTTTGGCAATCAGGCGGAATGGCCGTGAGTAGGCTTCGGACATGTCGGGGAACCGCGGACCCAGAGAGTCGTCGTTCGGTCCCACCAACGGATTGCACCCCTGCAGGTTGATGTGGTCGGAAATCACCACAAGTCCGCCGCGTTCCAGCGCAAGGTTGATGCCACCCGCGGCATTCGTAAAGACCATCGCCCGCACGCCCAGCGAGCCCAGCACGCGAACGCCGTAGGTCACCTGCGAGGGCGTGTTGCCTTCATACAGATGCGCTCGCCCGGCCATGACCGCCGCATCCAGATCGCCCAACTTGCCGACAATCAGCCTGCCCGCATGTCCCACGGCAGTGGCGGGCGGCCAGCCGGGAATTTCGGAGTAGGGAATCTCCACCCGATCGTTTAGTTCGTCGGCGAAGGCGCCCAGTCCGCTGCCCAGCACGATGCCGATTTTCGGCCGGAGCGACGTTTGGCTCTCGACATACCGTTTGGCTTCCCCAATCACAGCAACATCCCCGCGATACAGGCCGACATGAAATTGGCCATGGTTCCCGCCATCATGGCTCTCATTCCGAGGCGCGCCAGGTCGGATTTCCGAGTCGGCGCCAAGGCGCCAATGCCGCCTACCTGGATCGCAATCGAGCTGAAGTTGGCGAAGCCGCAAAGTGCGTAAGTGGCAATCGTGAAGGACCGGGGATCGAGCCCTTCTTTGATCTTGCCCAGATCGATGAAGGCCACGAATTCGTTCAACACCATCCGCGTGCCCAGCAGGTTGCCGATCGCCGGCGCGTCTTTCCAACTTACACCGAGCAGCCACGCCACCGGCGCAAATATCGCGCCGAAAATCTGCTGCAGCGAGCCCGGCACCCAACCCATGTATCTCATCCCGTGGAGACCGCCCAGGATGCCGTTGACCATCGCGATCAGCGCCAGAAACGCAATCAGCATGGCGGCGACATTGAGAGCCAGGTGCAATCCGTCGCCAGCCCCTTGCCCGGCGGCGTCGATGAGGTTCACGGCGTTGCTTTCCACCTTGACGTCCACTCGCCCTGACGTGGCAGGCTTGTCCACTTCTGGGAAGAAGATCTTCGCCAGCATGATCGTGGCCGGCGCCGTCATGATCACGGCGGTCAGCAGATGCCGTATTTCCACCCCGGCAATCAACACGTATGCCGCCATCACCGATCCCGAAACGTGGGCCATCCCGCTGGTCATGACGGTGAACAGTTCGGATTGCGTGAGGCCGGCGAGGAAGGGGCGAATGGTCAGGGGCGCCTCCGTTTGTCCCATGAAAATGCTGGCCGCGACGTTCAGCGATTCGGCCCCGCTTGCCCCCATCACCTTTTGCATTACGATGGCCATCCCTTTGACCACCCACTGCATGACACCCAGGTAATAAAGGATGGAGAAAAACGATGCGATGAAGATGATGATCGGCAGCACCTGAAAGGCGAAGAGCACGCCGTACGGTCCGGATTTCATGCCCAGGGGTCCGAACAGGAACTTGGCGCCTTCCTCGGTATAGCCGAGCATGGCGTTGACGCCTACGCCGATCGCCTGAAACACCTTGCCGAAATTCGTTTTGAGCACCAGCAGGGCGAAGGCGAACTGAAGGCTGAGGCCCCAGGCGAGGATACGCAGCTTGATGTCGCGCTTGTGGGCGGAACACAGCCAGGCGACTCCCAGGATGACGATAAGGCCCAGGAACCCTGTAAACCGGCCCATTTACCCTACAACTTCCAGGATGAGCTCACGCTCGTCGGGCTTCTGCGGAGAAAGGGAGAAGGCATCCTCCACCATTTCGGCAGCCTCGTCCACGCGGTCTTCCTTGGTGTAATAGAGGCGGCACAGCACGGAGCCGGCATCCACTTTCTCGCCGGTCTTGACCTCGAGGATGATGCCCACCGCGGGGTCGATGGTGTCCTCTTTCTTGTCCCGCCCGGCGCCGATCATGTTGGACGCGACGCCGATGTCCTCGGCGTTGATCGAGCTCACATATCCACCGCGCGGCGAGGTGATCTCGCGCATGCCGGTGGCATTCGGCAGCAGTTCGAACTTGTCGAGCGCGTGCGCATTTCCGCCCTGCGCGGNNCCCAGATAAATCATGCGCGCGGCCAGTTCGATGGAGAGCTTCGTCAGGTCCGCGGGGCCCGCGTTCTGTAAGGTCTGCGAAGCCTCCATGATTTCGAGCGCGTTACCCACGGCGTAGCCCAACGGCTGGTTCATGTCGGTGATCAGCGCCTGCACCTTCTTGTCCATGCGGCGGCCGATTCCAACCATCGTCTGGGCCAGGCGCCGCGCTTCCACCTGCTTCTTCATGAAGGCGCCGCTTCCGACCTTGACATCGAGCACCAGGGCGTCGACTCCCTCAGCCAGCTTCTTCGACATGATGGAGGACGAGATCAGCGGGATCGATTCAACCGTGGCCGTGACGTCGCGCAGTGCATAGAGCTTGCGGTCGGCGGGCGCCAGCCGCTCGGTCTGGCCAATGAAGCACAGCCCCAACTCGGAGAGCTGTTTGTGGAACTCCGCGGCGCTGAGATTGGTGCGGAAACCGGGAATGGATTCCAGCTTGTCGAGCGTACCGCCGGTGTGGCCCAGCGCGCGGCCGGACATCATGGGCACCACCACGCCGGCGGCAGCGGCCAAGGGCGCCACGATGAAGCTGGTCTTATCGCCCACGCCTCCGGTGGAATGCTTGTCCACCTTCACACCGGGTATGTCCGACAGGTCGACGGTGTCGCCGGAACGCAACATGCACTCGGTGAGGCGGCTGACCTCGCGGTCGGACATCCCCGAGAAAAACACGGCCATCAGGAATGACGACATCTGGTAATCGGGAATGTCGCCGCTGGTATAGCCTTCCACCAGGAACTCGATCTCTTCAGGAGCGAGTTCCTTCCCGTCGCGTTTCCGCTGAATCAAGTCAACTGTGCGCATTATGAGACACTTAGCCTATCATCCTAAGGGGTTGAAAGTAAAGGCCGGGTTTTCCGGCCGGTAGGGCCCGCTTCAGTGTACCGCATCAATTCGAAGGCAAATGTAAGCATGCTTCGTCCTGTCGGCTGCTGTTACGATAGAGTCGATGAGTCCCAATCAACCGGGCCAAATGCCCAAGTTGCCCATTCCTGGCGTGAAGTACCTGATCGCAGTCGGTTCCGGAAAGGGCGGTGTAGGAAAAACCACAGTTTCGGTCAACCTGGCCGTCGGTCTGGCCTCTTTGGGGTACAAGGTGGGGCTCATGGACGCCGACGTTTACGGCCCCAATGTTCCCCTGATGATGGGAATCAACCGTACGCCGATGGCTTATGGAGAGCGCATCCAGCCGTTGGATCAGTACGGCGTCAAGCTGATGTCGATGGGCTTTTTAAATCCCGGCGACAAGCCGCTGGTGTGGCGCGGACCCATGCTGCACAGCGTCATCCAGCAATTCCTGCGGGGTGTGGACTGGGGCAATCTCGACTACCTGGTGATCGATCTTCCGCCCGGCACCGGCGACGTTCAGCTCTCGCTCATCCAGACCGCGCCGATCACCGGCGCGATTGTGGTGACCACCCCTTCGGACGTTTCACTGGAAGATGCTCGCAAGGCCATTTTCATGTTCCACCAGGTGAAGGTGCCCATCCTTGGCGTTGTGGAGAACATGAGCTTTCTGATCTGCCCGCACTGCCAGGAGCGCATCGACGTATTCAGCCATGGCGGCGGCCGCCGCACCGCCAAGGAGATGCAGGTACATTTTCTGGCCGAATTGCCGCTCGATCCGCAGGTGCGCGTCGGCGGCGATAGCGGCAAGCCGATCGTGCTGCGTACAGGCGAAGGCGAGCCGTTCCTGGAACTGGCGCGCAATACGGTGTTGCGGACGACGGAAGTGTCGCAAGAGACGGGGCCGAAGATCGAGATCAGCGATTAACCCGGTCGGGCGCCACGGGCGATGCGGAGGTCCGGAGTGCTACCATTTAGTACATGAGGAATGCATCAATTCAAGATCTCGGCACCCACGCTTCCGAGTTGGTCCGAGAGGCTGCCGAGGGCGAGGTGATCGTCATAGAGCGAGATGGAAAGCCGGTAGCCGAGTTGCGCCCCCTCAGCCAACCTCAACTCGACCAACCCCACAAAAAACCGCATTTCCGTGACATGAGACATATCTGGGATACCTATCCCCATCTGTCGGGAGACAGCACGCAGTTTATTTCAGAAGATCGAGACCGGTAGTGTATCTCGACGCTGCTTATGTCGCCAAATTCTACCTGAACGAGGCGGACTCGGATCAGGTGCGCGCCGCAATTGCCGGGGTGGACAACCTGGTTTCCTCGATGTGGGCCTTGGGAGAGGTCACCTGTGCATTCCATCGCCACCTACGCCAAGGCGGGCTGGATGCTTCGCAATATCGCAATCTGCTCAAACTTTTCCTGGAAGACGTGGCGGCCGGCAACTGGAAGCTGATTCCGGTCACGGAACGCCTGCTGCATAAGATGACCGTGCTAATGGGCACCCTTCCGCCAACATCCTTTCTTCGAGCGGGGGACGCTTTGCATTTGACCACCGCCCAAGACTTGGGGGAGCGCGAGATCTGGACCAGCGACCGCCACCTTCTGGCCGCGGCCGGGCACTTCGGCTTGACTGGCCGCAGCGCATAATCTGCCCCGCAACCGGCGCATCCGTCCCTCCCAGGATTACATCCACGTCTCCGGACAATTGAAACGAGCTAAAGATTCGTGCCTACTTGCCGGCCGGTTGAG
>PMTT01000838.1 GCA_003167275.1 Bryobacterales bacterium | reverse complement strand
TGTTCCAGTTGGTATGATCGGGTCTGGAGGTCTCATATGGCGGATGAACTCGATCGCCGGGGGTTTTTGAAGGCGGCGGCGCTGGCGGCTGGGCCGGCTTTGGTTTCCGGGCGTGCGGCCAATGATAAGGTCAATATCGGCTGGATTGGCGTGGGCACGCGCGGGTATGCGGGGCTGGACTGGCTGCACACGGCTTCGCCCAACGATGTGCAGATTACGGCGATCTGCGATACCTATCAGGGGTACATCGCGCGCGCCAAGGATCGGATGCAGACGGTCTGGGGGACTACGCCCAAGACGTTTGTGGATTACCGTGAGTTGTTGGCCGATAAATCGATCGATGCGGTCTACATCATGACGCCGGAACACCTCCACCACGATATGGCGATCGCGGCGTTGAGGGCCGGCAAGCACGTGTATATCGAGAAGCCGCTGGCGCACACCATCGAAGAAGGGTTCGACATTGTGCGGGAGTGGCAGAAGGCCGGCAAGATCGTGCAGGTGGGGACGCAGAATCGGAGCTCCTCGCTGTACAAGAAGGCCAAGGAACTGGTGCAGCAGGGGATGGTCGGGGATGTGCATTTCGTGCGCGCGTTCTGGTATCGCAACGGGCTGCCCAACGAGCCGTCGTGGCGGTACGCGATTCCGCCGGAGGCGAATCCGCAGAATACCGACTGGAATCGTTTCCTGGGGACTGCGCCGAAGCACGATTGGGACGCGCAGCGGTATTTCCAGTGGAGGCTGTACTGGGATTATTCGGGAGGGATTTCGACCGACCTCCTGGTGCATCAGACGGATATCGTGAATTTCATGCTCGACAAGACCTTGCCGAAGTCGTGCATGGCATCGGGTGGGATTTACCGATGGACCGCCAAGACTGACGACCGCGATGTGCCGGATACGCTCAGCGCGATTTACGAGTATCCGGACCAGTTTCAGATCAACTACAGTTGCTATCTGGGCAACGAGTTCTTCGGGTACGGCGAGGAGATCTGCGGGAACGAGGGAACGCTGCGGGTGATGAATCGGCAGGATCTCTATTTCGAGCCGGAGATGTACAATTCGCGACGGGCGAACGCTCCGAATCGGGCGCCGGAAGCGATCAAGGCGAGGGCCGCGCTGCATATCAACGGGGTGCAGGAGTATAAGGAATCGGACGGGGCGATCAATCATTTCCGGAATTTCATCAACGCGGTGCTGGGGAAAGAGAAAGTGATCGCGCCGCCTCCAGTGGGGCAGCAGGCTGCGATTTCGGGCCACATGGCGACGTTGTCGTACAAGAATCAGAAGAAGGTCATTTGGGACGAGGGGACGAATAAAACGAAATTCGCGTAGGGGAGCAACACCAGCTCACCGCAGAGACGCAGAGACACGGAGTTCGGCGCGGAGGAAGAACCAGAGGGTCCGGTATTCGAAGTTGGTGCGGCGTTTCTGGCTTCTGGGTTACGGGTGGAGCTTGCGGAGGAACTCGGAGGGAAGACGGCCGATTGAGAATCGGTTTGCACTGTAACATTCTATGGCGGCGGCTACTGTTGCGTATGCTGGGTCGGGGGCGCGGGGGGCGTCGCGGTGGATTGTTGGGCGCGGGGTGGACCTGTCGCTGGTCATCGGCAGCGCGGTGGCGGGGTATGGGTACCTGCTGCTGTATGCGGGGTTCCATGTGCCGATTACATGGCTGTGGTGGTTCTGGTCGGTGGGGTTCGACGGGACCCACATCTTCGCCACGGCGTCGCGGACGTTCTTCGACAGCGAAGCGCGGGTACGGGATCGGAAGCTGCTGTTTGGGAGTTTGGCGGCGTTCTTTGCGCTGGGGCCGCTGATGGTGCTGGCGGGGTTGAAGGGGTGGCTGTACCTGCTGGTGGGCGCCTGGGCTTACTATCACGTGGTGAAGCAGCACTACGGGTTCATGGTGCTGTACAAGGTGAAGAGCCGCGATCTGGCGCCGGTGGACAATCGGTTGGACCAACTCTTCCTGGCGGTGATGCTGTTTGTGCCTCCGTTTCACCGCTTCTTTGTACACCATCCGGAGGAGTTGGGAGTGCCGTTCTCGTTTCCACGGGCGGAAGTGGGGATGTGGGTGGCGGTTGGCACGGTGTGCGCGGTTTATGCGGCGAGGCAATGGGTCAGGTGGCGGGACGGGTCACCGGGCGGGCTGCCGAAGTTTCTGCTGCTGGGGGCGGTGATTCCCCTGCACTGGCTGACGTTCGGATTGATGAGCTGGCAGGCGGCCGTGCCGACCGTGACGATTGTCCACAATCTGCAGTATCACGCGCTGGTGTGGTTCCATAATCGGAACCGGTACGCGGGGGAGCGGGGACATGGATGGGTGCCCGCGGCGGTTAGCCGGAGTCTGCTGGTGTATGCGGGGGTGGGGTTGGCGTTCAGCCTGGCGTATCGGATTCCGGGGTTTGAACTGGGGAAGGTATCGGACCTGGCGTTCGGGTTCTTTTGCGGGTTTGGGTTGACGCATTACTACCTGGACAGCCGGATCTGGCGGGTGCGGCACGATCCGGGGTTGAGAGCGGCGCTGGGGATGGGGTAGAGGAGTTCGGTATTGGGCCGCTCAGATTTCGAGGTTATTCATGCCTGACGAAGGTGCATCTGTGGCCAGACTGACAGACCACAAAAAACGATGGTCTGTCCTACTGGGTATTGGGCCGCTTAGATGTCGAGGTTCTTTACGTCGAGGGCGTTCTCTTCGATGAACTTGCGGCGGCTCTCTACGTCTTCGCCCATTAACGTCGAGAAAATCTCTTCGCTTTGCACCAGGTCTTCCAGACGCACCGAGAGGAGCGTGCGCTTGTCGGGGTTCATCGTAGTCTCGGCTAACTGCTCGGCGTTCATCTCGCCAAGGCCCTTGTAGCGCTGCACGGAGGCGTCCTTCTTGCCTTCGGCCTTCACGTATTCCAGCAGGTCTCTCCAGTTCGTCTGGGTCTCGCGATGATCGTTCTTCACCACGACGAAGGGCGGATCGTTGTGCCGCGCGAGCGTCCGGGAGAGGGAGCGGAATCGCCGGTACTCGGGCTGCGCGGCTAATGCCAGGCCGACCGAGCGCTCGGCGTTGGTGGAATCGTGGAACACCACCGCATAGGACAAGTGCTCTTCGTCGCGCCGCATCTCGGGCTTCAGGCCCAGTTGCATCACGGCGTCGAAGACCGGCTTCAGATTGGCCTCGATCTGGAAATCGGCCTTGTTGTCGAGGCGCAGATCGACATTCGCCAGGATGGCCACCACACGCGGGTCGCGCAGGCNNTCGGTGCCTTCCAGGGTGGACTTCGGACCGGTTCCGTCGCCGTCCGAATGGATCTCCAGGGTCAAGTTTTCCGTGGCCCGGCGCATGATCTCCTTGGTGAATTCCTTCTCGTCCTTGATGTACTTTTCGCTCTTGCCCTTTTTGATGCGGTAGAGCGGGGGCTGCGCGATGAAGACCCGCTCGCGCAGGATCAGCTCGTTCATGTGACGGAAGAAGAAGGTCAGCAGGAGGGTGCGGATATGCGAACCGTCGACGTCGGCATCGGTCATGATGATGATCTTGCCGTAGCGGATCTTGGTGGCGTCGAAATCGTCCTTGCCTATGCCCGTGCCGAGGGCGGTGATCATGGCGCGGATTTCCTCGTGGCCGAGCATCTTGTCGTAGCGGGCCTTCTCGACGTTGAGGATCTTGCCCTTGAGCGGGAGGATGGCCTGGAAACGGCGGTCGCGGCCCTGTTTGGCGGTTCCACCGGCCGATTCGCCCTCCACCAGGAACAGCTCGCAGCGCTCCGGATCCTTCTCCTGGCAGTCGGCCAGCTTGTGGGGCATGCCGCCCGACTCCAGGGCGCCCTTGCGCCTGGTGAGGTCGCGGGCATGGCGTGCGGCCTCGCGGGCGCGCGCCGCGTCGATGGCTTTGCCGACGATCTTGCGGCCGATGGCCGAGTTCTTGTCGAAGTACTCGCCCAGCTTCTCGTTGACGAACTGGGTCATGTAGCCGGCGATATCGCTGTTGAGCTTGCCCTTGGTCTGTCCTTCGAACTGCGGTTGAGGCACTTTGACGCTGACCACCGCGGTGAGGCCTTCGCGGACATCGTCGCCGGTGAGGTTTTCCTTCACGTCCTTGAACAGGCCTTGCGCCTGTCCAAAGCGGTTGATGGTGCCGGTGAGAGCGGTCTTGAATCCGGTGAGATGCGTGCCGCCGTCGACGGTGTTGATGTTGTTGGCGAAGCTGGAGACGTTCTCGGAATAGCCGTCGTTGTACTGGAGGGCGACCTCCATGGTGAGGGTGCCGGCGGCGTTGGGAAGTTCGCGATCCGCCTCGAAGTGAATGGGCTTCTCGTGGAGCACCTGCTTGCCCTTATTGAGCAGCTTGATGAACTCGGCGATGCCGCCGGAGTATTGAAACTCGGCGTGTTTGGCTTCGCCCGTGACGGGATCGGGTTCGGCGCGCTCGTCGGTTAGGGTAATCTTGAGGCCCTTGTTCAGAAACGCCAACTGGCGCAGACGAGTGGCCAGGGTGTCGTAGTTGAACACCGTCATTTCCATGATGGTGGTATCGGGTTTGAAGGTGACGCGGGTCCCTGTTTTGCGTCCAGCGCGGCCCATCCTGGTAAGGGGCCCTTTGGGAGCTCCACAGGCATATTCCTGTTGCCAAGTGTAGCTGGGACCGGTTTCGCCGTCGGGACGCCAAATCTCCAATTCCAGGCGCTCGGAGAGCGCATTCACGCAACTCACGCCTACGCCGTGCAAACCGCCCGAGACCTTGTAGCTCTTGGAATCGAACTTTCCGCCGGCGTGGAGCTTGGTCATCACCACCTGGGCGGCCGAGACGCCTTCCTCTTCGTGCATGTCAACGGGGATTCCGCGGCCGTTGTCGATCACGGTGACGGAATTATCGTCGTGAATGGTGACGCTGACCTCGTTGGCATAGCCGGCCAGGGCCTCGTCCACGGAATTATCCACTACCTCATACACCAGGTGGTGCAAGCCCATTTCGCCGGTGGAGCCTATGTACATGGCCGGACGAAGGCGCACCGCTTCCAGCCCCTCCAGCACCTTGATACTGGTGGAATCGTAAACGTTGCCGCCGGTCGAACCCATATTCAAATCGTTTCCCATAGTTTCCCTGTTTGACGGCTTTTGGTCGTCATCGTTTTCGTCATCACCTGGCGCCGCCACGAGGTTTCCCATATTCTTTCGTGCCACCCGCTGCCTGAAGACCGCTCCCTCACGGTCGCGGCTCGGCTTGAGTCGCGACGTGGTTTGGAGACGCGGCGTTGGTCAGGTCGTTTGCGATCGCATCCGCTGGGGACGCCCGACTGTCAAATCCTCATGGGCATGACGACGTAGCGATACTGGTCCGTCACGTTGTCGCCCGCCGGGCGCATCTCGCCGGCGCTCTTCTGGTCTTTCAATTCGAAAGAAACGTGATCCTGGGGAATGGCGCGGAGGAAGTCGAGCAGGTACTGCGCATTGAAGCCGATCTCCAACGTGGGACCCTCGTACTCCGTATTCACGCTTTCCTCGCTTTCGCCCATCTCCACCGAGGACGAGAAGACCTTTACCTCGCCGGCGGCGAACTGCACCCGAATGGCACGCGACCGCTCATCGGCAAACTGGGCCACTCGCTCGATGGCCGACCGGATTTCGTCCTTCTGGAGCTTGGCCGAGTACTGATGATCCTTGGGCAGGACGCGCTGGTAGTCCGGGAAATTCCCAGTCAACTTCCGTGTCATCAGCAACCGATGGCCCACCTGGAAGAACAGATGATTATCGTCGCCCGCAAAGATCACCTTGCCATCGGGTCCGGCTTCATCGGAGAGCTTGACCAGTTCGGCCATGGCCTTCTTGGGAACGAGCGCCTGGAACTGCTGCTCCACCTGGCCGCTGTCGGCGATGGAGGCCTGCACAAATGCGAGCCTATGGCCGTCGGTAGAGACCATGGTGAGGCCTTCGGGACGCGTCAAGAGCAGCGCACCATTCAGGGTAAAGCGCGATTCCTCCATGGAGATGGCGAAGGACGTACGGGCGATCATCGAGGCCAAGGTCTTGACCGGGATTTCCGCGATTCGCTCGGGCATCTGGGGCAATTCGGGAAAGCTCTCCCGCGACATCCCGGCGATGCGAGTCCGCGACCTGCCGGCGGTGATGCTGGCCCAGTGGTTTTCCAGGAACTTCATGTTGACGTCGCCTTCAGGCAGCAGACGGACGTAATCCAGAAGTTTGCGAGCTGGGACGGTGCCAGCGCCTTCTTTCTTTACGCGAGCGGGGCAGGAGCAGCGGATCCCAAGCTCCAGATCGGTAGCGGTCAGGGTCACGCGATCGCCGGCGGCCTCCAGAAGGACGTTCGACAAGATGGGAATCGTGGTCTTCTTTTCGACCACGCCTTGCGACAGGCTGAGTTCTCGTACCAGTTCGGCTTTGCTGACCGTGAATTCCATGGCTCAGATCCTATTCTCCGCAGGCTGTATTGATATGCACTATAAGAACCGTATTCATCGGGCCTGTGCAAACTGTTGAAGGCTATCTAAATTATACGAAACTCAGCTACTTTTCGCCACAGCAAGTTGAGGAAACGCGGTGTTGAAAAATCGCAAAACGGAACTTGTCACCTTTTTTACACAGTTTTGTACAGGGATTTTNNCGCGATTGCTCGATTTTGTTTACGGAATGGATGACCGTGGTGTGGTGCTTACCGCCGAAGGCGCGGCCGATCTCGGGCAGGGATGAATCGGTCAGCTCCTTGACCAGGTACATGGCGACCTGGCGGGGGTATACGACCTTCTTCGTATTGCTCTTTTCCTTGAGTTGCGAGGGCTTGATTTGAAACCGGTCCGCGACGGCCCGCTGGATGGAATCGATGGTTACGCGCCGGTCCTGAACGTGCACGAGGTGCTTCAGGACCTGCTGCGCCATCTGGAGGTGGATGGGGGTGCCGGTCAATGACGAATAGGCCATCAACTTCACCAGAGCGCCCTCCAGTTCCCGCACGTTGGACTTGGTCTTGGAAGCCATGAAGGTGCGGACATCGTCAGGCAGGGTGACGCCTTCCGCCTGCGATTTCTTATCGAGGATGGCCATCTTGGTTTCGAGATCGGGCGGCTGGAGGTCGGCCAGGAGACCCCATTCGAAGCGGGATCGGAGGCGCTCGACGAGGCCAGGGATGTCCTTGGGCGGGGAGTCGCTCGAGATCACGATCTGCTTCTGATGGTCGTGCAGCTCATTGAAGGTGTGGAAGAA
>PMTT01000762.1 GCA_003167275.1 Bryobacterales bacterium | reverse complement strand
GGCGGTCTCGCCGCCGGTTCTTGTCGCCGAAACAACCACCGGCGGCAAGACCGCCGGCGCTACTGCCCTTTCTGCCGCATCAGATTCTTGAGTTCGTTGAAGAACGCCTGCTCATCCTGGAAATCCCGGTAGACCGAGGCGAACCGGACGTAGGCGATCTTGTCGAGATCCTGGAGGTTCTCCATGAGGTACTCTCCTATATCTATAGTAGATATCTCCCGGTCCGGAGAGTCGCTGACCTTCGATTCCACCCGGTTCACCAGCTCGGAGAGCTTTCCCATGCTCACCGGGCGCTTCTCGCAGGCTTTTAGAAGCCCTCCCAACACCTTCTGGCGGTCGAACTTCTCGCGACGGCCATCCTTCTTGATCACCATGTAAGGCACTTCGTCGATGCGCTCGTAGGTCGTGAAGCGGCGTTCACAACCCAGGCATTCCCTCCGGCGGCGAATCGTGTCGCCTTCCTTGGTTTCCCGCGAATCCACCACCTTGTCTTGCAAATGGTTGCAGAATGGGCACTTCATTGAGAGGCCTCTTGACCGATCTTGCGCAGGCTGTGCCAGTCCAGCCCCTCCTTGACGGCCAGGACCAAGCCCACGGGTACAACTACTACAAATGACAGAATCCAGATCAGCAGGGCGAAGGAGGTCGCCAACTCTAGCCTGACACCAAACAGTTCGGTGAGGACCAGCACGGACACTACTTGGATGCCGCCGCCGATCCCAGGGATTTGGATGGCCGCGCCGAATGAAACGAACCCCATGAAAATCAGGACGTCGACCAGATTCAGGTCGATCAGGCCAGCAAAGGCTTGGGCCAGGCACCAGTAGCAGGCGGCGATCAGGACCCACTCCAGCACCGAGTACAGGAAGACGGCGAGCAGCGCGCCATCGCTGCGGGTGGACTCCACGCCTTGCACGAAAGCGGCGATCCACTTCTCCATCCTCAGGAATCTCGCTTCCGGGAGGAAGCGGAGGAAGGCGACCAGGCGCCGCCGCCCCGGTTCGGCAAAGTGTCTGAAAGATAGCAGGATCGCCAGGATGCTGACACAGGCCACCCCCACGATACTGCCGCCGAAAGCCAACAGCCACTCCAGTTTGGGGCCCACCTGGATCCCCGAAGCCTGTACCCGGGTCAGGGCAAAAGCAAACAGCAGCAAGGCCATCAGCAGGTCGAAAATCCGTTCCAGGACCCACGCCGCGAACTGCGAGGTGGCGGGGACGCGCTCCTTAAGGGCAATCAGGTAGGGCCGGACGAATTCGCCAGGCCGGCCGAACAGGGTGATGGCAGTGAACCCGATCACCGTGGCGGATAGCAGATTGCGCAGGGACGGGCGCGCCTTCAAGGGCTTCAGGAAAACGGACCAGCGTAGCGCCCGCACTCCGTACGTGCTGCCGATGGGGACGAGCGACAGCGCCAGCCACCGCCAGCGTAAACGGACGAAACCGGCGGCGGCCAGATTCCAATCGAACCCACGTGACGCCAACTGGGCGTGCAGGAACCATACCACCGCTGCGGCGGCGGCGACCGAAGCGGCCACCCATTTCCAGGTTTGACGGCGAATTTACTCTCTCCTCAGCCCGAAATGCCTCAAAAGAACTGGCATGCGGGAAAAATTGAACCTATCATGATAAAGCCTCGTTTCTAAATATGAAAGAAACGAGTGCCATGGGCGCCGCGACGCTAGCTATCGGAAATCTCGAGAATCAATCAGCCGGCGACGGTCGTTTTCACCCGGCAGTGGGTGTCCGCGGAGGCCGCAATCTGCTAGAAAGTACATTGGACCCCGATTCCAGCCTCGTTTCCAGATGCCTGCGTGGGGATGAACCCGCGTGGGAAGAGCTCGTCCGGCTGCACACCCGGAAAGTCTATGCTCTATGCTACCGCTTCACGGGCAGCGGCTCGGAAGCACAGGATTTGACCCAGGAAGTATTTCTTCGGGTGTTTCGCACATTGCGCACCTTCCGCTCCGTGGAAGGTTCGTTTGGCACCTGGTTAGCACGGGTAACCCGTAACCTTTTGATCGACCATTATCGCCGCACACGTCAGGAGCGTGTCACGGAATCGATCGAAGAGCAACTGCCCATGCTGGAAGAGGCGGGGGGGGCCGCCTCGGCCCGGCCGGATCACGCCGTAGCGGGCCGGGAGGCTAGTGAAATCCTCCAGGCGACCCTGCAGAAGCTGTCGCCGGATTTGCGTGAGGCTGTCATCCTGCGCGATTTGCAGGAAATGGAATACCGCGAGATTGCCGAAGTGTTACAGATTCCCGAAGGTACGGTAAAATCGCGAATCAACCGGGGGCGGGCGGAGTTGGCTCGCCTCCTGCGAAAGCAGAAGCTGGCTGTATGAACTGCGCAGACCTTGAAATCCCGATCTGCGATTACGTGGACGGTACGCTCGCATCGGACCGCAAGGCCGAAGTGGAGCGCCACCTCGCGGAATGCCCCGCGTGTGCCGAATTGGCGCGGGATTCCGCCGCCGCGGTCCAGTTCATGGATCGCGCTGCCGAGGTCGAGCCGCCCCCGGAACTGATCACGAAGATTCTGTTCGATGCACCGTGGAGTAAAGGCAAGGCGAAGTCGCGGAAGCGGGTCTGGATGACGGCGATTCTCAGCCCGTTCCTGCAACCCAAGTACGCGATGGGGATGGCGATGACCATTCTCTCGATCTCGATGCTGGCCAAGTTCGTTGCTCCCGTGCGGCAGCCCAAGTTATCGGATTTGCGACCTTCGCAAGTCTGGGCGGGGCTGGAAGATCGTGCGGTGCGTGCCTGGGGCCGCACGGTAAAGTTTTACGACAATTTGAAGTTTGTCTATCAGATTCAGACTACGCTGCGTGAATGGCAGCAACAGGATGAAGAACGGCGGCCCGCCAACGACCAGAAGCCTTCCGAGCCGAAGACTGACGATCGAAAGCTGCCGGTGAAATCGGCTCCGACGCAAGGCGCCACTCCGCCCGGCGATGCGCCACTTCCAAATCCGGCGGGAGAACCACGTTGAGGGATACATTATGAATTGCCAGAACCATCCAGAAGTGCCGGCCACGGCCTATTGCCGCTCATGCGGCAAACCAGTTTGCGAAGCGTGCCGCCGTGATGCGTACGGTACGGTATTTTGCGCGGAGCATACGCCCGCTCCCGCAACTGCAGGAGCGCCGGGCGGGGCGCCCAATGCCTCGGTTCCCCCGCCATTCACTCCGCCTCCTCCCCCTCCGGGAATGGGTGGACCATATGGGCCGCCCCCCCCGGGCAGCCAGTTCATGGCCGATGTGTCCCCGGGGCTGGCCTTTTTCCTGGGGTGGATCCCAGGAGTCGGCGCGATCTACAACGGCCAGTATGCCAAGGGACTGGTGCACGCGGTGTTGTGGGGTGTCCTCGTGAGCGTGACGGCCAACTCGAGCGCCTCCCGCGGGCTCGAACCGCTCTTCGGAATGCTGATTGCGGTGTGGGAGTTCTATATGGCCTTTGAGGCCTACCATACGGCGCGCAAGCGAAGAATCGGCGAGCCGGTGGACGAATACTCCAGCCTGATCGACCTGAAAGGCGGCCGGGGTCAAGTGCCGGTCGCGGGGATTGCGCTCATCGTATTGGGGATCCTGCTGCTGCTGCACACCTTGGACCTGCTGAATTTTGAGTACGTTGCGCGTTACTGGCCGGTGCTGTTGATCGCTGCGGGAGCCTACCTGCTGTATGGCCGCTTCACGCATGTGGCGCCGGAAGAAGGGGTCCGCCATGAGCGGCAATGACCGTAACCTGGTCCGCGCTATTCGCGGCCCCATCACCCTGATTACCGTGGGCGTGCTGTTTGCCTTAAATAACTTCACGCCCTACGGTTTCGGTCAGACCTGGCCGGTGCTCTTGATTGTGTTCGGACTGTTGAGCCTCTTGCGCCGTGGGNNCAAAGCTCGTACCCTGGCTTTACGCCGCCGCCCACGGGGACTGCTAAGGGTGGCTTTGGGACCAGTGCTCCGCCGCGCTCGAGCGATCCGGGGCAGACGCCTCCTTCAGGAGATTCGATATGAGACGAAGATCGCTAACCGGTCCGCTGGTGTTGTTGATGGTGGGAGGGTTGCTCCTGTGGAACAACCTGCACCCCGAAGCGCCGCTGTTCGACATGTTGGCGCGCTACTGGCCTTTCGTGCTGATCGGGTGGGGGTTCCTGCGGCTGGTCGAGGTGGTGGCCTGGCGCGACCGTGGGCATTACAACTTCACCGGGGGGGAGGTGGTCCTGGTGGTGCTGATCTGCATCGCGGGTTCCGCCATCTGGGAAGCTCATGAACATGGTATCCGGTTCAACGGGCGCGGCCTGGATGTGTTCGGCGAGCAATTCGACTATCCCGTCTCCGCGCATAGCGCCACCGCCGGCATCAACCGGATCACCTTCGAGAATCCGCGCGGCAACATCAAGGTGATCGGCGGCGACGCGCTGGAGGTCAACGTCACCGGCCACAAGGTACTCCGGGCGTGGGCTCGCAAGGATGCCGACCACACCAACGAGCGCACCCCGGTGGATATCGTGCCGCAAGGCGACCGTCTTTTGATCCGCACCAACCAGGATCGCGTGCCCGACAATCAGCGCATCTCCGACGACCTGGAAGTAACCGTGCCTCGCGGCGTCACGGTGGAAGCGCGTGGCCACAACGGCGACTACGAAGTCACCGACATCACGGGCGACGTGGAACTCTCGAGCGACCGGGCTGATGTGCGGATCTCGCGGGTGGGCGGGAACGCCCGGCTGGACATCGTTCGTAGCGACCTGATCCGCGCCTCGGATGTGAAGGGCAAGATCGACCTGCAGGGCCGCGGCTCGGATGTGGAACTGGAGAACATCGACGGGCAGGTCACCATCAACGGCGGATACATGGGGAACCTGGAGTTCAAGAATCTGTCGAAACCGTTGCAAGTGGAAGGAGCGCGGAATACCGAGTTGCACGCGCAAGCCGTACCCGGGCGAATCAGCATGGACCTGGGCCAGTTCAGTGGGACCGACATCACCGGGCCGATCCGGCTGGTGACCGGCTCACGCGACATTAAGTTGGAGAAATTCACGCAGTCGCTGGAATTGGAGACGCAGCGAGGGGACGTCGAGTTGACCCCCGGACATCTGCCGCTGCCCTCCATCGACGCACGCTCCGGCGTGGGGCGGATTGACCTGATTCTGCCGCTCAAGGCGACGTTCGAATTGCAGGCGACCGCCGAGCGCGGAGAAGTTGTGAACGATTACGGCGCCCCGATCGAGAAGGAAACCGAGGGCCGCACCTCTACGCTTAAGGGCAAAGTGGGCGACGGTCCCACGCTGCGTCTGACGGCCAATCGCGGTTCGGTTTCGGTCCGCCAGGAGGGCACCGTGCCCAGCGAAATCCCGCCGCCTCCGGGCCAGTCGGGCAAGTTCCCGAAGCCCCCGGCGCCGCCTAAGCCACCCAAGGCCTCTGTAATCCTGTGAACGGCAGTGGGGCGGACCCCCTGGTCCGCGCGGGTCCCCCTGGACCCGCTTGGCGGCCCCTCGCGTACCTTCTCCCTCGATCTCGACTTGATCGTATCGCGGGCAGGCCGACCGGGGGGTCGGCCGCGGACCAGGGGGCCCGCCCCACAATAAACTAGATGCGCTCCCGATCTGCCCTGTCCCTCCTGTTTCTTGTAAACGTCCTCAATATTTATGATCGTCAGGCGTTGGGCGCCCTGCTGGAGCCTTTGCGCCATGAGTTTCATCTCTCCGACACCCAGCTAGGCGCACTTCCCGCCGTCTTCACCGTGATCTACGCCGTGGCCGGCCTCCCGCTGGGACGCCTGGCGGACACGTGGAGCCGCAGAAAGCTGCTGGCGATCGGGGTGGCCGTCTGGGCTGGGCTGACCGCCCTGGGAGGCTTGGCCGGCAGTTACGCCGTCTTGTTCGCCACGCGCCTGGGAGTGGGAATCGGGGAGGCCGTTTGCGCACCGGCGGCGACCAGTTGGATCGGCGACCTGGTGCCGGCCGCCCGGCGCGCGCGGGCCATGGCCGGCTTCATGATGGCGGTCCCGGTCGGCGTGATGCTGAGCTTCGCCATCACCGGTCCGGTAGCACAGGCGCATGGGTGGCGTGTGGCCTTGGCGCTGGCCGCGGCGCCGGCGTTCGTTCTGGTGCCCGCGTTGCTATGGTTGCCGGAACCGGTGCGCTTCGCGGCGGCTGAAGCTGGGCGGGGATCGGCTCCGTTTTCGCTGTTGAGGATGCCGGCGCTGTGGTGGATCGCTGCTTCCGGAGCGATTGTCAACTTCATCCTCTACAGCTTTTCCACTTTCGTATCGGCCTTCCTGACGCGCTTCCACGGGCTGTCGGTGGGGCAGGCGGGCCTGTGGTCGGGCATCGGCTCGGGAGCGGCGGGCATCCTCGGCGCCATCGCCGCGGGAGTGTATGGCGACCGGGTGATCGGTATCGGGCAGAATGGGCGGGTGCGGCTCGCCGCGGCGGCGGCTGCGCTGGCCGCACCACTGGCTCTTGCCGGGATCCTGGTGCCGGCAGGCCGCGCCGCGGTGGCGATCCCGCTATTCATGCTGGCGTACGGCCTGTGGCAGATGTACTACGGGCTGGTCTATTCGGCGATCCACGATATCGTAAGCCCCAGCCTGCGCGGCACCGCGATGGCAGCCTACCTCATGGTGATGTACCTCTGCGGCGGTTCGTTCGGTCCGCTGGTAACCGGCCGCCTGAGCGACCATTTCGCGCGCGTGGCCGCGGGCGGATTGCCGGTCACCGAGGCCGCCAAGGCGGTGGGCCTTCACCAGGCGATGTACATCATCCCCATCTTGTCCGTGACGCTGGCCGCAGTGTTGTGGGCCGCGAGCCGGGCAGCCCGGCCCTTACCGGATTTGGCGCTCGATTCCCAGAGTGGGCCAGGATAGCGCCTTCACTAAGATGCTCCAGGCGGGCCTTCATGCCAAGCGGTCGTCTGCTGCGGCCCGGCATGAAAGGCGCGTCAAGCAGCGAGCTCCCCTTCAAGCCTGGTAATTTCATGGCCGAGCCACCACTTGAGAGCGGCTTCGCCTTCGCCTGCATCCAGAGTGGCGATCGTTCTGCTCTTTTCATCAAGCGGAATATGGTGACAAGGGACATCTTCCCCTTTGCTGGACTCGGGGACGTACTGCATGAGACTGCATTCCGCGCACGGATGAGTGCGCAACGGATCGCCGAAATTCAGGCAGGTCAGCGAGTCTTGGAAAACGGATGTGGCTTCATGTGGGGTACGGACCGAGCGGCCGTAACCGCCGTCCTCCACGAAGGCCAATTCGAATTTCAGTTTCGCCAGGAGTTCGCGTTTCTCTTCAGACATAGGGCTCTTCCTGTTGACGCGCCGATCTCGCGGACCCGCGCTCGGCCATCGAGGGCAATTGCGCCGGATTAGCGTCGGCCGGTTTTCTGCACCATGGCGTTGATGATGTTGTCGTTCACGCCGGCTTCCTTTAAGCGGATCAGGTCCTGAGTGCCAGTGTTGAAGTGGGTCGTGGAAGTGCCGATTTTGCTCAGGATCGTCTCTTCGGAGAGACTGGCCTTCTGCATTTGGACGATGTCGGCGTTGGTGAGCACGGCGTCCGGGGCGGCACTGCGATCCGCTACAGTGTCGAGGGCAGGCGTGGGACCGTTACGAGGCTGGAATGCGTCGATGCGGGAGTCGCCACTGACATAGGCGGTAGTTTCCGTGCCTTTTTCAAAGGTCACGTCCTTGCCTTTGACCCACACCAGGATGGGAGATGCCGCGATTGTGGCGGCTACACGGGCGCCGCTCATGTCGCCTTCGCCCTTTTCAGGGGTGGCGCGCAAGAGTACGGTCCGGCCATCCGTGAGGCGCACGGAATCGATGCTCAGTTCAAGCTCACCGGCGCGTCCGAAGCGGCGCTTGGTGTCCACTTTGGTGACGCGGCCGAGGGCGACGGCGCCTTTCGAGATGACCACATAATTCTGGTTGATGACGGGTTCAGTGACTTCGAAATCGACGGTCTCGCCCACGTGAGCGTTGGCGGAGGAGACAGTGCGGTCGAGGCGAAGGCGTACCGGCGTGCCGTCCTGGAGCGTGAGTACTTGGGCGGCGGCGGACAGGACAAGGAGAAGAGCACCGGCGAGACGCATGATGATGGGACCTCTGGGTCAAACGGAGCACGCGGGCTGCCAAAGCATAACCCCAGCACAATCAGGAGGCTGGCCGATGCGCTCCCCGAAAAGCCCACAGACGCGGTGGAGGTTGCAGAGATTTCTGCAAGAAGTGCTTCGGATTGCCGTCCCAGAATCCTTAGGGACAGCTAAGCAGGCTACGAGTGGCGATTTTAGGGATGTTCGCACCCTTCGCGGAGCCGTATCCTGCGATATGACCGAGATCTGATTGTCAATGAGACATGCCACAATGCCACAATGAGTGGTCTTCATGTTCGACTACGATGCCACCCTCAACGCTCTCCTCAAAGGGTCGGCCAACATTACAATTCGCGAGCTTTGCGGCCTCCGCATCACGCGCTGGCTGGATGCGGAATTCACGACCGTGGAGTCTCGCCGCCTGGATCTGCTGGGGGAATCGAGCGTTGGGTGGTGGCTGCATATCGAGTTGCAAAGCGACAATGATCCAGCGATGGCGTGGCGGATGATGGAGTACGGGGCGAAAGTGGCGCTGAAGTACAAGCTGTACCCCAAACAGGTGGTTTTGTATGTCGGGGAGGCTCCGTTGCGAATGGCGGGCGACTATTACGCCAACGGTGAGCTCGTGTTTCGCTACAAAGTGGTGGACATCCGGGATCTGGATGCGAGGAAGCTCCTGGACAGCGAGGGTATAGGGGATAATGTATTAGCGATTCTGGCCCGACTTGGTAACGAGCGCGAGGCTGTCCGCCGGATTGTGGGAAAGGCTGCCAAACTGGACTCGTCGGCGAGACGGTCCGCGTTGGAGCAGTTGTCGATTCTGGCAGGCCTGAGGAAATTGGCGCCACTGGTGAAAGAGGAGGTAAATCGAATGCCCATCACGGAAGACATTATGAAGCATGAGATCATAGGCCCCGCGTACCGGCAAGGTCTGCATGAGGGCGAGTTGGTAATGCTCCGTCGGCAGATCGTGCAGCGCTTTGGGCCTGTTCCGGCCTGGCTCGAAGAGCGGCTCATGCACTGCGCGACAAGCGATCTGGAAGAACTCAGCGACCGCGTGCTGAACGCCCAAAGCCTGGAAGATCTCAAGTAAGCTGCCCTCCGGACTCGGCGGCGCTGCCTATTAGAGGAGTCTACGTTACCGGTCCGCCGGTAAAAGAGGAGGTAATCGAATGCCCATCACGGAAGACATTCTGAAGCACCCGATCATAGGTCCTGCGTACTGGCGAGCCTTTGAGGAGGGCTATAAGGCGGGCTATGAGGAGGGTTATAAGGAGGGCGAGTTGGCGATGCTCCGACGACTGCTCACGAAGCGCTTTGGGCCGATTCCGGCTTGGCTCGAAGAGCGCCTGATGCATTCCTCGACAAGCGATCTGGAAGAGTTCTGCGACGAATTCCTGGACGCCCAAAACCTGGAAGACCTCAAGAAGTAAGCGCCCTGCGGAGTTGGCGCCGCGTTTCCCCGCGCCACCCCAGAGTCTGCAACGCCCGCTTTTCCGATCACCCTGCTACGTTGGAAGTCATGCGTGTAACGACGACGCTTTTCCTGCTGGCGGCCGGCGCAAGTCCGGCTCTCTTCGCTGCCGGGCCGGTTCTCATGCCGATGCCGGTCAAAATGCAAGCCACGCCGGGGAAGTTTCCAATCAATGCGAATTTTGTGGTGGAGACGACCGGCGGCGCCAGCGCCCGCCTGGCGCCCGCGGTGCGGTCGTTCCTGTCCCGTGTGTCGCGCCAGACCGGCGTACTCTACGCACCGGCGCTCCCGGCGCCCGCGGATGCCCGTCGTCTGGTGATCGACTGTGCGGGTGGGCCGGAGTACCCGACTCTGGGCGAAGATGAATCGTACACCCTGGATATCTCCGAGACGGAGGCCCGCATCAGGGCGGCCACCGCGGAAGGCGCCATCCACGGGTTGGCCACCTTCGCTCTGTTGATTCAGCCCGGGCCGGACGGTTTCCAGGTGTCCGGCGTGCANNGTGGAGGTGATCGAGCGGAATCTGGAAGCCATGTCGGCGGTGAAGCTCAACGTGTTGCACTGGCACCTTTCCGAGGATCAGGGTTTCCGCGTGGAGAGCAAGCGGTATCCGCGGCTGCACGAGTTGGGTTCGAACGGCGACTACTACACGCAGGACCAGATTCGCGAGATCGTGGCCTACGCACGGGACCGCGGCATCCGCGTGATTCCCGAGTTCGACGTGCCGGGGCACAGCACGGCCTGGTTCCCCGGCTATCCGGAGCTCGCCTCCACGCCGGGACCGTTCTCCCCCGGAGACCGCAGCGGCGCAGTGATGGACCCGTCCAAGGAGACCACGTATGCCTTCCTCGACGCTTTCATCGGCGAAATGACGCAACTATTCCCCGATCCCTACTTCCACATCGGCGGCGACGAAGTGAATCCCAGGTCCTGGAACCAGTCCGAGAGCATTCAAGCCTTCGCCAAGGAGCATGAGTTGAAGGATGCGCCCGCCATCCAGGTCTATTTCAACCAGCGCCTTCTGAAGATCGTGCAGAAGTATGGCAAGACCATGGTGGGATGGGANNCTCAGCCCCGCCTCGCTGCACTACGCGGTGGACCCTCTGGGCGGTCCCGACGCGGCCAGCCTCACGCCGGAGCAGGCGTCGCGGATCATAGGCGGTGAGGCCTGCATGTGGGCCGAACTGGTTGGCCCGGAAACGGTGGACTCGCGCGTTTGGCCCCGAACGGCCGCCATTGCGGAGAGGCTGTGGTCGTCCGCGGATGTCACGGACTTGGACTCGATGTATGCGCGCATGGAAGTCGTGAGCCGCAATCTGGAATTCACCGGCGCCATGCATCGCGCATATTACCAGCCCATGCTGGACCGGATCGCCGGCAGCCAGCCGGTGGGCCCGCTGCGTGTCCTCGCGGACGTGATTGAGGCGCTCGGATTGGGGACGGGGCGAACGGGACGGCCCACCGGGACCATGCCCCTCAATCGGTTTGTGGATGCCTGCCTGCCCGAAAGCGAGCTGGCGCGGTCCCTGGAGTTGGCCGCCCGGAGATGGGTGGCCAACCCCGCGGGCGATCGGGACGATGAAGCGATGTTGCGGCGGCAGTTCGAAACCTGGGCCGCCAACGACGCGTTGTTCCAACCCCTGACGGAGAATAACAAACTACTGGCCGAGGTCGCGCCCGTGTCGAAGGACCTTGCGGCGCTTGGAGAGGCGGGGATCAAGATGCTGGCGTACCTGACGCCGCCTCCGGTTGCGCCATCGAGCCCGAAGAAGCTCAGCAAAAAGGCCAGGATGGCGGAAGAGGCGGCCGAGAAGGCAGCACAAACGGCGAAGGAAGAGTGGCTTGCCCAGGAGAATGCCGAACTGGCGCGCCTGGCGCAACCACCACGCCGCGGCAGCGGTGGCGGCGCACCAAGCCCATCGGCGGATGTGCGCCTGGCCGCGTTCCGCCCGGTCAAGGTGCTGGCCGACGCCCTGACGCACAAGTAGCTCGCTGAGTGCACCATTTCGCAAACACGCTCTCGTATCACCGCAGTACTCACCCGCGCGTCATGAACGGACTTTAACGGCCCGTGAGAGCAACTTACCTCCCTCTTTCGTTTTTAGTCCATCGAGAGCGATTCAGGCCAGAGCCAAGATCGCAGAGGGAGGAAAAGACAATGAGATCTGTAAGCACGATGATAGTGGCGGCGGTCATGGTGATGGTCGCCTCGGCACAACCCAACGTCGTCAACCAGCGCAAAGAGAACCAGCAGGACCGAGTCGCGCAGGGCATCAAGAGCGGTCAACTGACGGCTGGAGAGACCGGCAACCTGGAAACCAAAGAGGCGGCCATCAACCAGGAAGTCCACACCGACCGCACTCTGAACGGCGGCAAACTCACTGGCCAGGAGAAGCAAACTGTCAACCAGCAGCAGAACCAGGTGAGCAAGCAGATCTACGCCGACAAGCACAACTCGGTCACCCGTCCCCCAGCCACCACCGAAGTGGGCGCGCGGCGCGTGAACCAGCAGAACCGCATCGCCAACGGCGTTGCATCCGGCAAGTTGACCGCAGGCCAGACGGCACGGCTGGAGAAAGGCGAAACAGCCATCAATAAAGAGGTGAAGACCGATCGCACGGCCAACGGCGGCACGCTCACCGCTGCCCAGAAGAAGCAAGTCAACCAGCAGCAGAACCAGATGAGCGGCAAAATCTACCAGGCCAAGCACTGAGGTCGCCTTCTTTCATGGCGCAAACCCTGTGGGGTATGCTTTAGGTTGCCAAGCTTTCCGTAATGCAAGGGCAAGCTAATAAAGCATGCCCCACCTTCTTTCCGCTACCCTAGATACATGTCCCCTACGAACCAACAAGTCCTGCTCGCCGCCCGACCCACGGGCTTCCCCAACCCAACCGATTTCCGCCTCGTGGAGGCCCCCATCCCCGAGCCCGCCGACGGCCAGTTCCTGGTGGGCATCGCCTACCTCTCGGTCGATCCCTACATGCGCGGGCGCATGAACGCCGCTCGCAGCTATGCAGACCCCCAGAAGCTGGACGAAGTCATGGGGGGCGGCGCGGTCGGCAAAGTGCTCGCGTCCCGCCACCCGGGATTTGCCGAGGGCGAGTATGTAGTCGGCATGTTCGGCTGGCAGCAGTACGCCCTTTCGGACGGCCGCGGCGTCATGCAGGTCGATCCCCGCCTGGCGCCGATCTCGGCCTACCTTGGGGTGCTCGGCATGCCCGGCTTCACCGCGTACTTCGGGCTCCTCGATGTGTGCGCTCCACGCCCGGGAGAGACCGTCGTAGTGTCCGGGGCCGCGGGCGCAGTCGGTTCCACCGTCGGCCAGATCGCAAAGATTCACGGTTGCCGCGTAGTGGGCATCGCCGGCGGCGACGACAAGATCCGATGGATCACCGAAGACTTGGGCTTCGATGCAGCCTTCAACTACAAGACGGAGTCCCCCTACCAGAAACTCAAGGAACTCTGTCCCGCAGGCATCGACTGTTACTTCGACAACGTGGGAGGCTCCATCACCGACGCGGTGCTCCCACTGATGAACACATCCGGGCGAGTGTCGATCTGTGGGCAAATCAGCATGTACAATCTCGAAAAGCCGGAGACCGGTCCGCGTCTGTTTCCCTTAGTCCTTGTGCGGACTCTCAAGGTGCAGGGCTTCCTGGTCTTCCAGTACGCCTCCCGATACGGCGAAGCATTGCCGAAACTTGCGGGGTGGCTCCAGGAGGGCAAGCTGAAATACCGCGAAACTGTGGCCGAGGGCATTGAGAACGCCGTCTCCGCCTTTCTGGGGATGCTCCGCGGCGAGAATATCGGCAAGCAGTTGGTCAAGATCTCCGACCAGTAGCCTAAGTCGTGGCGCGGGCACTCGTGCCTGGCAGATCGCAGATTATAACTCTGGTATCGCCCCAAGGCGACTGCGTTATAATAAGCCGCATCGCCATTTTGACGGTCGCCAGACCGCGTGGGTGGGGTGTTCCCTGGCGGCTGGGAGGATATATGTCTCGCATTGTTCGGTGTTCCCTGATCCAGGCAACCAACGCGGCGCCGCCCGACGCCTCGCTCGAATCCACCAAGCAGGCCATGCTCGACAAGCACGTGGCCTATATCGGCCAGGCCGCCGCCGCCGGCGCTCAGATCGTCTGCCTCCAGGAGATCTTCTACGGCCCGTACTTCTGCGCGGAGCAGGTCACCCGATGGTACGACTTCACCGAGAAGATCCCCGACGGCCCCACCATACGGCTCATGCAGGATCTGGCCCGCCAGCACCACATCGCCCTCATCGTTCCCATCTACGAAATCGAACAGGACGGCATCTACTACAACACCGCTGCCGTCATCCACAACGACGGCACCTACCTCGGCAAGTACCGCAAGACTCACATCCCGCACGTCGCGCCGGGCTTTTGGGAGAAGTTCTATTTCCGTCCCGGCAACCTCGGCTACCCGGTCTTCGACCTGGGATTCGCCAAGATCGGCGTCTACATTTGTTACGACCGACACTTTCCGGAAGGCGCGCGGGCCCTGGGGCTGAACGGCGCGGAGATCGTCTTCAATCCGTCCGCTACGGTTGCCGGGCTGAGCGAGTATCTCTGGAAACTGGAGCAGCCCGCACACGCTGTCGCCAACGGGTACTTCGTGGGCGCCATCAATCGCGTGGGCATCGAAGCGCCCTGGAATATCGGCGAGTTCTACGGCTCCAGCTATTTCTGCGATCCGCGCGGCCAGATCTTCGCGCAGGCTTGTCGCGACCGGGACGAGGTGCTCACAGCAGACCTGGATCTCGACAAGATCGCGGAGGTAAGAAAGACCTGGCAGTTCTTCCGGGATCGCCGGCCCGACATGTACGAGGCGCTGGTAAAAGCGTAGGGTATGCTTTAGCTTGCCAAGTGATCAAGGTATAACCCATGACTAAAGACGAAATCATTCTCGCTAATAAGGAATTCCTCTTCCCCGCCGTCTTTCATTACTATAAGGAGCCGCTGGTCATCGCGCGCGCCAAGAATCAGTATGTCTGGGACGCCGACGGCAATCAATACCTGGACTTCTTCGGCGGGATCGTCACCGTGAGCGTGGGCCATTGCAACGACCAGGTCAACGCCAAGGTCCACGAGCAGATTGATACCCTGCAGCACGTCTCCACCGTGTTCGCCAATGAGCCGCAGGCCGCTCTGGCCAAGAAGATCGCCTCCATCACGCCGGATGGCAAGCTCACCAAGAGTTTCTTCACCAACAGCGGAACCGAGGCCAATGAGACCGCCATCCTCACCGCCCGCTGCTACACCGGCAACACCGAGATCGTGGCGCTGCGCCATTCCTACCACGGCCGTTCGGCGATGGGGATGGGGCTCACGGGACAAGGTGCCTGGAAGCTGGGGCCTTCGCAGGCCGGCATCGTGCATGCGCACAACGCCTACTGTTACCGCTGTCCCTTCGGCCTCACCTACCCGAGTTGCGAAGTGCGTTGCGCCGAGGACATGGAGGAACTGATCCGCAGCACCACGGGTGGACGGATCGCCGGCTTCATCGGAGAACCCATCCAGGGCGTGGCCGGCTTCATCACGCCGCCCAAAGAGTACTTCCCGATTGTCGAGAAGATCGTGCGCAACCACGGCGGCATCTTCATAAGCGATGAGGTCCAGACCGGCTGGGGCCGCACCGGCGGCAAGTGGTTCGGCATCGAGCAGTGGGGCGTGGTCCCAGATATTATGACCAGCGCCAAAGGCCTGGGCAACGGCGCGCCTATCGGACTGACCGTGGCTCGCCCCGAAGTAGCCGATTCCGTCACCGGCCTCACCATCTCCACCTTCGGCGGCAATCCCGTGACGGCCACCCAAGCCAAGGCGGTGATCGATTTCATCGACGAGCAGGACCTGCTGACTAATTGCACCGAAACGGGCGGCTATCTCCGCTCCCGCCTGGAAGAGCTCAAGGACAAGCACGAGATCATCGGCGACGTGCGCGGCATGGGCCTGCTGCAGGCGATCGAACTGGTGGAGGACCGCCAGACGAAGGCGCCCGCGACGGTCCAGACCGCCATGGCCATGGAAGCGGCGCGCGAGAACCGGCTGCTGGTCGGCAAAGGTGGAATGTACGGGAACGTGCTGCGCATTTCACCGCCCATGAACGTGGGGCGCTCGGACGTAGATCAGTTCATCGAACTGCTCGATAAGACGCTGGCTGCCTGCGGCTCTATGGTGGCCGGGGGCGTGAGATGAGTTCTCAGCCCATCCCGCAAAACCTGGAGCGATTTCCAGACCTGCACCCGGCCCTCGATTCGCAGTCCGCGGTCGCCGAAGCTAACCGCTGCCTGTTCTGCTTCGATGCCCCATGCGCCGCCGCGTGCCCTACCCACATCGACGTTCCGCGCTTCATCAAGAAGATCGGCTCCGGCAACCTGCGCGGTTCCGCCCTCACCATTTTAGACGCAAACATTCTGGGGCTAAGTTGTTCGCGCGTCTGTCCGGTAGACGTTCTCTGTGAAGGCTCCTGCGTGATGCACCGTTACAACAAGAAGCCCATCGAAATCGGCCGCTTGCAGCGTTACGCGATGGATCATTTTTACGCAAACCAAGAAACGCTCCCTTACGGTCGCGGCTCGGTTGGCGTTTCCGAGCCGCGACCGTCAGGGAGCGGTCCCACGCATCGCGTCGCCTGTCTTGGCGGCGGCCCCGCTTCGCTCGCCTGCGCCGCCGAACTTCGCCGGCACGGCTACCCCGTCACCATCTTCGACAACCGTCCGCTGCCCGGCGGGCTGAACACCTACGGGGTCGCCGAGTATAAACTGCGTGCCAGCGACAGCCTGCGCGAAGTGGAACTCGTCCGCTCGCTCGGCGTGGAATTCCGGCAGGCCGAAGTGGGTGGATCGGATGTGCCGAACGCAGTTCCGCTCGAAGATCTGGAGCGGGAGTTCTCCTTCATTTTCCTTGGCGTTGGCCTGGGAGCGATGGAGCGGCTCGGAATTCCCGGAGAGCACCTCCGCGGCGTAATCGACGCGTTGCGCTTCATAGAGCGGTATAAGACCTCACCGGATTTCGCGGTGGGCCGGTGCGTCGTCGTGATCGGCGGCGGAAATACCGCCATTGACGCCGCGAATGCCGCCAGGCGGCTCGGTGCGGAGGAGGTTCATCTCTTCTATCGACGCACCGAGAAGGAAATGCCGGCCTTCTCCTTCGAGTACGACCACTCGAAAATCGAGGGTGTGCGCTTCCACTGGCTGGCGCAGCCCGTGGAGGTCGTGGAACAGGACGGCCGCGCAGTAGGGGTGAAGTTTGTGGAGACCCGGCTAGGCCAACCAGACGCGACCGGGCGGCGCAACGCCATTCCGGTTGAGGGTTCCCACTTCGAGTACGCTTGCGATATGGTAATCCCGGCGCTGGGGCAATCGCGTTTCATGGGCATGCTGCACAGCACCTGCGGCATCGAGTTGAAAGGCGGCTCGATTGTAGTGGATCGCCCGACGGGCCGGACCACCAACCCCAAATACTACGCCGGCGGCGATTGCGTCAACGGCGGGCGAGAGGTAGTGGACGCGGTGGCGGATGGGAAGAGAGCGGCCCTGGCGATCGTAGGGCAAGCCGTTGCTGCTGCATCGGAGGCCACCCATGGCTGATCTGACCACCAATTTCGCGGGCATTCGCTGCCCCAATCCCTTCTGGCTGGCCTCCGGGCCTCCTACCAACTGCGGTGAACAGGTCATGCGCGCCTTCGATGCCGGTTGGGGAGGCGCGGTCTGGAAGACCATCGGCGAGCCCATCGTCAACGTCTCCTCGCGCTACTCCTCGGTCGACTGGAACGGCCAGCGAATGATGGGCCTGAACAACATCGAGCTCATCACCGACCGGCCCATCGAGGTCAACCTCCGCGAGATCGCCGAGGTCAAGAAGCGCTATCCCAAGCACGCCGTCATCGCTTCCCTGATGGTGGATTCCAAGCGCGAAGTCTGGCACGACATCGTCAAACGCTCGGAAGACGCGGGCGCCGACGGGCTGGAGCTGAACTTCGGCTGTCCGCACGGCATGAGCGAGCGCGGCATGGGCAGCGCCGTCGGCCAGGTGCCCGAGTACGCCTGCATGATCACCGAGTGGGTGAAGGAAGTGGCGCGGACGCCCGTGCTCATCAAGCTCACTCCCAACATCACCGACATTCGCGCCGTGGCGCGCGCCTCCCGCCGCGGAGGCGCCGACGCCCTTTCCGCCATCAACACCATCAACTCCATCACCGGCATCGATCTCGACACCTTCACGCCGCGCCCCAATGTGGGCGGCTACTCCGCGCACGGCGGCTATTGCGGACCCGCGGTGAAACCGATCGCCCTGCATCTGGTGCAGCAGATCGCGTCCGACCCCGAGGTTGGTTTGCCGATCTCGGGCATTGGCGGCGTCTCCGGCTGGCGCGATGCGGCCGAGTTTATCCTGTTGGGCTGCGGGACTGTCCAGGTCTGCACTGCCGCCATGCATTACGGCTACCGGATTGTGGAAGACATGGCCGATGGCCTGAGCAACTGGATGGATGAGAAGGGCTTCCGGACGATCGAGGATTTCCGTGGCTTGTCGCTGCCCAAGGTCACCGAGTGGAAGCACCTGGACCTGAACTACAAGATCGTGGCGCGCATCAACCGCGACACCTGCATCGGTTGCGATCTCTGCTACATCGCCTGCTGGGACGGCGCGCACCAGTGCATTCACCTGGATGGTCACGCGCTGCCCGCAGCCATCGAGGCCCGCAGCCGGGCCAGTGTGACCACCACGCCCATCGCCAAGCTGGATTCCGTGCAGGCCACCATTGGCGCCACTCCGCCCGCCCGCATCCCGCGCGTCGACGAAGACGAATGCGTAGGCTGCAATCTCTGCTGGCTGGTTTGCCCGGTAGAGAATTGCATCACCATGGAGCAGGTGGATGCCGGCCGCCCGCCGGAGAGTTGGGAGCAAAGAACCCATGCGTGAAGGTACTGAAGTGGCACAGGCATTCTTGCCTGTGTCGGGTTCCAGGGCAAGAAAAACCAACACAGGCAAGAATGCCTGTGCTACGAGAGGCCAATGAACACCCTCATCCGCAACGGCATTGTGGTCACCGCCCGTAACACTTGTGTGGCCAATGTCCTCATCGAAGGCGAGCTCATCATGGAGGTGTCTCCGCGGAACATGGAGCACCGCGCCGACAAGATCATCGACGCCACCGGCATGTATGTGATGCCCGGCGGCATTGACGTCCACACGCATCTGGACATGCCGTTCGGCGGTACTACTTCGGCCGACGACTTCGAAACCGGCACGCGCGCCGCCGCGTTCGGCGGCACCACCACAATTGTCGACTTCGCCATCCAACCCCGCGGTACGCGCATGCGCGATGCCCTCGACACCTGGTGGAAAAAGGCCGAGGAGAAGGCCTGTATCGACTATGGCCTGCACATGATCGTCACCGATCTCGGCGCTTGCGGGCTCGAGGACATGGACGAAATGGTCAAAGAAGGCGTGGCCAGCTTCAAGCTGTTCATGGCCTATCCCAACGTCCTGATGGTGGATGACGCCACCATCTTCAAAGCGCTTTCGCGTACGGCCAAGAACGGCGCCCTCATCTGCATGCACGCCGAAAACGGCAGCGTGATCGACGTGATCGTGGCACGCGCCCTAGCCGAAGGAAAGACCGCGCCCATCTACCACGCGCTCACCCGTCCCACGCGTGCCGAATCCGAAGCCGTGCACCGTGCCATCGCCATGGCGGAGATCGCCGGCGCTCCCGTTTACATCGTCCATCTCTCTTCGGAGGACGCCCTCAACGAAGTGCGTGAGGCTCGCGACCGCGGTGTTCCGGTGTTCGCCGAGACCTGTCCGCAGTACCTGCTGCTCTCCATCGAAGAGCTGGAGCGGCCCAATTTCGAAGGCGCCAAGTACGTCTTCACTCCGCCGCTACGCACCAAGGAGAACCTCCCCAAGCTGTGGGACGGACTGAAGGACGATCACCTGCAAGTGGTCTCCACCGACCATTGCCCCTTCTGTTTCGAAGACCAGAAGATTTTGGGCAAGGACGATTTCACCAAGATCCCCAACGGCGGCCCCGGCATCGAAAACCGCCTCCAGTTGATCTACCACCACGGCGTGAATGCGGGCATGTTGTCGCTCAGCCGGTTTGTGGAACTGACCTCCACCGCGCCCGCCCGCCTGTTCGGCATGTATCCGAAGAAGGGCGAGATCTTCCCGAGCTCCGACGCCGACATCGTGATCTGGGACCCCAAGGTCGCCTACACCATCAGCGCCGCGACCCATCACATGCGCGTAGACTATTCCATGTTCGAAGGCTTCCAGGTGAGGGGCAACGCCCGCACGGTGCTGTCCCGTGGCGAGGTGATCATGGATCGCGGCGTGTTCCTGGGAGCGCCGGGCCGCGGACAATATGTGAAGCGCAAGGCCCACGGAGGGGCGTGGAAATGAGTGCCACCTCCTGCCTGCCATTCTCTTTAACTTATGCCTGCCCCCGTGGCGCGGACACTCGTGTCTGCCGCGTCGAGACTCGTCTCGACGCATGTCGCATCTCCAAGCGTCCTGATGGTCGGCGAACGCACAGCTCCACAATGCGTCGAGATGAGTCTCGACNNGACACGAGTGTCCGCGCCACGCGAGGGGTCAACAATGACCCCCCGCGACCCCACGCTCTATAACGAAGACCTCGCTCCCATCCCTAAGGACCGCCGCACCTGGGGCCTCTACAACTACGTTTCGCTGTGGGTGGCCATGTCGGTCTGCATCCCCACCTACATGCTGGCCTCGGGCCTGATCGCCGGCGGCATGAGCTGGTGGGAAGCTATCGCAACCATCATGCTGGGCAACATGATCGTGCTCATTCCCATGCTGCTGAATGCGCACGCAGGAACAAAGTACGGCATTCCCTTTCCGGTGCTGGTGCGCGCGTCGTTCGGAGTGCGCGGCGCCAACATCCCGGCCGTTCTCCGCGCGTTGGTGGCCTGCGGATGGTTCGGAATTCAGACCTGGATCGGCGGCCAGGCGATCTTCTCGATGCTCAGGATCATATGGCCCGCGGCCGCCGGGATGCCTGGCGGCATCTGGGTCTGCTTCTTCGCCTTCTGGGCGTTGAACATCGTGGTGATCTGGCGCGGCATCGAAACCATCAAGTTCCTCGAAGGCATCGGTGCGCCGTTCATGCTGGGGGTCGGATTGTTGCTGCTGTGGTGGATCACGGGTAAGGCCGGGGGCTTGGGTCCCGTTCTGCGCGCGCCCAGCAAGTTCCACTCCGCCGCCGAGTTTGTGCGATTCTTCATACCGTCGCTCACTGGTATGGTGGGATTCTGGGCTACGGTGGCCCTCAACATCCCGGATTTCACGCGCTACGCCAAGTCGCAAAAGGCGCAGGCCTTGGGACAGGCGATCGGTCTGCCCACGGCCATGACGCTCTATTCGTTCATTGGCGTGGCGGTGACTTCGGCCTCGGTGGTGCTCTTCGGAGAGGCCATCTGGGACCCGGTGACCCTGCTCGGCAAGTTTAATCAGCCGGTGGTGGCGTTCATCGCCCTGGTCGCGCTGCTCATCGCAACTCTGAACACTAACGTGGCGGCCAACGTGGTCTCGCCATCCAACGACTTTTCGAACCTCAATCCGCGGCTCATCTCCTTCCGCACAGGCGGCCTCATCACCGGCGTGGTGGGCATCGCGATGATGCCCTGGAAGCTGCTGAGCGACTTCAGCTCGTACATCTTCGGCTGGCTGGTGGGCTACTCGGGCCTGCTCGGGCCGATTGCCGGGGTCATGATCGCGGACTATTTTCTGATCCGCCGCGCGCAGTTGAAGGTGGACGATCTGTACCGCCGCAACGGCATCTACCAATACGATAACGGCGTCAACCTGCGGGCCGTGGTGGCGCTGGTGGCGGGGATCGTGGTGGCGTTGCTGGGCCTGGTGGTCCCGCCGCTGCGATGGTTATACGATTACGCCTGGTTCGTCGGCTTCGGCGTCTCGGGCGCGGTGTACGTCTTACTGATGCAGCGCGTGGAAACGCCTGCCAACGTGCCGGAATGGGAAGGTGAAGGATGATCGCTACTGAATCGAAAGTGGAAACTGTTTCCTTTTATATCAACGGAGCCTGGGAGAAACCCACAGGCCGCACCCTGCAGCCGGTGACCAACCCCGCCACGGGCGCGGTCCTGGCCGACGTGCCATACGCCTCCGAAGCCGACGTGGACCGCGCCGTCCGCACGGCGCACGAGGCCTTCCTCAAATGGCGCGAGGTCCCGGTGGTCGACCGCGTCCAGGTGCTCTACCGCTACAAGACGCTGCTCGACAAATACTCCGACGATGTGGCGCGCATCCTCACGCAGGAAAATGGCAAGACCATCGACGACTCCAGGGCCGAAGTGCGCCGCATGATCCAGATGGTGGAAGTGGCCTGCGGCATGCCAAGCCTGATGATGGGCGATTCGCTGAACGACGTGGCCGCCGGCATCGACTGTAAGACCATCCGCCAGCCGATCGGCGTCTGCGTGGGAATCACGCCATTCAATTTCCCGGCGATGGTGCCGATGTGGATGCACCCCTTCGCCATCGCGTGCGGCAATACGTTCGTGCTGAAGCCCTCGGAAAAGGTGCCGCTCACTCCCACCCGCTCCGTCGAACTGCTGCACGATGCCGGACTGCCGGCTGGCGTCCTCAACCTGATCCACGGCGGAAAGGAGGCAGTGGATGCCCTGCTTCGCCACCCGCTGGTGAAGGCCGTTTCGTTCGTCGGGTCCACCCCGGTGGCGAAGTACATCTATGCGACCGCGGCCGCCCAAGGCAAGCGCGTGCAGGCGCTGGGCGGAGCCAAGAACCACCTCATCGTGATGCCCGACGCCGACATGCCGAAGACCGTGGAGGCCATCATCGGCTCCGCATTCGGCGCAGCCGGCGAGCGCTGCCTGGCAGGCAGCGTGCTAGTCCCCGTAGGCGATGCCGCAGGGCCGCTGCTCGAGTTGCTCGTGAAGCGCACGAAGTCGCTGACGGTGGGCGATGGTTCGCAACATGGCGTGGAGATGGGCCCGCTTGTGACCTCAGACCATTGCCGGAAAGTGGAAGGCTACGTCGACAAGGGTGTGGCTGAAGGCGCCACCCCGCTGGTGGACGGGCGCGATAGTAAGCCGGGCGCGGGCGGCTTCTTCCTGGGCCCCACGATCTTCGACCACGTGACCTCCGAGATGACCATCGCGCGCGAAGAGATCTTCGGCCCGGTGCTCTCCGTGATGCGCGTCGAGACTCTGGACGACGCCATCAACCTGGTGAATCGCTCTCCCTTCGGAAATGCCACCGCCATTTTCACTAGCAGTGGCAAGTCCGCGCGCGAATACTCGTCGCGATGCGAGGTGGGGATGGTGGGGATCAACGTGGGCGTGGCCGCCCCGATGGCCTTCTTCCCCTTCGCGGGTTGGAAGAACTCTTTCTTCGGCGACCTGCACGCCCACGGCAAAGACGCGGTGGCCTTCTACACCGAGCAAAAGGTGATCATGAGCCGCTGGTTCTAAGGGGTTCCGTGGCGCAAGCACTCGTGCTTGCCGCGCCGAGACTCGTCTCGGCGCTTGGCGCCTTGCCACCAACTCTGAAATTCGGCACGGGCTTTCGCGGGGCAGGAGCTCACGCCGCAAGCTCACGGAGCACGTTGCCCCGGGACAGCTTTTTACTTACCCTGAAAGCGAGGAGGCGATTATGGCGAGTCTGGATTGGTCGCAGTGTCCTGCCGTGGAAAGCGTCCCCGGAAAGGTGAGCGGTGAGTGGGTGTTTCGGGGAACGCGCATGCCCGTTCAAACCGTGATTGAGAACCTGGAGGCCGGCATGTCCGTCGGGAAAATCACGGAAGTGTTTGATGTGACTCTGGAAGAGGTCCGTGCGGTCTTGCATTTCGCTAGCGAGAGCCTGGCGAAGGAGTCTCCACAGGAGGGAGGCAGCTTTTTCGCCGCAAAGACGATCGATCAGCTAATTGCAGAGCAAGGTGTGCGCCCCGCAGCAGACCTGACATCGCTATGCGGAGCGTTACCGGACGAAGATATCGACGAGATGGTGGCTGAAATCTATCGAGACCGTAGGGCATAGGCACTACATTACATCGTGGCTACCCTCATGGTCGATACCGACGTATATTCATATCTGACGAGCAGCAATCCGAATCGCGGTCTTCCGTATCGACCTCATTTGCAGGGGAATACGATTGCGCTTTCGTTTATCACGGTTGGAGAGCAGTATGCCGGATATCTGAGGATGATTTCCAGGGGAGATGGGACCAGTCCAGACTACAGAAAACTCGAAGCTGGGCTTCGGCTTGTGGTAGTTGTTCCCTACGATTTGGAAATCTGCAAGACGTTCGGTGATCTCAAGGCAACTCTCAAGAATCCAGAGGGTACCGACCGGGTCATCCCGACGAACGACCTATGGATCGCTGCGTGCGCGAAGCGGCATTCCCTCGCGTTGGTTACGAATAACCGCAAGGACTTTGAGGGGATCCGGGGCCTGAACATAATCTCAGAGGCGCCGGGCCGTAAAGCAAGGTAGACCGAACGGCGTTGGTGTACCTGTCGATTCGCAATAGGCAGCACCCTACCACGCACGCGGACCCCGCCGTAAGATATAGTACAAGAATCCGTCCCGGACGTTTCCCAACAGGAGTTCTGCATGCGAAGTACAATCGAGATCGGCCGCCCGCGTTGGGCGCGATATGCTGCTGTTTCCGGTGGGCTGCTGGTGCTGCTCGCCGCAACGCTTCCTGGCATTGGCGCGGATAACGCGCCCGTCGCCACCGGCCCTGCTAAAGCCGCGAAAGCCAATTATGAGCTGGCGGCCCAGTGGATCCCCGCCAAGGTCGGCAAGCTGGTCTTCGATACCGCCGTCACTCCGCACTGGCTCGATTCCGGCGACCGCTTCTGGTACACCTTCGAGAACAACAAGGGCCGCAAGTTCTACATGGTCGACCCGCTGAAGAAAACCAAGACGTACGTCTTCGATCCCGTAAAGCTCGCGGCCAGCCTGACTACCGCCACCGGGATCCCCTACGACTCGCAGCACCTGCCCATCACCACCATCCGGTTCGTCAAGAACGAGGCGTCCATCCAGTTCGCCGTGAACGTCCCCAGGGAAGCCATCATTCCCGGTGAAAAGAAGACTTCCACCACCACCGCGGTGACGGAGACTGCCGGCCAACAGCAGGAGGAAGAGGAAGAAGACAACGACATGGCGCAGCAGCAGGTTGGCGGACGCGGAGGAGCCTTCGCCGCGCCTCCCGGCCGCAACCAGAAGCAGCTCAACTTCGAGTACGAGCTGAGCTCCGGCAAGCTGACCCTCATGGATGAAGCGCCGCAGCGCAAACCGGCCTGGGCCTCCATTTCTCCCGACGACAAGACCGTGGTCTTCGCCAAGAACCACAACCTGTACATGATGGACGCCGCCAACTACGCCAAAGCCCTCAAAGACGCCAACGATAAGACCATCGTCGAGACGCAGATCACGACCGATGGCGTCGAGGACAACGGCTACGGCGGCCGGGGCATGGGCGGCGGCCAGGATCAGCAACAGCAGCAGGACCAGCAGGAGAATACCGGCGACCAGACCGAGGCCACTCGGAACCAGCGGCAGGCGGCCAACGTCTCCTGGTCGCGCGATTCGAAGAAGTTCGCCACCGTGCGGCGCAATTCGCTCAAGGTGAAGCCGCTCTGGGTGATCAGCGCGCTGGCGAGTCCCCGCCCCACGCTGGAGACGTATAAATACGCCATGCCCGGCGATGCCGAAATCCCGCAGTCTTCGCTCGAGGTCTTCGATGTGGCCGCGAAGAACAAGGTGGTGGTCAAGGCCGACGCTTTCAAGGACCAGGGAATTTCGGTGGAAGTGGAGCGGCCCACGGCGCGCGCACGCGAGCATGAGAAGACCGAGTCGCTATGGGCCGCCCCCGGCTCCGACAAGCTCTTCTTCACGCGTTTGAGCCGCGACTTGCACCGCCTGGACGTCTGCGTGGCCGATACGGCGACGGGCGAAGTGAAGCCGATCATCCAGGAGCGCATGAACGTCTACATCGAGTCCAAGCCGGTGAAGATCATCAATGCCGGAACCGAGCTGGTGTGGTGGTCGGAACGCGATGGCTGGGGTCACTACTATCTGTACGGCGCCGATGGGACCCTGAAGAACCAGGTCACCAAGGGTGAATTCGTCGCGGAAGATATTTCATCGGTGGACGAGAAGGCCCGCGCCCTGTACCTGACGGCTTCTGGCCGTGAAGATGGCGAGGACCCGTACTTCATGCACTTTTACCGCGCCAACCTGGATGGCAGTGGGATGAAGATGCTGGACCCCGGCGACGCGTCGCATGCCGTCAACATGTCGGATTCGGGCAAGTACTTCGTCGACACCTTCTCCCGCGTGAACACCGCGCCCGAGTCGGTGCTGTATGACGGCATGGGCGCAATGACGATGCCGCTGGAGAAAGTGGACATGGGCCCCCTAACGGCCGTGGGGTACAAGTTCCCCGAGCCGTTCAAGGTGAAGGCCGACGACGGAATCACGGACCTGTACGGCGTGATGTACAAGCCCTTCGACTTCGATCCGAACAAGAAATACCCGGTCGTGGAGTATGTGTACCCCGGTCCGCAGACCGAGAGCGTGACCAAGACCTTCACGCCGCGGAGCAACCAGGTGATGATGGCCAACCTGGGGATCATCATGGTGGAGATCGGCAATCGCGGTGGCAACCCGCACCGTTCCAAGTGGTATCACACTTTCGGCTACGGCAATCTGCGCGACTACGGCCTGGCCGATAAGAAGGCGGCCATCGAGCAACTGGCCGAGCGGTTCCCGTTCATCGATATCGAGCGCGTGGGCATGTGGGGCCATTCCGGCGGCGGCTTCATGACCGCGGCTTCGATGTTGATCTATCCGGACTTCTTCAAGGTAGGGTGGTCGGAATCGGGCAATCACGAGAACAACATCTACAACAACTCCTGGAGCGAGAAGCACCACGGGGTGAAGGAAGTCACGGACAAAGACGGCAAGGTCACGTTCGAATACTCGATCGACAAGAACTCCGAGTTGGCCAAGAATCTGAAGGGTCACCTGATGCTGGTGACTGGCGACATCGACAACAACGTGCATCCCAGCAATACCTATCGCCTGGCGGACGCACTGATCAAAGCCAACAAGCGTTTCGACATTATGATCCTGCCCGGCCAGCGCCATGGCTATACCACGGCCGGCGATTATGTGGCCTGGCGGCGCGCGGACTATTTCGCCCGGTACCTGCTGGACGATTACGACCAAAGCGTCGACATGTGGGAACTGAATCGCGAACGGCAGGACAAGCCCCCGGCCGTTGTGCCACCGACCGGACGCGGCGGTACGGTAGTGACTCAGCAACAGCAGCGCGGCGGCCGCCGCGGCGGCGGCAACTAGTTCCGGACAGTGGTGGGGCAGGCCGCTGGCCGGTGGTGGCCCCTGGTGGGACAGGCGGTTTCGCCTGTCTGGCTGAAAGCCGGCCGCATGTCCTACGCTTTCGGGAGTTTTCGCAGGCCGGCTCCGCCGGCTCTGGAGGCCATTCTTGCCGGCCTGGTGCTGAT